>CAYRAR010000027.1:0-16943 GCA_964422255.1 uncultured Thermodesulfobacteriota bacterium | reverse complement strand
CTTCAGGGAGAAGCGCCCCCAGTCCTCAGGGGGCACTGTGGAGAACTCCTCTCGGAGGAAACCGAGTACCTCATCCAGTTCCTCCTCACCCAGGAGATCGCCCTCCAATCTCTCCAGGTAGGAAAAGGCCCTGGACTGAACTTTAAGGAGATATCCCCCCAGGATCTTTTTCCAGAGGAGGGTAGGAGGCTTCAGCCGATCGGGGACGACGTTGTCTATGTTCTTGATGAAGACGATGTCCCCTTCCAGTTCGTTCAGGTTCTCCAAGAGGGCGCCGTGCCCCCCTGGCCTGAAGAGGAGCTTCCCATCGGGGAGGCGGAAGGGTCTCCCCTCGGCATCCACGGCGATGGTGTCGGTGGACCTCTTCTGCTCGGAGAAGGTCACCTCGTAGCGCACCCCGAACCTCCTCTCGTATATTTCCCTGACCTCCCGGAAGTGCCCCTCAAAGTGGTCCCTGTGCTGGGGAGAGACGGTGAAGTGGAGCCTGCATACCCCCCCGGAGTCCCGCACGTACTGAGCGGCCTCGACCAGGTGCTCCTCGAAAGCGGTGCGACACCCCTCGGGATAGCAGTGGAACTTCAATAGGCCTTTTGGGAGGGAGCCGTACTTAAGCCCCTCGGGGCCGAGGAAGTAATCGAGCACCGTCCTTATCTTCCCCTCCCTGAGAAGCTCCCTCAGGTCCAGGCCATCCTGGGCGAGGGCCGCCTCAAGGTCCCCAAAGAAGGCGAACCTTTCCAGGTTTTCCAGGAAGGTGAGCACCTCCCCGAACTCCTTCCTCTCACCTTTCCTGGCCCTCAGCTCCTCCCAGCCCATATCCGGAAACTCGTTTCTGAACCATTCCAGGGCCTTGAACATCCTCGTCGCCGCCCCTGAGGCGGGCACGAACTTCATCGAGCGCCCCCCAGAGGCCGCCTCCTCGTAAAGCTCGATGAGCCCTTTCTTTTCTTCCTCCGGGACCGCCTTTATTCCGTCCCCTACGGTACAGGCCCGTACGAGCTCGAGATGAGGAGGTGGTCCCTGAAGGAGTCGGAGCTGAAAGAGGGCCTTCTCCTCTTCGATCCCCAAGCGGGCGAACTCTTCCCTGTCTGAAGCGGTGAAAGGTGAACTCTCCATCTCTTCACTCCTTCTTTAGCAAAAACTTGCCTCCTTACCTCCTCTGGGCCTCAAAGATCTCCCTCACCCTTTCGATGGTGTCCGCTTCCTGGGGGGATTTGTCAGGGCGATAGCCCTTCACGCGAGCGAACCTGAGGGCTATCCCCGCGGGGTAGCGGGGGCTCTCCTGAAGGTCGCTGAAGGCCACCTCGACGACCAACTCTGGCCTCACGTAGACGGTCCATTCGTCGCGCCCCGTCTCAAGTTCAAGGAGCCTTTCGGTCTGGTAGCGGAGCATCTCGTCGGTGAGCCCCTTGAAGGTCTTCCCCAGCATCACGAACCTTCCCGCCTTCGGGTCCCATGCGCCGAGGTGGAGGTTGCTCAGGTAGCCCCTCCTCCTTCCATGCCCCCATTCGGCCGCCAGGACTACCAGATCGAGGGTCTGGGCCCGTTTGATCTTGAGCCAGTGAAAGCCCCGGTGTCCGGCTACATAAGGGGAATCAAGTCCTTTGGCCATAAGCCCCTCGTGCCCTGCCGATATGCTCCTGCGGAGGAACTCCTCCACCTCTTTCTTATCGGCGGTGACGATCCGAGGGATGAGGTTTTCGGAGGGGACCCCATCGGAAAGGGCCCTGAAGCGTTCCCTATAGGGGACCTGGATCAGGGACTCCCCGTCTAAGTAGAGGATATCGAAAAAGTAAGGGGTGAGGGGGATCTCCCTCCTCATCCTCTCCACCTCCTTCATCCTCCCGAAGCGACGCATGGTCACCTGGAAGGGCTGGGGCCTTCCGTCCTGGCGCAGGGCCAGGGCCTCCCCCTCAAGGATCGCCTCCTTGAAGGGGAGGCGCCTTCCCAGTTCCATCACCTCAGGGACGCTTTTCGTCACCTCCTTCAGGTGCCGGCTGAAGACCCTGATCTCGTCGCCCCCCTTATGGATCTGGACCCGGGCCCCGTCCATCTTGTATTCCCAGCCCGCCTCCCCTAAGCGCTTCAGGGCCTCCCCCTCGTCCTCGGCCGGGCTGGCAAGCATGGGGGCGATGGGCTGAAAGAGCCGGGGGCCGAACCGCCCAAGGCCTCCTTCCCCTTCCTCTATGGCTGCCCTGGCCACTTCTCCCACATCCCCAGAGAACATGAAGGCCTGGCGGACCCGCTCTTGAGGGAGACCCGATGCCTTTCCTATCGCTTCAAGGACCAGACCTTCCAGGGCCCCCTGTCTCATCTCCCCCATGATCAGGGAAGAGAGAAAGCGCTGCTCCTCCTCTCGGGCCCTGGAGAGCATCTCCCTCAACGCTCTGAGCTTCCTCTCCAATGAACCGGCCCCCCTCTGAGAGGCAATCTCATCGAAGAAGCGGTCCACCTCAGGGACGGAGAGAGGACCTTCCCTCCTCGGCAGATCCCTCATGGCCTCCTCCATCGTCCTCCAGCCCACACCGAGGCGCCCCTGGGGGATGCGGCCCGAGAGATAGGAGGCAGCGAGCCTCACCTCCTCCCCTCTGAGCCGGGAAAGGAGGGAGGCGATCAGCGAAACCTTCTCCTTCTTTCGGGAGGTAAGGCTGACCTTCCGCGATATTTCCACCAGATCCCTTAAGAGCATGGGACGTCAAGGGGAAAAGGAATCAGGTGGTCATCTCCCTATGACCCCACAGGACATCCCTAACCATGGAGAGCAACTTCCCCGTCTCGAAGGGCTTCCTGAGAAAGCCGTCGACCGGGACGTCCTCGATCTCATCCCGATAGCCCGTGATCGCTATCACCTTTATCTGAGGATTTATCTCCTTCGCCCTCTTGGCCACCTTCCCCCCGTCCATCTTCGGCATGATCATATCGGTGATGAGGAGGTCTATACCGTGACGCTCCCTCTCCAAGGTCTCCACCCCCTGCAGAGGGTCCGCCGTGGCCACCACCTCGTATCCGCTCCTTTCCAAGATCTCCTTGATCAACTTCAGGACCGCCACCTCGTCGTCTATCACCAGGATCCTCCTCCCCTCCACTGGTGGAGGGGCCCTCACCTCTCCCTCTTCCCTCATGCCTATGGCCTTCTTCTCGGAGACCGGAAGGTAGATGTCGAAGACCGTCCCCTCCCCCACCCTGCTCTCCACGGTGATCTCCCCCTTGTGCTCCTTCACGATCCCGTAGACCATGGCCAGCCCCAGCCCCGTCCCCTTATCTCTCTCTTTGGTGGTGTAAAAGGGCTCGAAGATGTGGGGGAGATGCTCCTGGGGGATGCCCACGCCCGTGTCCGCAACGCTTAGATGGACATAACGCCCCGGCGGCAGATGGACCAGGTAGCGCCGGCGATCGGGCAGGGAGATCTCCTGGGTCCTTATCGTGATCTCTCCTCCCTCGGGCATGGCGTCCACGGCGTTCAGGATGAGGTTCAGGAGGACCTGTTCGATTTGGCTCACGTCCCCTTCGATGGAGGGAAGGGGGTCGGAGAGCTCCTTTTTTACTGCCACGTTTTTGGGGATCATCCTTGAGACCATCGTCAGGGTATCCTCCACTACCCTGTTCAGGTCGAAGGGGACGATCTCCATCTCCTTCCTTCGGGCAAAGTTGAGGAGCTTGGAGACGAGCTGGGAGGCGCTCCTCGCCGATATCTCTATCTGCTTCACCTTCTCCGCTACCTTCTCGTCAAGCCCCTCATCCATGAGGAGCAGATCGGCATAGCCCCGTATGGAGGTCAGGATGTTGTTGAAGTCATGGGCGATCCCCCCGGCGAGGATGCCGATCGACTCCATCTTCTGGGAGTGGAGGAGCTGGGCCTGAAGCCTCTTCCTCTCCGTTATGTCCCGGTAAAAGGACTGGATATACTTCTCACCCTCTATCTCGATGGCCCTGGAGCTCACCTCCAGGGAGACCTTGGTTCCGTCCTTTCGATAGTGTTCCGTCTCGAACACCAGGGACTCTCCGGCAAGGAGCCTCTCCATCCTCTCCTTCCATTTGGTTAAGTCCTTATCCACCTCCAGGGTCCTTACGTTCCTCCCCACCAGGGTCTCGTATCCGTGTATCTCACAGGCCCGGGGGTTGTCCCTGATGATGTTTCCCTCCCTGTCCATGATCACTATTCCGTCGTTGGCGTTCTCGAAGAGGGTCCTCAGGACCTGCTCCGAGCGCTGGAGCCTCTTCGTCCGCTCATCGACGATCCGCTCCAGTTCTGAGGAGTAGTGGGCCAGTTTCTCCCTCTCCCGGTTGAGCTCGTACTGGAGCTCCAGCTCCTTCTGAAGCCGTTTCTGGTTTAGGGACCTCCACACCAGGAGGATCAGGAAGGTCGAAATGAGGAAGGCGTTGTTGCTGGCGAAGGTCGAGATATCGGTGATTCTGTCGAAGAGGAGGATGGGGACGAGGTAGATCAGGTAGACGATCGTTACCACCAATGCAGAGGTCTTCACGTTTATGGGAACGAATCCGAGCACACATATCACCACCAGGTTGAGGCCTGCGTAGTAGGAGGAGCGGTGTCCCCCCAGCTTCAGGATCATCAGCTCGATGGTAAGGGCCGAAAGCGCCGAGCCCACGATGATGATGGAATACTGGAGCCTTTCGCTCCTCCTCCGGTTGAGCAGGGCCAGAAAGCCCAGCATGACGGCTATGGCTATCCTGAGCTTCAGGAAGTACGGGAAGTAGGGGTTGGCAGCATGGTAGTCCATCAGGGCGAGGAGGAGAAAAAGGATCCCACCCAGGATGAGGATCGTCTCGATCCAGTACTGGGTCTGCTTGAGCAGGTTCTCCCTTACGTATTCCTCTTTGGTCACCCTGTTACGGCTTCTCCGCTATGTAAAAGATTATCACTCCTGTCCTCTCCCTCGTAGTCTTTATCAGCTCATCGTCTATCCCTGCCTCGATGAGGAGCGATCTGCTCTGCTCTGCCGTCCTCTGGAAGAAGGAATCCCAGTCGACGAACCAGTGATACTCCTGGGTCTTGTACATGGTGCTATCCTTGAAGGAGCAGATGAGCTTTCCGCCTGGCTTGAGCAGCTGATACAGGGCCCTGATCAGCTTCACCAGCAGGTCATCGGTCAGGTAGTCGAAGAGTCCGGTGCTGAAGATGATGTCCTGGGGGCCGAACTCCTTCAGGTTCTTCTCGTGGTTTACCATCCTCAGGGCGTTGTACTTCCGGAACTGGACCTGGGGGGCCACCTTGGTGTAGGAGATCCGGTTGTAGGCGAAATCCAGGGCCTCGGAGTCGAAGTCCACGCAGGTGATCCTCGCCTCCGACTGGGCGATCTCAGGGGCGAGCTCGAAGATCTCGCGGCAGGGGCCACAGGCCACATCCAGGATGGTGGGCTTCTGTCTCACCTCGAGCTCCCGACGGAGGAGCTCCCTCAGGGTGGCCAAGCGCTCCCTCACCCCCACGGCCAGGGCCGTGTTGAGGAAGTGAAGGTCCAGCAGGTATCCGATGCCGTCCGAAAGGGGTATGTTCCGGTAGATGTTCTCCAACATCTTGTAATCGCCAGGATAACCCCTCGGCCAGCTCCTGGCATGTCTCATGAAGTAGCTCTTGGAGAAGAACCTCTCCGTCCTCTCCCTGAGCATCAGCTTCTTCTCCTTCAGCGACTCCCTCTCCTCTCCGACCACCTCATCCAGGTCCCGACACACGTCGCATACCTCGTAGATGGCGGAGGAGACCTCCTTCAGCAGCTCCTGCTCCTCTCCCTCTCCTCCCAGGAGTCGTCTCTCGATCTCCTCCATCCTCTCGTTGAACCTCTCCAGGGCGCTCTCCAGCCGTCGGGACTGGCGGGAGATGACCTCCCTCTCGTGGATCTCTAAGTAGTTGTCGATGTGAAAGTTGATGAACAGACCGCACCCTCCGCAGTAATCCACCCCGGGTGGGTTTTCCGCTCCACAGAAGGGACACCTTTCCCAGTGGGGGATCTTCTCCTTGATGTAGTCCCAGAGCAATGACTTGGCCCTCCTGTCTAAGCGGGTGAACTTGACGGCCAATCCTGCCTCCTCCCTCCTGAGTACCCTCCCCTCGGTCTCCACAGGGGCATAGGGCAGATGGGCCTTCAGGTTGATCAGAGCGTCCACCGGCAATGAAAGGGGAGCTTTAAGGAAGGCGCCATAGATGCCCATGTCCCTGGTGAGGGCCTGCTGGGGGGAGTTCCCCCATCTCCTCACAGGCATGAGGGTTACGGGCACTTGGACATTACATCTGATATCCAACCTCGCCATGACCCCCTCCTTTTTATTGATGATTTATTTAAGATTTTCTTTGAAGACATGGATGATCAGCGATCCTGCCATCTGCGGACTACGTCAAATATGGCCTCGAAGGCCTTCTCCAGCTCGGAGGCCTTCATCCCGGCCTGGGCCATCGTGGGCTGCCCTCCTCCTCTCCCTCCCGTAAGGGAGAGCAGTTCCTTGAGGAGCTCATTGGCGGGGTATTGGGAGGAGAGATCCCTGGTAACCATCAGAATGCAGGTGGCCTTCTCCCCGCTTTTGCTCCCCAGAAGGACTATCCCTGAGCCCATCCGGGACTTTATCCCGTCTCCGAGCTCCCTCAGGGCCTTAACGTCCATCTCCTCTGCCCTGAGGGTGGCCACCTTTACCCCTCCTATCTCCCTCTCCGTGGGGGTCAGTCCCGAGGGGGCGCCGAGGAGTTTGCGGCGCAGTCCCTCCAGCTCCTTCTCCAACTGTCTCCTCTCCTCCAGCACCCTTGAGGCCTTCCTGAGGAGCTCCTGAGGGGTGGAACGGAGCAGGGAGCCGAGCTCCTCGATGAGCTCCTCCTCTCCCCGGAGGTATCTCAGGGCCTCCTCGGCCGTAAGGGCCTCTATCCTCCTCACCCCTGCTGCGACCCCTCCCTCGGTGACGATCTTGAAGAGGCCGATCTCTCCCGTCCTCCTTACATGGGTCCCCCCGCAGAGCTCCATGCTGTAATCGCCTATGGCCACTACCCTTACCTTCTCCCCGTACTTCTCCCCGAACAAGGCGATCGCTCCCCGCTTCGAGGCCTCCTCCAGGGCGGTGACCTCCGTCCTCACCTCATCATCCCGCCATATCCTCCTGTTCACCTCCTCTTCTATCTCCTGAAGGACCTCCTTCGGGATGGGGGAGAAGTGGGTGAAGTCGAACCTCAGCCTCGACGGGGCGACGAGAGATCCGGCCTGCCGGACGTGCTCCCCCAGCACCTCCCTTAAGACGGCGTGCAGGATGTGGGTGGCGGTGTGGTTGCGGGCCGTCGCCATCCTCCTGGGCTCATCCACCACCAGGAGGGCCTCCTCCCCCTCCCTTATCTCCCCCTTCAGGACCTTTCCCCTGTGGACGATGAGGGAAGGAAGGGGCCTTCTCACATCGGTCACCTTCAGCTCACCCCCTGTGGTCCTGATGGCCCCTTCATCGGCCACCTGTCCTCCGGCCTCAGCGTAAAAGGGAGTGATGTCGGTTATGAGCTCCACCTCCTCCCCCTCTCCTGCCCCCTTGACGCGCTCGCCATCCCTGATGAGGGCCAGGACCTTCCCCTTCTCTTGGAGCCTCTCGTATCCGACAAAGGTCGTGGTGATCCCCTCCTCTGCCATCCTCTGGTAGTGAGGGGTTAACTCCTCTCCTCCCCTCCAGGACTCCTTCCCCCGTCTCCTCTGTTCCTCCATTTCCCGGTGGAACCCCTCCATATCGAGGGAAAAACCCTCTTCCCTGGCCACCTCCTCGGTCAGGTCCACCGGGAAGCCGTAGGTGTCGTAGAGGCGGAAGATCACCTCCCCGGAGATCACCCTCTCTCCCCTTTCCTTCAGCTCCTCCATCTCCTCGGTGAGGAGGCGCAGTCCATAATCGAGGGTGGAGGCGAACCGCTCCTCCTCCCTCCTGCTCACCTCCTCTATCACCTTGCGGGCCTCCAGGAGCTCTGGGTACACCTCGCCCATCCCCTCTATCACCTTGGAGATCACCGGTACCAGGATCCCTCCCTCCACCCCTAAGGTCCTTGAGTGCCTGGCTGCCCGGCGGATGATCCTCCTCAGGACATATCCCCTTCCCTCGTTGGAGGGGAGGACGCCATCGGCGACCAGAAAGGCCACGGCCCGGCTGTGATCGGCGATGACCCTGATGGAGATGTCCGCCTTGGAGTTCTCCCCATACCTTACGCCGCTTATCTCCTCTATCCTGGAGATGATCCCCCGGAAGAGGTCGGTGTCGTAGTTGCTCTTCACCCCCTGGAGGACCGCCGTGATCCTCTCGAGCCCCATCCCCGTGTCTATGCTCGGGGAAGGGAGGGGAGTCATGGTCCCGTCGGCCTCCCGGTTGTACTGCATGAATACCAGGTTCCAGAGCTCCAGGAACCGGTCACAGTCACATCCCACCCCGCAGGTGGGTCTCCCGCAGCCCACCTCCTCCCCCTGATCGATGATGATCTCGGAGCATGGGCCGCAGGGGCCCGTATCCCCCATCGCCCAGAAGTTGTCCTCATCCCCCAGGGGGACGATCCTGGAAGGGGGGAGCCCTGCCAGCTCCTCCCAGAGCCTCGAGGCCTCATCGTCCTCCCGGTGGACCGAGACCCAGAGTCTTTCCACCGGGAGGCGCAGGACCTGGGTCAGGTACTCCCAGGCCATCTCTATCGCCTCCCGCTTGAAGTAATCCCCGAAGGAAAAGTTCCCGAGCATCTCGAAGAAGGTGTGGTGGCGGGCGGTATATCCCACGTTTTCCAGATCGTTGTGCTTACCCCCTGCCCTCAGGCACTTCTGGACCGAGGTGGCCCTCCTGTAAGGCCTCTTTTCCTGCTGAAGGAAGACCTTCTTGAACTGGACCATCCCCGCATTGGTGAAGAGCAGGGTGGGATCATCGTGGGGGACTAATGAGGAACTCTTCACCACCTGATGGCCCTTGGAGGCGAAGTAATCGAGAAATGACCGCCTTATCTCGTTTCCGCTGATCACTCCCCCTCCTCCAGCTCAAGTTCTGACTTGCGCCTTTCGGCCACCTCGAACTCCTGCCATCCTATATCGCTGGTGGCCAGAATGCCCTTCACCCTGAGGGCGAAGTCATCGGGGTTGGTGCAGTGGCGGAGGGCCTCCTCATAGGTGATGAGTCCCCTCTGAAGGAGGGACATGAGGGACTGATCGAAGGTCTGGGTCCCGTAGGTTACGTGCCCTTCGGCTATGGCTATTGGGATCTCATGGGTCCGGTCCTTATCTATGATGCACTCCCGGATGCGCGCCGTGGATATCAGGAGTTCCACGGCCGGCACCCTGCCCACCCCGTCGGCCTTGGGGAGGAGCCTCTGGGAGATGACCCCCTTCAGCACGCTGGCAAGCTGGAGCCTGATCTGCTTCTGCTGATAAGGGGGATAGACGGCCACGATCCGGTTTATCGTCTCCTTGGCATCGAGGGTATGGAGGGTGGAGAGGACCAGATGGCCCGTCTCGGCCGCCAGAAGGGCCGTATCTATGGTCTCGAAGTCCCGCATCTCGCCCACCAGGATCACGTCGGGGTCCTGGCGCAGGGCCATCTTCAGGGCCTGGGCGAAGCTCTCCGTGTCGCTCCCTATCTCCCTCTGGGAGATGATGCTCAGGTGGTCCCGGTGGAGGAACTCGATCGGGTCCTCGATGGTTATCACGTGACAGCGCCTGTGATGGTTGATGTAGTCTATCATCGCTGCCAAGGTGGTGCTTTTGCCTGAGCCAGTGGTCCCGGTCACCAGGATCAGCCCCCGCTGCTCCATGGAGAGGCGTTCCAACGGCTCCACTGGCAGGTTCAGCTCCTCGAACCCCTTTATCTCAAAGGGCACGATCCGGAAGGCGATGGCTATGGTACCCCGCTGCTGGAAGATGTTCACCCGGAACCTCCCCAGCCCCATCACTCCGTAACCCATATCTATCTCCCGGTGCTTGAGGAAGTGTTCCCTCTGCCTTTCGCTCATGATCTGGTAGGCTATCTTGGCCACCTCACTTGCCTTAAGGGGAGGGTACTGATCCAGGGAGACCAGCTCCCCGTCTATCCGGAAGATCGGGGGCTGTCCCACCTTCAGGTGAACGTCTGATGCCCTCCTGTTTATGGCGTCCAGCAGGAGTTCGTTGAGCTCCACTTCCATGGCTTATCCCTCCTTCTTCAGGAGACCGTAATGGCTTAATATCTTCTCCTCTATCTCTTTCATCACCTCAGGATTCTCCTTCAAGAAGGTCTTGGCGTTCTCCCTTCCCTGCCCCAGCCGCAGGTCTCCAAAGGAATACCAGGTACCTATCTTCTCGACGATGTTCAGATCTGTGCCCAGGTCAAGGACCTCCCCCTCCCTCGATATCCCCTCCCCGTAGATCAGGTCAAACTCCGCCTCCTTGAAGGGAGGGGCCACCTTGTTCTTCACCACCCTCACCTTGGTGCGGCTTCCGATCGTCTCCTGTCCTCGCTTGATGGAAGCGATCTTCCGGATGTCGATCCTCACCGAGGAGTAGAACTTCAGTGCGTTTCCCCCAGGGGTGGTCTCCGGGTTTCCGAACATCACCCCTATCTTCATCCTGATCTGGTTGATGAAGATGACGATCGCTTGGGACTTGCTTATGGTGGCGGTGAGCTTTCGGAGGGCCTGGGACATGAGCCTGGCCTGAAGGCCCACATGGGGCTCCCCCATCTCCCCCTCGATCTCCGCCCTCGGAACCAGGGCTGCCACCGAATCGATCACGATCACGTCCACCGCCCCGCTTCTGACCAGGATCTCGGCGATCTCCAGGGCCTGCTCTCCCGTGTCAGGCTGAGACAGCAGCAGGTCGTCCACGTTCACCCCCAAGGAGCGGGCATAGTTCAGGTCCAGGGCGTGCTCCGCATCTATGTAGGCGGCCACCCCCCCGGCCCTCTGGGCCTCGGCCACCACGTGAAGGGCCAGGGTGGTCTTCCCCGAGGCCTCCGGCCCGAAGATCTCCACCACCCTTCCCCGGGGTAGCCCTCCCACCCCGAGGGCCAGGTCGAGGCCGATGGAACCGGTGGAGATGGTCTGGATCTCCGCTGGAGAGACCCCGGCCCCGAGGCGCATGATCGCCCCTTTGCCGAACTGCCTCTCTATCTGGCTTACCGCCAAATTCAAGGCCTTCTCCCTTTCGACCTCCATCTCAAACCTCCCTCCCCCTCAATGGGGGTCCGATCCTCCAAGGGCCGCCCTCTCGAGGTCATGATATTCGGCGCCTGAAGGTTTAAGGCGGCTCTCGTAGAGGACGAGCTCCTTTACCTCCATCCTTCCGAACTCCCTCCCCTTGATCTCCTCAAGGAGCAGGGAGACCCTCCTCTTATCCTTATCGGCCTTCACCCTCCCGAGGGTGAGATGGGGACGAAACTCCCTATCCTCCGTAGGAAATCCCAGGGGGGAGAGCTCCTTCTGGAGATCTCGGTGAAGCTCAAACAACCTCCCCCTCTCATCCCCTATTCCGATCCAGAGGACCCTCGGGGAGCGATCCGTGGGGAACCCGCCCGCCCCCCTGATCTCTATCTCGAAGGGGGCATGTCCCTCTGCAGCCCTCCTCATCGCTTGGGCCACCTCCTCGACCCTCCCCTCGGAGACGTTTCCCAGGAACTTCAAGGTGATGTGGACGTTATCGGGCCGAACCCATCGCACCCCCCCTGCCCCCCGCCGCAGGCGATCCAGTACCTTTCCTATCTCCTCCTTCAGGGGGGGAGGAAGGGGAACAGCGATAAAGAGGCGCAAGGAGTTTCCCTTCAACCCAATTCCCTCTCCTTCGCTAACTTCTCCTCCCTCACGACCCTGACCCTCTTAAGGGGACCCAGGGCCACGTAAGCCCAGGAGCAGAGAAAGAGGGTGATCTGGGGTTCGGCGATGACCACTACCATGATGAGGACCCCGGTCACGAGGGTGCTGAAGGGGCGACGGCGGAAGAGTTCCAGGTCCTTGAAGCTGGGATAGGGGAAGTTACTCACCATCAGGAAGGCGAGGAGGTAAAGGAGGACCGAGAGGAGCACCCCCTTCTCCTCCATCGGGATACCCAGCCTCTGGGAGAAGAGCACCGTGGTGGCTATCCCGTAAGCAGCGGCGGGGGCGGGGAGCCCAGAGAAATGCCTCATCTCGGCGGTGGTGGCCTGGACGTTGAAGCGGGCGAGCCTCAATGCCCCGCAGATCACGTAGAGGAAGGCGGCAAGCCACCCCCATCTCCCATAAGGGTGGAGGACCCAGCTGTAGGCGAGCATCGCCGGAGCCACCCCGAAGGATACCAGGTCCGCCAGGGAATCGAACTCCATCCCGAAGCGGCTCGCAGAGTGGGTAAGCCGGGCCACCTTCCCATCTATCCCGTCGAAGAGGCCGGCCAGAAGCACGGCGACCGCTGCGTGGACGAACTCCCCCTTCCATGAGGCCACCAGGGCGTAAAACCCGCACAGCAGGCTCGCAGCCGTAAGGAGATTGGGGAGGAGATATACCCCCCTCTTCTCCCTCCTCTTCGCTTTCCTCCTCACGTCGCCCTCCTTCCCACCACACTCACTCCTCCCTTTACCCTCTCCCCCAAACGGACCGAGAGGATAACCTCAGGGGGGAGGTAGAGGTCTACCCGGGAGCCGAGGAGGATCGCCCCCAGCAGATCCCCCTTCCTCACCTCCTGCCCTGGGCGCAGATAGCAGATGATTCTGCGGGCCAGTATCCCTGCCACCTGGACCACCACTACTTTCCCCTCCTCTCCCCTGAGGGAGAGCAAGTTCTGCTCGTTTTGGGAGGAGGCCTCAGAGCGAAAGGCCGGAAGGAACCGGCCAGGGCTGTACCTTACCTCTTCCACCCTCCCATCCAGCGGTACCCTGTTCACGTGGACGTCAAAGAGCGACATGAAGACGCTCACCTTCTTGCTCCTCTGCTGGCTCGAGGGATAGGTCGTCTCCTCTATGGCCACCACCCTCCCATCAGCTGGGGAGACGATCACTCCCTCCTCTTCGGGGGCCTCCCGATAAGGGTTGCGGAAGAAGAGAAGGCTGAAGAGGAAGAGCATGAGGGACGGGAGAAAGGGGACGATCCTCCCCTTCCAGCCGAAGAAGACGCTCGCTCCGCCGAACAAGACCAGAAAGAGGACTCCCTCTTTGAGGATGGGCACCCTCATTCCCTCTTCCCTATCCAGCTCATCATCTTCCTCAGCTCTCGACCCACCTGCTCTATAAGGTGCTGTGCATCCCTCTTCTTGAGGGCGTTATATACGGGCCTTCCCGCCTGATTCTCCAAGATCCACTCCCGGGCAAAGCTACCGTCCTGGATCTCTGAGAGGATCTCCCTCATGATCCTTCGGGTCTCCTGATTTATCACCCTCCTTCCCCGCGTGAGGTCCCCGTACTCGGCGGTATCGCTCACCGAGTAGCGCATAAAGGTGATCCCTCCCTCGTAGATCAAATCAACGATGAGCTTCAGTTCATGGAGGCACTCAAAGTAGGCTATCTCCGGCTGATATCCCGCCTCCACCAGGGTATCGAAGGCGGCCCGGATCAGCTCGCTCACCCCTCCGCAGAGGACCACCTGTTCCCCGAAGAGGTCCGTTTCGGTCTCCTCCTTGAAGGTCGTCTCGATCACCCCAGCCCGGGTCGCCCCTATACCCTTGGCATAGGCGAGGGCAACCTCGAGGGCCTTTCCCGAGGCGTCCTGCTCCACCGCCACTAGGGCCGGCACCCCCTTCCCCTCCTCAAACTGACGCCTCAAGAGGTGCCCGGGTCCCTTGGGGGCCACCATCACCACGTCCACATAGGGAGGGGGGACGATCTGGCCGTAGTGGATGTTGAACCCATGGGAGAATCCGAGGACCTTGCCCTCCCTGAGGTGGGGCAGAATCTCCTCGCGGTACACCTGGGGTTGGAGGGTATCGGGGACGAGCATCTGGATGAAGTCCGCCTCCGCAGCGGCCTCAGAGGCCCTACGGGGAGAGAAGCCGTGTTCTTGGGCCAGGCGATAGTTATCCGTCCCCTCCACTTCGGCCACTATCACCTCGAGGCCGCTGTCCCTCAGGTTCTGGGCCTGGGCGTGTCCCTGACTCCCGTAGCCGATAATGGCGATCTTCTTCCCCCGAAGATGACCGAGGTCTGCGTCCTGATCGTAGTAGATCTTTGCCATCTCTTCTCCTCCTTTCTCATCCTCTCATTATTGCCACTCGCCCTGTCCTGGCGATCTCCTTTATGCCCATGGGCTTCAGGAGTTCCAAGAAGGCCCTGATCTTTTCCCTGTCCCCCGTGACCTCGATGGTGTAGCTCTTGGGGCTCACGTCCACCACCTTGGCCCTGAAGATGTCCACTATCCTCAGAATCTCCGCCCGGTGTTCCTGCTTCGCCCCCACCTTGACCAGGACCAGCTCCCTCTCTACATAGGGCTTCCCCGTCATGTCCATTACCTTTATGACGGGGATGAGCTTGTTGAGCTGTTTCTTTATCTGCTCCAAGATCATCCCATCCCCCTCGGTGACGATGGTCATGATCGAGACGGTGGGGTCGAGAGTCTCGGCCACGGTGAGGCTCTCGATATTGAAGCCGCGGCCGCTGAAAAGACCTGCCACCCGGGCGAGGACTCCGAACTCGTTCTCCACCAGGACGTTTATCGTGTGGCGCATTTCCCCTCCTTCAGACAAGGAGCATCTTGGTGATCGGCTCCCCGGCGGGAACCATGGGATAGACGTCCTCCTCGGGCTCGACCACGAAGTCCATCAGTACGGGAAGGGGGGTGCGGAGGGCCTCTCTGATCACGGGTTCCACCTCCTCGGGCCTGGTGGCCCTCAGGCCCACCGCCCCGTAGGCCTCAGCGAGCTTCACGAAGTCCGGGTTCCACTGGCCTATCTCCGTGAGAACGTACTTTTTCTCGTAAAAGAGCCCCTGCCACTGCCTCACCATCCCGAGATAGCCGTTATTAAGGATTGCCACCTTCACGGGGAGGCGGTGCTGGACCGCAGTGGCCAGCTCCTGGATGTTCATCTGGATGCTCCCATCCCCGGCTATATCTATCACCAGACGATCGGGGAAGGCCACCTGGGCCCCGATGGCGGCGGGAAATCCGTATCCCATGGTCCCGAGCCCTCCTGAGGTAAGGAAGGTGCGGGGATGATCGAAACGGTAGTACTGGGCCGTCCACATCTGGTTCTGGCCCACCTCAGAGCTTATGATCGCCTCCCCCTTGGTCAGCTGATAAATCTTCTCCACCACGAACTGAGGTTTTATCCGGAGGTTCTGGTTGTAGGCGAGTTTGTCCTTCCCCTTCCACTCCTCTATCTTCTCGTACCAGGGAATGAGCCCCTCCCGGTAGGCCTCCCGATCAGGCTTCTCCTCCTTCAAGGCCTCAAGGAGCCTCCTCAGCACCCTCTTGCAATCCCCCACAATGGGGATGTCCACCCGGACGTTCTTGCTTATGGAGGTGGGATCTATGTCTATATGGATCTTTTTGGAGTGGGGGGAGAACTCGTCCACCTTCCCGGTAACCCTGTCATCAAAACGAGCACCGATGGCGATCAGCACATCGCAGTGGGTAATGGCCATATTTGCCCGATAGGTCCCGTGCATCCCCAGCATCCCCAAGAAGAGGGGATGGGTTCCCGGAAAGCCTCCCAGGCCCATCAGGGTGGTCGTCACCGGGATCTGGAGGAACTCGGCAAGCTCCCTCAACTCCTCTGAGGCCCCCGAGGATATCACCCCTCCCCCTGCGTAAATGAGGGGCCTCCTCGCCTTCAGGATCAGGCGGGCCGCCCGTTCTATCTGAGGGATGTGCCCGTCAAGGGTAGGCTGATAGCCCCTGATCTCCACCTTCTCGGGGTAGCGGAACTCGGTGGTATCGGTGAGGACGTTTTTGGGGAGGTCCACCAGCACCGGTCCGGGCCTCCCGGACCGAGCGATGTAGAAGGCCTCCCTCACTATCCGGGCGAGCTTCTTCACGTCGGTGACCAGGTAATTGTGCTTGGTGCAGGGCCGGGTGATCCCGACGATGTCCGCCTCCTGGAAGGCGTCGTTCCCTATCAGGTGAACCGGAACCTGTCCCGTGAAGACCACGACCGGGATCGAGTCCATGTAAGCGGTCGCTATCCCGGTGACCGTGTTGGTGGCCCCAGGGCCAGAGGTCACTAAGCAGACCCCCACCTTGCCGCTGGCCCGGGCATAGCCGTCGGCGGCATGGACCGCGGCCTGCTCATGTCTCACCAGGATGTTCCTGAAACCCCAGTTAGGGAGTTCATCCACCAGAGGCAGGATCGCCCCCCCTGGGTAGCCGAAGATCACCTCCACCCCCTCCCGCTTCAGGCATTCCAGCAGAACCTGGGCTCCTGTCCTTCTCATTTCCCCTCCGATCTCCTTCTGTACTCCTCCATTATCTCCTCCATCCTGTCCTTGAGGAGGAGTTTCCTCTTCTTCAACTCCTCCCGCTTTACCTTCTCCGTCGGGGTGAGGACGGGTTTTGCGTTCAACTCCTCCACCTTCCGGTGAAGCCACGCATGTTCTTCCTTCAACCTCCTGAACTCCTCATCGTGTTCGTAGAGAAATTTTATCAATTCCTCTTCCCTCATACCACAAAAGAAGGAGGATTCTTCAATCCGTGAGATATTTTTTTACATTAAGCCTAATATACCCTCCTCTTCTTGTCAACGTTTACATAAATTTGTGGTCTACGCGATAGATCTCCCTGAGAGGCCCTTAAGGAAGGATGAGGGTGGTCTCCTTCTTCTCCAGCTTATCTCCGATAGGGCGTCCGCACCGGGCACAGATATAATCGAACTTTTCCCCTTCCGGCAGTATGAGCAGAAGGCGCTTCTTCACCGGGGTGGCCTCCTGGCAAAAGGGGCAGAAGAGACAGGCGGCTTCAAAGTTCCTGTAATCTTCTTCCTTCCCCCTCACACCTTTTATGATAATCTCCTGCTGATGGAGGTTCAACCCGTTCCCCTTTACTGCCCGACTTCCTTCAATATAAAATGGGACGATGAGCATACTGGAGT
>CAYRAR010000026.1:0-17240 GCA_964422255.1 uncultured Thermodesulfobacteriota bacterium | reverse complement strand
TAAAAGTTGGGTCCGCTCACCTTCGGTGAAAGGGAAGGGCCGTTCACCAGGTCGTCCAGCAACTTCAGATAGTCCAGCAGATGACGAATGGCGGAGTAATTGAGGGCCACGTTCCGCTGGGCCTTCCTTGCCATCTCCATGGTCCTCACGGGGGTTTCAAAACATTGCAGGATCTTCCCTGCCGTCTCCTCAGCGGTATACACCAGGTTTCCCTTGGCGTCCTTATATCCCACGCCATATCCATACATCCCGTCTTCCTTTATCAGATGGGCAGGTCCTCCCACGTTGCCCACTATTACGGGCCTGCCTTTTCCCATCGCCTCAAGGATGGTAAGGCCCAAGCCTTCCCTTAGGGATTTCTGGAGCACGATGGTGGCCGATCTCTGAAGGGCGTTGACCACCAGGCTGTTTTCCGTAAGGGGTGTGGCGCCCAGGTTGACGATGAATATGTGGGGTGGATCTCCTACCGCCCATACCACCGATTTGGGGATCAGGGGCCTCTTGGGCATAGGTCTCTTCTTCGCCCCCAGTTCGCCGATGAGCTCGGAGAGGATCTTCCCCCCTTCAGGATCGTCACGGGCCATGTTGCCTGCATAAACGAGCTGTATCTCTATCCCCTCCCTGGCCAGTTCCGTCCTTGCCCTCTCGAAGGCCTCCACCACGCCCCTCGGATCCTTGAAGCGGTCAAACCTGGAGATCTGGAGCACCATGGGCTTTTGCCGGTCTATCCCCAGGCTTTCGAGCACGTACGAACAGAATCCCTGGGGGAGCTCCACGTTTTTCGGGGTCAGGAAGCTGATCCCCGCTGGTATTAGGTAGATGGGGAGCCTCCCTTTCAACTCTTCGAGGACGAAATCCCCGCCGGGGAAGACGCCGACACCGCACTCCTCGATGAAGGGGAGGAGGAAGCGGACAAACTCCCGGTTGGGGGAAGACAGGTCTATATGGGCTCGCCATACCTTCTTTCCGTCGAATTGTGAGATTGTGGCCAGGGGCTGTGGATCGTGACAGATGATCACATCCCCCCTCAATTCCCCCCTTCTGCTGAGCTCCCTGAAGAGGCGCTCCGATTCCGAAAGGTAGATCTCCTTCATGGCCTCGCTCAGGTGGATCTCTGCCCCTTGGAGGGCATTGTGGAAGGCCTTGGTCACTGGGAAGAACTCCTTTGGATTTTGAGGCCTTATGACCAGCCACTTTGCCCTTATCCCTATGCTGTTCATGAGGGGGACGAGCCAGTGGAGGATCTCCGCCACCCCTCCCCCCAGACGAGTGGAATTCACATGGGTGATTTCCAGCCCCCGCAGCCTTTCGGCATAGAGCCTCACTTTCTCAATCTGCTCCTCAGCGGGGCGCAAGGACTGGGGGAGCCTGGTGATGAAATCCTCAACGGTGGGCTGATGGGGCAATAATTTAAGGAGGGCTCCTATCCTCTGGGTTAACCCCTTCATGTCCTCAGGGGTTGGCGGAGGGGAGAAGAGGACAGAGAGATTCTCCCTGTCCACGGAAATAGGGGGAAAAAGTCCCAATTCGATGGCAAGGTTCTGGGCTGCCTTTCCTTTTCCCCTTATTTCTCTGATTTTCTCATAGAGATAGTCGCGGTCACCGATGCCCATCACTTCGGTAACCCTGGAAATGATCTCCCGGACGAACCAGCGCTGTTCCACCTTGGTCTTGCCGCTCAGGAACCCCTTAGATGGGACCCCCTTCCTTCCCCAAGTCCTATAAATGGCCCAGGAGGGAAACCCTAAGGTGAGGAGGGTTCCATCTCTCCTGTAAACCACATAGTAGAGTTCCAGGAGCCTTCCGAGGATCTCCCTGAAGAGGGGGGAGGTCCCGATCCTCTCGATGGAGCGCTCGTTTACATAAGCCTCGAAGACCTCATGGGCAGAGAGAGGGTCCTTTGACCATCGCTGTCTCAGCGAGTTCATCACCTTTTCGGCAAAGCGCCCTTCCTGGGAGAACTTCCTCCAGTCCTCGGAGAAGATCTCCAGCTCCACATTTAGCTTCGCTATCAAGGAAAGGTAAAGAAGATAAGGGAATTCTATTTCAGCGGCTCTTGGGTAAGGGGTTATGAGGATCTTGCCGCAGAGCAGCTCTGCCTCTGATGGTTCCCCCCTCGACTGGACCCATTGGGGGAAGTTCTTTCTCTCGCGGATGAGGAACCCCTTTGGAGAAGGGGTGAACCAGTCTGCTTGAGCGTTTCTGAACCAGTCCCAAAACCTCTCGTGAAAGTCAGTGCCCTCCGTGAAGAAGGACATGATGAGGAGGTCGGCAGGATCGTTTCGCTTCAGGGCCCCCTCCAGATCCCTTTGCCCGATGAGCTCGAGGAGGCTGTAGGGGACGTTTCCTTCGAGGAACCTCTCTATCCTCCACCAATCCAGGAAGAACCCTTCCTTCCTGGCGTCCGGAAGCTCATCGAAGATCCTCTCGACAAGGGCCCTCACGCCGCCCACCGAGTATATGTCCCCTCCTAACCTCTCCTTGAGGGCTTCGTTCACCTCTGTGAGGGTCTTCTCCAGGAAGGTTACTGGCTGGTAGGGGGGGAGGAACTCCTCCGCCTTCTCATCGATGTGAGCGATTACCTCTTCGTATATCTCCGATACCCTCACCCGGTTTCCCCTCTGATCCTGGACCTCGCGAGGAAGGTTGAGGGGAACGTCGGGGAGGAACTCCAAGAGGACCCTTTCAACAGGGGCCTTGTAGATCAGCTTCCCCTCTCTCCAGTGCTTCTCGAAGAGATCCCTCCTTTTCGCAAACTCGGCTATCTGTACCTCTCTCAGCCTCTCCGCCTCCAGCCTTCTTATTTCATCGTCCAGTTCGCGCACTTCTTTAAAGAAAGTGGCCAGCCTGGCCCGATAGAGGATGAGGAGGCTTTCGAGGATGTCCTGTTTGGGGATCTCTTTCTGGAAGAAATAGGCGAGGATCAGGATGTAGACACACTCGGCCCAGTCGGCGGGGGAGAAGTAGAAGGTTTTACCGTCCTTCAGCGAGAGATCCAGGAGCCTCTCGTAGAGGGAAGGAGGGAAGAGCCTCTTGTAGAGGTATTCCTTATAGCGTTCCAGGTCCATCTTGAACCGCTTGATCTCGAAGGGAAGGTCCAAGGTGATGTAGGAGGGTAAGGGCTCCTGGAGGAGATTCCCGAAGAAGGGTGGTTCCGCCCTCATCGCCCTTCCCCACCTGATCCACCAGGCGGAAGTGCGGCCTATGAGGTATATCATCGTGTTCAGTATCTGCCTCAACCTGACGGCAAAGCTTCCGGCCGGTGGAAGCTGAAACTTTGTGCCGAGATTGGCCTGGCAGATGCTCAAACCTTCAACGATCGCCTTTAGGGTCAAAAAGATATCTATCCCGTAGCCTCCCACATCGGTTTCCGAGAAGAGCTCCTCCTCGCCGAGAAAGTGCTTCAGGGCGCCTTTTCCGATCCCGTAAATTCCTCCTATGGGCTCCTTGAGCCGATATCCGTAAAGGGAGATGATCAGGGGAGATATGAAATGGTCGGTCAATCTCCTTCCCTCAGGAGGCCTGTTGAATACCGGAAGGACGAATTCATACCCCAATTGAAGAGGCCTGTAGAGGGAGTAGATCCATTCGGGTTGCAATCCCTTCTTCTTCCTCCTCAGGAGGTTCGAGGGCATGAAGATGAGGTCCGCGTCGAGGAGCCTTGCGATCTCGAGGAAGGAACGGAAGGCCCATCCCTTTCCGTCTATACCCCTCTTCAGGGTGTAACAGATCCCCCTGATCCCCTCCTCCGCAATGATCCCCTCTATCCCGGGGAGAAAGCGATTTCCCCCCTCAGAACCTGCAAAAATGAAGGAAAATTCCACTTCCGTGAAAAATCTTCCGAAGCCCTCCCGGGTGATCTCGACCACCCTCCTCAGGGTCCTCATCTCATCGGGGGTCCCGAGAAAGGGGATTCCCACAATGATGTTACTTCCCTTAAGGGAAGAGAGCTTATCGTAAAGGCTGCTCAATACCTCTCTGAACTCCTTTTCCCTATCCACGGGAAACCCCTCTTGGATTTTTCCTGCAAATATTCTTCCACCTTTTAATCCGGGACGAAAAGGAAGTCAAGTCGAAGTTGTGGTAGAATAGCGCCAGATTAAAAGGAGGTGGGGATCTTGGTAGGAACGATAAAGGAAGAGGATCACCGGCCATGGGGGTATTATCAGGTCCTTGCGGAGTTTCCCCGCTATAAGGTGAAGCGGATCGTGGTATTTCCCCAAAGGCGCCTCAGCCTCCAGAGGCACCACCACCGGGAGGAGCACTGGTATGTGGTCCAGGGAGAAGCAGTGGTGACCCTCAATGGGCGTGATATTCCCCTTCGGGCCGGTGGATCGGTGGACATCCCTGTGGGGGCTGCCCATCGGATCTTCAACCCCGGGGAAGAGGAGCTGATCTTCATCGAGATCCAGAGGGGCGAGTATCTGGGGGAAGACGACATTGAGAGGATAGAGGACGACTATGGGCGCTGCTGAAGGGATGGATCTGGTGGCCGTCATCATGGCCGGTGGGGCGGGAACCCGCTTCTGGCCCCTCAGTACGGAGAAGAGACCGAAGCAGTTCCTCAGCCTCTTCGGGGACAAGTCCCTTTTGCGGATGAGCTATGAGCGGGTTTCAGGACTGGCTCCCCCAGAGCGCGTCCTCGTCTTGACCAACAGGAATTTCCTGCCGCTGGTAATGGAGCAGCTTCCCGAGGTCCCGCCGATAAATGTAGTCGGAGAGCCCTTGAGGAGGGATACGGCAGCGGCCATCACCCTCGCCTCCCTGATCTGCCGGGAGCGCTTCGGAGACCCCCTCATGTTGGTCCTCACGGCCGACCACCTGATAGAGCCCCTGGAACTCTTCCACAAGACGGCCCTTTCGGCCCTGAGGGCGGCGAAGGACGACGAGGTTCTTTACACCTTCGGGATAAGGCCCACCTATGCGGCTACAGGCTATGGCTACCTCGAGTTGGGGAGAAAGGTGCTGGAAGACGATGGGATAGAGCATTATGAGGTCATGACCTTCAAGGAGAAGCCGGATCGTGAGACCGCAGAGGAGTACCTCAGAAGCGGCCGCTTCTTGTGGAACTCCGGGATGTTCGCCTGGAGGACCACGGTCATCCTTGAGGAGATCGAAAGATGCCTCCCCGGTCATCTGCAGGCCCTGGAGCAGGCCATGAGGTACTACGGAGGGGAAGGATGGGAAGGGAGACTTGAGGAGGCCTTCTCCTCCATCGATCCCATCTCTATAGATTACGGCGTGATGGAAAGGGCGGAGAGGGTCCGCTGTGTGGCGGCCTCTTTTCGGTGGAGCGATGTAGGGGGGTGGCTCGCCCTGAAGGAGTACCTGGAAGAGGACAGTGAGGGAAACCTTTACAGGGGTAAGCTCCTGACCTTAGATGCCTCGGGGAATCTGGTCTTCTGTGAAGACGAGGAGGAGCAGGTGGCCCTCATAGGGGTTAAGGGCCTCGTGGTGGTGAGGGCAGGAGGAAGGACGCTCATCGTCCCCCAGGAGAGGACGGAGGAGGTAAAGAGGCTTCTGCAGGAGGCGGGAAGAAAGTCCTTGACAAAGGCGGGAGATTAAATAAAAGTAAGCTTTGAAAAATATGCTTCGGAAGCCCCACCCTCAAACTCTTTGGCCTCATCCTTTCCTTAGGTTATCGTATTTCGCCCTTTGATGAGGAGGATTGCTTGACAGCCTGCAGGCATCTGCGATAAGTAACTCTACCGAAAAAGAGAGAAGGGAGGCAAACGATGGCTTCAGGAAAGAAGTTCTTCGACGAGCTTGAGGGGATGTCCCCGGAGGAGAGGGAAAGATATCAAGTGGAGAAGCTTCGGGAAGCGCTCGAGAGGGCGTACCAGAAGGCCCCCTACACCAGAAAGGTATTTGAGAGGGCCGGCCTTAAGCCCTCTGATATCCGGACCATAAAGGATCTGGAGAAGCTCCCCATCACCAGAAAGGGCGACATCATAGAGGCCCAGCGCGCCGACCCCCCCTACGGTGGCTTCCTGATGGTACCGCCCGAGGAGGTCGAGCGGGTCTTCATCACCCCCGGGCCCATCTACGGGCCCCATCATACCGAGAAGATAGACTGGTTCGGAAAGTCCTTCTATGCAGCGGGGTTTCGCAAAGGAGATGTGGTGATTAATACGGCCACCTACCACATGTCCCCCGCTGGCATCCTCTTCCATGAGGGGATCAGGGCCTGCGGAGCAACGGCCGTCCCCACTGGCGTGGGGAACACCGAGGCGCAGGTGAAGACGATGCTCGACCTTAAGGTGACAGGATATGCGGGGATGCCCAGCTACCTGATGACCATCATAAAGAAGGCAGAGGAGATGGGATATGACTTTCGAAGGGACTTCTCCCTGCGCCGGGCCTGGTTCACCGGCGAGATGTTGCCTCCCTCCCTCCGCAAGACCTTCGAGGAAGACTACGGCATATCCACTTTCCAGTGCTATGCGGTGACCGATCTGGGAGGCTGCGTAGCCTATGAGTGCGAGGAGAAAGCGGGGATGCACTTCATGGACGAGTACGTGATAGAGATTGTGGACCCCCAGACAGGGAGGCAACTCCCTCCGGGTGAGGTGGGGGAGATCGTCGCCACCCCCCTTCACAATGCCACCTGGGGGCTGATCCGCTACGGGACCGGGGACCTCTCTTCTTACGTCACCGAACCATGTCCCTGCGGGAGGACGTCCTGGCGCCTTACGGGAATCGTCGGACGGGCCACTGATGCGGTGAAGGTGAGGGGGATGTTTGTGGTGGCCAAGCAGGCCGATCAGGTCTTCTCAGAGTTCGAGGAGATCTCCCGCTATCAGATGGTCATCGACCGAAAGGGGGAGAGGGACGAGCTCCTGCTGAGGGTCGAACTCAAGGATGAGACCGTGGATAAGGAGGAGTTGGCGAAGAGGCTCAGCGAGCGGTTTCCGCAGGTCTGTCGGGTAAGGCCCGATAGAATAGAGTTTCTCCCCCCCGGCGGAATCGGAGAAAAGGAGGAGAAGGTCATAGACAAGAGGAGATGGGAATAGGCTTGACAATCGTAAGCTAAAACTGTATTTCAAACGGGGGTTTATCTTGGGTGGCAAATGGGTTATAATTTGATCAGGAAAGGGGGTGAGAGAGGAGAGTTCGAGGGGGGGTTTTTATAACCGTTTGAAATCCAAAGGAAGGAGGGGAAGAAATGCGAAAGAGGGTGATTGCATTAGTGGTAGGATTTTTCTTCTCACTGGTCATCGTAGGAGGGGGATGGGCAGCTCCCCCGGTCAAGATCGGTGCCGTCATCAACCTCACGGGACCAGCCTCCACATGGGGGCAGTATCACGCCAAGGGCCTGAGGGATTATCTGCGATATGTTAACGAGAAGGGGGGGATTGCGGGAAGGAAGATCGACCTGACGGTGGTGGATCATGCCTACAAGATCCCCGAGGGGATCAAATTAGTGAAGAGGTTCTGTACCTTGGAGAAGGTGGACATGCTCGCCACCTGGGATGCCGGAACCGGGATCCAGGCGAAGCCGATCATCCAGAGGTACAAGGTCCCTACCATCAACTTCTCCACCTACCAGGGTCTCTTGAAGCCCCCGGTGGACTACATGTATCTGCCCTTCGGTAGTTATGTCCTCGACTCCTATGCCATTCTGGAATACATCAAGACGATCCATAAGGGACCAGGTGTTCCCAAGGTGGGTCTTCTGACGTACAATAACCCTTACGGAAAATCGATCCATGCGCCCTGTAAGGAATATGCCTCCAAGCACGGGATCAAGATAGTGGGCATTGAGGAGTTCCCTCCGGCCACGGTGGACCTGACCACCGAGCTTCTGCGGCTGAAGAAGGCAGGGGCCCAGTACATAGTGGTGCAGCTTCTCCCTGCGGCCATCATCACGGCGTTGAAGAGCGCTGACAGGATCGATTACAAGGTTCCCTTCTTCGGCACCTGGACCTCCACCGATCCCGACTTCTTCAAGCTGGGCAAGGGCCTTATCAGAGATCGCCTCTTCATGCAGTTCAGCGGTGGCCTTCCTGTGGACAATGCCCCAGGGGTGAAGCTGATGCTTGAGCTCGGCAAGAAGTACCGGACCGTGAAGGGCTTCGATTGCTCCTACTGGGAGGGGACGGCAGTGGCCATGATCATGGAGAGGGCCCTCGTGCGTGCGCAGGAGAGGTTCGGGAAGATCACGGGTGAGACCATCAACAAGGCGATGGAGAGCTTCCGCAACGAGGAGTTCGGCGGGCTGATCCCGCCCGTCACCTACACGAAGGAGAACCACGAAGGGTCCTTTGTGGCGAGGATCGTCCAGATCCACGAAGACGCCACTTACACCCCCATGACCAACTTCTTCGTTCCCGGCAAGGGAGAGATAAAGCTTCTGAAATAGTCATGAAGGCCTTTCGTGGGCAACCGAGTATCTTCGCCTCCGCTCGGCCCGACGGCCGTCGGGCCGAGCTGGAGGTGAAGGACCTCTCCTTGAGCTTCGGAGGGCTTCAGGCCCTCTACAGGGTCAACCTCAAGGTCGAAACGGGGGAGTTGCTCGCCATCATAGGCCCCAACGGGGCAGGGAAGACCAGCCTGCTGAACTGCATCACTGGTTATTACCATCCTCAGGAGGGTCAGATCATCTTCAACGGGGAGGAGATCACGGGGCGCCATCCCCATGAGATCACTAGGATCGGCATAGGGAGGACCTTCCAGAACATCGAGCTCTTCCCGGGGATGAGTGTGGTGGCCAACATGCTCCTGGCCCGCCACATCCACTGCCGCTACGGGGTGGGGCGGGCCTCCCTCTTCTCCCGCTCGGTGAAGGAGGAGGAGGTCCGCCACCGGAGGGTGGTGGAGGAGCTGATCGACTTTCTGGAGATGCAGCCCATAAGGAAGAAGCTGGTGGGCTCCCTCCCCTATGGGCTGAGGAAACGGGTCGAGCTGGGAAGGGCCCTGGCCCTGGAGCCGAAGCTCCTGATCCTTGATGAGCCCTTCGCCGGGATGACCCTGGAAGAGAAGGAGGATATGGTCCGGTTCCTGGTGGAGCTGAACGAGGCCTGGGGACAGACCATCATCCTGGTGGAACACGACATGTCGGTGGTGATGAGCATCTCGAAGAGGATTATCGTGCTGGACTTTGGAAAGAAGATCGCCGAGGGACCTCCTGAGGAGATTCAGAACCACCCTGAGGTGATAAAGGCCTACCTCGGGGATACAGCCACCACCTGAGAGGGGGGATACGGTGGGCAAGGGACCAGAGGAGCGAATAGATCAGAAGACCCTTGAGTCCTTCTCCCAGTACACCTTTCCCCAGATCCTCTTCAAGCAGGCGGAGCGCCTGGGGTCGCGGGTGGCCATAAGGGAGAAGGCCTACGGGATATGGGAGACCTACACCTGGGAGGACTACCTCAACTATGTCCGATGGGTTGCCCTGGGATTGCTATCGATTGGGTTGAAAAGGGGGGAACACATAGGCATCATCACGGATAACCACCCCGAATGGCTCTTCAGCGAGCTGGGGGCTCAGGCCGTAGGGGCCATTACCATGAACCTCTACACCTCCTCGGTCCCCAAGGAGCTGGCCTACGGGCTTCAGAGGATCAAGGCGGTTTACGCCATCGCCCAAGATCAGGAGCAGGTGGACAAGCTCCTGGAGACCAAAGAGGAGTTGCCCCACATCCGTAAGGTCATCTACATAGACCCCACGGGGATGAGGACCTATCGGGACAACCCTTGGCTGATGAGCTTTGCCGAGCTGCTGGAGCTGGGGAAGGAGCTGGAGAGACAACAGCCGAACCGCTTTGAAGAGGAGCTCTGGGAGGGGGAGTCGGGGAACCTGGCCATTATGCTCATGACCTCAGGGACCACGGGGCTGCCCAAGATAGCGATGCTGAGCTATCAGAACATCATCGATATGGCGAGGAAGTGGCTTGAGACCGCCCCGATAGGGATCGGCGACAACTGGATATCCATCACCCCCCCGGCCTGGATCGTCGATCAGATGTGGGGTATGGGGGTGGCCCTCTGTGGCGGTATGGTGATGAACTTCCCGGAGATGCCTGAGACGATAGCCGAGGACATGAGGGAGATAGGCCCCACCATCATGATCACCTCCTCCCGCTTCTGGGAGGATTTGGCCTCCAAGATCCGGGTGAAGATAAACGATGCTGGATTCATCAAGCGGGGCCTCTTTTACCTCTGTCAGAAGATAGGGGAAGGGGTGGTGGACAGGGAATCCAGAAAGAAGCCCATCCCCGGTTGGCTCAAGTTCCTGAACTGGGTGGCCTCCTGGTTGGTATACCGTCCCCTCCTCGACCGGGTTGGCTGCCTGCAGTTGCGGGTGGCCATCACCGGTGGCCACCCCATAAGCCCTGACGTGATCCGCTTCTTCAGGGCCAACGGCCTCAACCTGAAGCAGGCCTACGGGCTCACCGAGGCAGGAGGGGTCTTTCAGGTGCAGCCCGACGGGGAGGTGAAGCCCGAGACGGTGGGCAAGCCCCTGCCCAGGACAGAGGTCAGGATCGCTGAGGATCAGGAGGTCCTGGTGCGGAGCCCCTCCGTCTTCATGGGCTATTACGAGGACCCCGAGGAGACCGCAGCGACCCTGAGCGATGGCTGGCTTCACACGGGGGATGCGGGCTACTTCGACGAGGACGGGCACTTGGTGATCATCGGCAGAAAGAAGGACATCATGCGCACCAAGGAGGGGGAGGCCTTCTCCCCGGACTTCATCGAGACGCGTCTCAAATTCAGCCCCTACATAAAGGAAGCGGTGATCTTCGGGGAAGGGATGCCCTATATCACGGCGATGATCAACATAGATATGGAGACGGTGGGGGACTGGGCCGAGGCGAGGCAGGTCCCCTATACCACCTACACCGACCTCTCCCAGCAACCCGCGGTGGAGGAGCTGATCAAGGGGGAGATAAGGGAGGTGAACAGGAGGCTCCCCGAGCACATGAAGGTGCGGAAGTTCCTCCTCCTTTACAAGCTCCTTGACGCCGATGACCAGGAGCTCACCCGGACCGGGAAGGTTCGTCGCGGCTTCGTCTACGAACAGTACCGGAGGCTGATCGAGGCGATGTACACGGGAGAGGAGAAGGTGGACGTGAAGGGGCAGGTCCGCTACCGGGACGGCACGGTGGGCACCATCGAGACCACGGTAAAGATCCTTGACGTGGACTGAAAAGGAGGGGATAAGGTGGAATTCTTCGTGCAGGTTTTCATCAATGGCCTTTCCATAGGGTTCCTTTACGCCATCTCAGCCCTTGGCTTTGTGATGATCTTCAAGTCAAGCAGCGTGCTCAACTTCGCCCACGGTGAGCTCCTCGCCATCGGGGCCTTCCTCTTCCTGATCCTTTCGGTCTGGCTCAAGCTGCCCATCGTCCTCTGTTTTCTCATCACCCTGGCCGGCTGCTTCGCCTTGGGGTTCATCATCGAGAGGCTCTTCCTCAGGCCCCTGATCGGTGAGGCCTTAATCGAGGTGATCATGCTAACCGTGGGGCTTTCGGCCATGTTCAGGGGGTTGATGCTCCTCATCTTCGGGGGCAACCTCCACAACTACCCCGAGTTCCTCCCCGAGGCCCTATCCATAAGCGTGGGCAACATCTACGTCCCCTCTGTCTATGTATCATCCTTCATCATCGGCCTGATCTTCCTCGGGGTCTTCGGGTTCTTCTTCAAGTATTCCTCTCAGGGGATATACATGCGCTCGGTGGCCGACCATCAGCCTGCGGCCCTCTCCTTGGGGGTGAACGTGAGGAGGGTCTTCGCCCTCTCCTGGGCCATCGCGGCGGTGGTTTGTGCCATGAGCGGCATCGTCCTGGGAATACTAAATGGGATAAACGTGCATCAGTTGAGCGCCATAGGTCTCAAGGTCTTCCCCGTGGTGATCCTTGGAGGTCTGGACAGCATCGGCGGGGCGATCATCGGGGGGATCATCATCGGGTTGCTGGAGACCTTCACAGGAGGATACCTCTCCACCTCCCTGAGGGAGGTAATCCCCTATATAGTCCTGGTGCTCATCCTGATGGTGAAGCCCTACGGGCTCTTCGGCTCCGTGGAGATAGAGCGGGTGTAGGAGGGGGAGATGAGGAAGCTCAGGTTCCGGCCCTGCGGTAACTTCAAGGAGAGATACGAAGAGGAACTTACCATCTTCGAGACCGACTTCGGGAGGTTGTGGAGCTGGGTGGGGGTGGTGCTCCTTTTGGGGGTGGTGCCCTTTGTGAGCGGTCCTTATATGCTCTATGTCCTCAACAATATGGCCATCTATGCCATTGCGGCGATAGGCCTGAACATCCTCATCGGGTTCACCGGACAGATCTCCCTGGGGCACGGGGCCTTTTTCGGCGTGGGGGCTTATGCTGCCGCCATCCTCGCCATAAAGGCCGGGTTTCCTTTCTGGGCCTCGGTCCTTTCGGCCGGGGTAATAACCGCGGTGGTGGGGATGATCTTCGGCACCCCCTCGGCGCGGCTCAAGCACCTCTATCTGGCCATCGCCACCCTGGCAGGACAGTTCATCATAGAGTACGTGCTGGTGCACTGGGAGAAGCTCACCGGAGGGGCCGAGGGGTTGATCCTGCCCGAACCGGTCCTCTTTGGCATTAATGTAAGTGGTGACCGTGCTTTTTCCTGGGTAGCTTTCACTTCCTTTGTGGTGATGTGCTGGATGGCGAAGAACCTGGTGAGGAGCCGCTACGGGCGGGCATTTATCGCCATCCGGGACAACGACCTGGCGGCCGATGGGATGGGGATCCCTCTTTTCCGCTATAAGTTGCTCTCCTTCGCCATAAGCTCCTTTTATGCGGGGTTTGCCGGGGGACTCTGGGCCTTCTACACGGTGAGCATAACCCCTGAGCCCTTCACCCTCTTCCTTTCCATCGAGTACATCGCCATGATCATCATTGGAGGTTTAGGGAGCATCGCCGGTTCGGTCTTCGGGGCGGCCTTCATCGTCCTCTTAAACGAGGCCCTGAGCCAGGCGACCCAGTATCTGATGAACGTAGGGGCCTTTGCAGGGATAGCCCTCACCGTGGCCCCCCTGAGGGAGTTTGTCTTCGGTCTGGCGATTGTCCTCTTCCTGATATTTGAGCCCAAGGGGCTGGCCGAGGTCTGGAGGATCGTGCGCTCCAGCTTCAGGCTCTGGCCCTTTGCCTACTGAGGAGGTGGGATGATGGAGGATAATGTCCTTCTACTGATAAACAACATCAGCGTGGTTTACTCCGATGTGATCCAGATCCTGAAGGGGGTATCGCTCAAGGTGAGGAGGGGAGAGATCGTCTCCCTCCTGGGGAGCAACGGCGCGGGAAAGACCACTACCCTCAGGGCCATCTCCGGGTTGCTCAAACCCGAGAACGGAAAGGTCACCGAGGGGACGATAGAGTTCGAGGGGCACCGGATCCAGAACGAGGCCCCTGAGACGATTACCCGTTTGGGGATCATCCAGGTGCTGGAAGGGCGTCCGCCCTTTGAGCACCTCACGGTGGAGGAGAACCTCAGGGTGGGCACGGCTGCAAGGGCCAGAGGGGGCTCCTGGAAGGAGGATCTGGAGATGGTCTATCACTACTTCCCCCGGCTCTGGGAGAGGAGGAAGTCCCTTGCCGGTTACTGCAGCGGCGGCGAGCTCCAGATGGTCGCCATCGGCAGGGCCCTTATGGCCAGGCCAAAGATGCTCCTTCTGGATGAACCTTCCCTTGGGCTTGCCCCCATGCTGGTGAGGGAGATCTTCGAGATCGTCCAGAGGATCAACGAGGAGCAGGGGACCACGATAGTGCTGGTGGAGCAGAACGCCAACATGGCTCTTCAGATCGCCCATTACGGCTATGTGATGGAGAACGGCAAGATAGTGATGGAAGGGAAGGCCGCCGACCTGAGAGAGAACCCCGACGTGAAGGAGTTCTATCTCGGGATCGCCGCCTCGGGGGCATTGAAGTCTTATAAGGAGGTCAAGGCCTACAAGCGGCGCAAACGCTGGCTGTAAATCGCTTCATGTCTTGAGAATATGGGGCACTTGAAGGGAGGGGGAAGGGAATCCCCCTTCTTTTTTTAATAAAAATCAGAGGGAGGGGATATGATGGAGGAGAAAAAGGTGTTCCTGTCGGAGAAAGATTTGCCCAGAGAATGGTACAACGTCCTTCCCGACCTTCCCGAGAAGCTTCCCCCACCTCTTCACCCTGCCACCGGGAAGCCCCTTACCCCTGATGACCTCCTGCCCATCTTCCCCATGGCCCTGATAGAGCAGGAGGTATCGGGGGAGAGGTGGATAGAGATACCGGAGGAGGTCATAAACGCCTACAGGCTGTGGAGGCCCACTCCCTTGGTGAGGGCCTTCGCCCTGGAGGATTACCTCAAGACCCCGGCACGCATCTACTACAAGAACGAGAGCGTCTCCCCTCCGGGGAGCCATAAGCCCAATACTGCCGTCGCCCAGGCCTACTACAACAAGAAGGAGGGGGTCAAGAGGCTCACCACCGAGACGGGTGCAGGCCAGTGGGGCTCAGCCCTCGCCTTTGCCTGCAACCTCTTCGGCCTCGAGTGCACCATTTACATGGTCAGGGTGAGCTTCGAGCAGAAGCCCTATCGCAAGTCGCTGATGCAGGCCTGGGGCGCTCAGGTCTTCCCCTCTCCTACTGACAGGACTGAGGCGGGCAAGAAGATAAGGGCCCAGAATCCTGACTCACCGGGGAGCCTGGGGATAGCCATCTCCGAGGCGGTGGAAGATGCGGCCACCCATGAGGAAGCGAAGTACTCCCTCGGTAGCGTGCTCAACCACGTGCTGCTCCACCAGACGATCGTGGGCCTGGAAGTGAAGAAGCAGCTTGAGCTCCTCGGCGAAAGGCCCGACGTGATGATAGGGTGTGTGGGAGGGGGGAGCAACTTTGCGGGCTTCTTCCTCCCCTTCGTCCCGGACAAACTGAAGGACGGGCGGGAGATAAGGTTTGTGGCAGTGGAGCCCACCTCCTGTCCCACCCTGACAAAGGGGCTCTATGCCTACGACTTCGGGGATACCGTGGGGCTTACCCCGCTGCTGAAGATGTTCACCCTGGGCCATAACTTCGTCCCACCCAGGATCCACGCCGGGGGGCTCCGGTACCACGGGGATGCCCCGATCCTCTGTCTCCTGGCGAAGAACAAGGTGGTGGAGGCTGTGGCCTATCCCCAGAACGCCGTCTTCGAGGCAGCGGTCACCTTCGCCAGGACCGAGGGGATCATTCCCGCCCCTGAGACCGCTCACGCGATAAAGGCGGTGATAGACGAGGCCTTAAGGTGCAAGGAGGAAGGGCGAGAGAGCTGCATCGTCTTCAACTTCAGCGGTCACGGCCACTTCGATATGAGCGCTTACGATCAGTACTTCAGCGGAAGCCTCGAGGATTACGCCCTTCCTCAGGAGGAGATAGAGAGGGCCCTCAAGGAGCTTCCGCCCCAGCCCTAAGGACCTTCCGGTAGACCAGGGCCTGGCAGGTGGCCACAAGGAGGCCATCGCCGTCTCTAGCCTCGATCAGGTAGGAAGCGATCCTCTTCGTGGCGGAGATCTCTTTGGCCTCCGCCCGAAGGGGATCTTTTTTTGGGGCGCGGTGGAAGGTGACGTTCATGTTGAGGGCCACGGCAGGCACCCCATGGGAGTTGGAGGCAAGCTCAAAGGCGGCATCTATCAGCGAGAAGATCGCCCCTCCGTGGACGATGCCGTGGATGTTCTTCAGGTCCTCCCCGAGGTCCATCTCCGTCAGAGCGTAGCCCTCCCGGAGCTCCAGTACCCTTATCCCCATCTTCTCCGCAAAGGGCTCCCTTTCCGCCCTCTCCCTCAATTCCCTGAGAAAATCCACCTCTTCCACGGCTTTTTAGGATTTATTTTTATAAATTTTATAAACTAACTTATTATCCCCTGTCAAAGAGCTGACATTACTTTTGCTCTGCTCTACCTCACCCTTTATCCCATGTCCAAGGGGTGTTCTGGCACCCTCTGGACCCTATCCAGAAGTTCTCCAACATTTTGGCCTTGACTGTTGATTTTTGCTGGACTATGCTTTGTTGAAACAGTTCTTGTTATCTCAAAAGGGGCAGGCAGAAGGGAGGTGGGAGAAGAAGATAAGTCTTGGCCTTCAGAGTCGATAAGTGATTTTCTCTCTTTCCGTTGGTGTTGAGAACCCACGTTGAAAAAGGAGGTTTCTACATATAATGGTATTTAGGCCCTGGAAGGAAGGGGTTATGTTTGTTGAATGCTCCTCGTTAAAATTCCCTCCTCGTTTTGAGTACTGAGTGTGCCCTGTCCCGTGCTGTTCCTCTCGTTTGGCGTTGATTGAGCCCAGGTAACCGAAGCCCAAAGAAAAGCACTGAGGAAGTCCTTTTGTACAGGTGCCAGAGTTGGAAAGGGGGCGCCTGGGAGAAGGCTTTTAGGATTGAACCTTTTTGGAGGAAGGAGGAACTAAAAATAATTAAAGCCTGACGTCAAGGACGTCCTTATTGGGGAGTGGGACGACACATGTGGTTGCGGAGTCCAATGAAGGAAATAACAAGACCTGCCGCAGCTTGAGTATAAGGGGCAGGTGAAAGGAGGTGTAAGGGATGAGAAAAATAGTGATAGGAGGGATAGTATATTTGTTTTTTATACCTCTGGGTAAGGCTTTAGCATGGAGAGTAGATACTTCTGGCATATATGTTCCACCAGCTCCTACAATTGTTTCTCCTAAAGGTGAAACATTCTATGGGAGCAAAATTACTTTTAGCTGGTTAGCTGTAAGAGAAGACATTCCAGGATACAGAATTTGTATTGGATTTCATCCCCAGTTGGAGAGATGTGCTGTTGTTAAAGATATTCATCGAAGTGGTTTAGATGGCCAGCGTCTCTGGGCAGATGTTAGTATTCCTCCTGGAGTTTTGTATGGCATAGAAAGGGAAGGAAGAAAACAGAAATTTTACTGGAAAATGGCCTCTTTGGGAGGGGAGGGATTTGATTGGAGTGAAGTAGGTTCTTTTTATGTTGACATTTCCTCGCCTCCACCTATATGTGAAAGTTCTCGCCCTCATGGAGAACTGGTAATTTCAGATCCTGAAAAGGTGGTGGAGTTTGTCTGGGAGGCTGTTTTGGGAGCAGAAGCATATGCTCTTAAAATCTATGAAGGAAGTCCATCAGCTTCTGTGTATAAGGAAATGACCACATTTCATCCTTGGTATTTTGGCTTCAAAGTAAAGGATTTCTCTATTGGTGAGAGATACTCATGGGAGGTTAAAGCCCTTCGTGGCACAATACATAGGGGGGTTGAGGAAAGAAGGATTTGGGA
>CAYRAR010000025.1:0-17499 GCA_964422255.1 uncultured Thermodesulfobacteriota bacterium | reverse complement strand
AGAGGTGGACCTGGCCACCATAGACACCTCCTTCATATCCCTCAAGATCGTCATCCCGGCCACGGTCCGCTTCCTGCGCCCCGGGGGAGAGATAATCGCCTTAATTAAGCCCCAGTTCGAGGTGGGAAAGGGGAAAGTGGGGAAGGGGGGAGTGGTGAGGGACCCCGAACTTCACAGGGAGGTGATCGAGGAGATATGGGGGTTCTCCCTCCGGATGGGTCTATCCCCTCAGGGGGTGGTGGAGTCCCCCCTGCTCGGCCCCAAGGGGAACAGGGAGTTTTTCATCTATATCCTCGTTCCGCAAGATGGGTGAACCGAGGGCTCCCAAACCGGCGAAGCTCTTAATGAGCCTCATCACCTCCCGGGACGACCTGCTCCATCAGGCCTTAGAGGTCCTGGAGGGGAGGTATGGAGAGGTGGACTTCAAAAGCGACCCTATCCCCTTTGATGTCACCTCCTACTACGAGGAGGAGATGGGGAAGGGGCTCTTCAGGCGGTTCGTGACCTTCGCCCCCCTGATAGGGAGGGAGGAGCTTGTGCGGATTAAGCTGGAGACAAACGAGGTGGAGAGACAATTCGCCGACCCTCAGGGCAGAAGGAGGATAAACATAGATCCGGGATACATCTGTGCGGAGCATCTCATCCTGGCCACCACCAAGGGCTATACCCATCGCCCCTACCTGGGAGAGGGGATCTATGCCGACCTCACCCTGATCTTTCAGGACGGTGAGTTTCGCCCTCTCCCCTGGACCTACCCCGATTATGCCTCGGAGCCGATCCGCCGCCTCCTTGGGGAGATACGCCAGAGGTACCTGAGGCAGCTCAGGGAGATGCGCTCATGATAAGGAGCATGACCGGATACGGCGAGGCATCCCGAGATACCCCCTTCGGGAAGATCAGGGTCCAGATCCGCTCCCTGAACCATCGCTTCCTCGACCTCGTGCTGAGACTCCCTCCGGGGTTCATGGCCTTGGAGCCCCGGTTCCGGGAGGTGCTTAAGGGATGGATCAGGAGGGGGAGGGTGGACCTCTATCTGAAGATCGAGCGGAATGAGCGGGCAAGCCCCCTCAGGGCCAGGGTGGACTGGGAGCTGGCCCGCTCTTACTTGGAGAGGCTGAAGGAGCTGAAGGAGAGGTTCGACCTCGGGGGAGAGGTGGATCTTCCATTGCTCCTCTCCTTCAGGGAGATCCTTTCTCATGAAGAGGAGGAGCCCGTAGAAGAGGAGCTCTGGGAGGAGACCCTCCCGGTGCTCGAGGAGGCTTTAAGGAGGCTCGATGAGAGCAGGAGGAGAGAGGGGGAGGCCCTGAGGGAGGACCTCCTGGGGAGGCTCGAGCTGATAGGTGAGCACGTCCAGGGGATCGAGGAGAGGGCCCCTTTCGTGGTGGAGGAGTACCGGAGGAGGTTATCCTCAAAGGTCAAGGAGCTCCTCGAGGAGGAGCTCGATGAGGGGAGGCTGGCCCAGGAGGTGGCCCTTTTCGCCTCCCGGGCCGATATCACCGAGGAAGTGGTGAGGATCAGGAGCCACCTGGAGCAGTTCCAGAGGCGCCTGAAGGAAGGAGGTCCTGTGGGCAAGGCCCTCGATTTCCTCATCCAGGAGATGGTGAGGGAGGCCAACACCATTGCCTCCAAGTCGAGCGATCTCCCCATCACCCGACACGTGCTGGCCATAAAGGAGGAGGTGGAAAAGCTGAGGGAACAGGTCCAAAACATTGAATAGGAGGTGGAGATGAAGCTGGTGAACGTGGGCTTTGGAAATGTGGTGGTCGCCTCAAGGATAGTGGCCGTGGTGAGCCCCAATTCGGCCCCGATGAGGAGGCTGAAGGAGATGGCCAAGGAGAAGGGGAAGCTGATAGATGCCTCCCAGGGCCGAAAGACCAGGGCGATCATCATCACTGACAGCGACCACGTGATCCTCTCTGCCATCCAGCCCGAGACTCTGGCCCAGAGACTGGAGGCCCATGAGGAGATGGAGTGACGGGGGGCCCAAGGGGATCACCTTCGTGGTCTCCGCCCCTTCGGGAACGGGAAAGACCACCCTCCTTCAACGATTAAGGGAACGAGTCGGGGGGCTTCGGTTCTCCGTCTCCTACACCACCCGTCCCCCCAGACCAGGGGAGGAGGAGGGGCGGGATTATCATTTCGTCTCCCGGGAGAGGTTTCTCCAGATGGCCCAGGAGGGGAGGTTCATCGAGTGGGCAGAGGTCCACGGGGACCTCTACGGGACCCCCAAGGTGAACTTCGATGGCCTCGGGGAGGAGGACCTTCTGCTCGACATAGACCCGCAGGGGGCAAAAAGGATAAAGGAGATGGTGCAAGACGCGGTCCTGATCTTCATCCTGCCCCCTTCCCTGGAGGAGCTGGAGCGCCGCCTGCGCAGCAGAGGTAAGGACAGCGAGGAAACCATCCGGGAAAGGTTGAAAAATGCTAAGAAAGAGCTTGATCAGATCGTCCTTTACGATTATATTGTAGTAAATGATGACCTGGAGGAGGCCACCCTCCTTCTTTGTTCGGTGATAAGGGCCGAACGTTGCAAGAGAAAAAGGGTGATGGAGGTCAAGGTAAGAGATGGCCAGAATAACCGTTGAGGACTGTCTGAGGAAGGTCCAGAGCCGCTTCGCCCTCGTTCTGATAGCGGCCAAGAGGGCCAAGATGCTGATAAAGGGGGCAAGGCCCTTAGTGGTGAGCGACAACAAGCCGATCGTGGTCGCCCTGAGGGAGATAGCCGCCGGAAAGGTCCTGCCCGTCTTCGCTGAGGAACGGGAGAGGCTTGAAGGGGCTCAGGTGAAGCTCCTTGAGGGTGAGGTGAAGGAGGAAGAGGCGGGGGAGGGAGAACCCCAAAACGAAAAGGAGGTTTAGAGATGGTTCCAAAGGTAGGAATAAACGGTTTCGGCAGGATAGGTCGGCTGGTTTTGAGGGCTGCCCTGAGGATGGGGACAGATATCGAGTTCGTGGCGGTGAACGACCTCACCGATGCCCGGACCCTCGCCCATCTCTTCAAGTACGACTCGGTCCACGGGCCCTTTAAGGGAGAGGTGGAGGCGAAGGACGGTGCCATTCTGGTCGACGGAAAGGAGATAAAGGTCCTTGCCGTAAAGGATCCGGGGGAGCTTCCCTGGCGGGATCTGGGGGTGGAGATCGTGGTGGAGTCCACGGGACTCTTCACTGCCCGGGAGAAGGCCTCCAAGCACCTGGAGGCAGGGGCCAAGAAGGTGATCATCTCGGCCCCGGCCAAGCAGCCTGACATCACCATCGTCATGGGGGTGAACCATAAGGACTACGATCCCTCTCAGCACCACATCATCTCCAACGCCTCCTGTACCACCAACTGCCTTGCTCCGGTGGCCAAGGTGCTCCTTGAGCGCTTCGGCATAAAACGGGGGCTGATGACCACCGTGCACGCCTATACCAACGACCAGAGGATCCTTGACCTTCCTCACAGGGATCTGCGCCGGGCCAGGGCAGCGGCCCTCTCCATGATCCCTACCACCACCGGGGCCGCGGTGGCCGTCTCCTTGGTTCTCCCACAGCTCAAGGGCAAGATGGACGGGATGGCCATACGGGTACCCACCCCCAACGTCTCCCTGGTCGACCTGGTGGTGGAGGCGGAACGGGAGACCACGGTGGATGAGGTGAACGCCGCCATGAAGGAGGCGGCCGAAGGGGAACTCAAGGGAATCCTGGGGTATACGGAGGAGCCGCTGGTCTCGGTAGATTTCAACGGGAGCGACCTCTCCTCCATCGTCGATGGCCTGAGCACCAGGGTAATCGAGGGGAAGATGATCAAGGTCCTCGCCTGGTACGACAACGAGATGGGATACTCCAGCCGGGTGGTGGACCTGATAAACTACATCGCCGAGAAGGGGTAAAGGTGGCCATAAAGGCGATAGATCAACTGAAGCTTCAAGGCAAGAGAGTGTTCCTTAGGGTGGATTTTAACGTCCCCCTGGAGGGGGAGCGGGTGAAGGACGATACCCGGATTCGGGCTGCCCTTCCCACCATCCAGTATGCCCTCGAACAGGGGGCCAGGGTGATCCTCGCCTCCCACCTGGGGCGCCCCAAGGGGAAGGTGGTGCCCGAGCTGAGCCTTAAGCCCGTGGCCCAGAGGCTCGGCGAGCTCCTCGGTCGGGAGGTGAAGATGGCCCCCGATTGTGTGGGGGAGGAGGTAAGGGCGCTGATAGAGGGGATGGGGCCAGGGGATCTGATCCTCCTGGAGAACCTCCGTTTCCACCCTGAGGAGGAGAAGAACGATCCAGAGTTCGCCCGAGCCCTGGCTGCCCTGGCCGATGTGTACGTGAACGACGCCTTCGGGACCGCCCATCGGGCCCACGCCTCCACTGAGGGGATCGCCCACCATGTAGAGGAGGTGGCCTGTGGCTTCCTGATGAAGAAGGAGATCGAGTATCTGATCGGGACCCTCTCTTCTCCTGAGAGGCCCTATGTGGCCATCCTTGGAGGGGCGAAGATCTCCGACAAGATCGGAGTGATCGAGAACCTGATGAAGAAGGCCGATGCGATCCTGATCGGAGGAGGGATGGCTTATACCTTCCTCCTGGCGAAGAGATTTGAGGTGGGCAGGTCCCTGGTGGAGGAGGACAAGGTGGGTCTTGCCAGGGATATCCTCAGGGAGGCGGACTCCAAGGGGATAAAGGTCCTGCTGCCCGAGGATCACATCGTCGCCCAGGAGTTCAGCCCCGATGCGCCGATAAAGATGGTGAAAAATGAGGAATTTCCCCCTGGCTGGGTGGGGATGGACATCGGCCCTGACACCGTGGGGGCCTTCTCCGAGGAGATACTTCGGGCCCGTACCATCCTCTGGAACGGACCCATGGGGGTCTTCGAGATGGAGCCCTTCTCCAAGGGTACCAAAGGGATCGCCCAGGCCGTGGCCTCCTCAGAGGCGACCTCCATCGTCGGTGGGGGGGATACGGTGGCCGCGGTCCATCAGTTCGGTGTGGCCGAGAAGATCTCCCACATCTCCACTGGAGGAGGAGCCACCTTGGAGCTCCTCGAGGGGAAAACCCTGCCGGGGATCGCTGCTCTGGAGAGGGAAGGATGAGAAAGCCCCTTATAGCCGGCAACTGGAAGATGCACAAGACGCCCGAGGAGGCCAGGGCCTTCGCTTCCCAGCTCCTCGAGGAGCTGAAGGAGGAGAGGGAAGTGGAGGTGGTGGTGGCCCCACCCTTCGTCTCCCTCCTGCCCGTAAAGGAGGCCCTCGGGAACGGCCCCATAAAGCTCGCCGCCCAGAACGTCCACTGGGAGAAGGAAGGAGCCTTCACCGGTGAGGTCTCCCCCCTGATGCTCAGGGAGGCGGGCTGCGAGTACGTGATCGTGGGCCACTCGGAAAGGAGGGGCTATTTCGGCGAGACCGACGAGGTGGTGAACCGGAAGGTGAAGGCCCTTCTGGATGTGGGGCTTAAGCCCATCCTCTGCGTCGGGGAGACGCTCAAAGAGCGGGAAGAGGGGAAGACCTTCGAGGTGGTGGAGGCCCAGGTGAAGGGGGGGCTTAAGGACCTTGAGGCCGAGGGGGGAAAGGAGCTCGTCGTGGCCTATGAGCCAGTCTGGGCCATCGGCACTGGCCGGACTGCCACCCCCCATCAGGCCCAGGAGGTCCAGGCCTTTATCCGGGGGATCCTCAAGGAGCTCTTCGGAGAGGAGGTAGCGCGCGAGATCCGCATCCTTTACGGCGGAAGCGTTAAGCCGGAGAACATCACCGAGCTTATGGCCGAGGAAGACATAGACGGCGCCCTCGTGGGAGGGGCCAGTCTGAAGGTGGACTCCTTCGTCAAGATCGTCAGATACAACCGGGGAGGTTAAGGGATGACCGGGATACTTATAGCCATCCATGTCTTCGTCTGTGTGATCCTCATCATGATCGTCCTCCTTCAGGGCGGAAGGGGGGCAGAGATCGGTGCGGTCTTCGGAGGAGGCGCCAGCACCACTCTCTTCGGGAGCGCGGGCCCTGCCAGCTTCCTTAACAGGGTGACCACAGTGGTGGCCATCATCTTCATGCTCTCTTCCCTCTTTCTCACCTTCCTTGCCTCCCGTCCGGTCACCAAGACCGTCGTCGACAAGGTGCCACAGCAAGAGGCACCTGCTACTCCAGCGCCAGAAAAGAAGTAAGCCCCTTAAATTGATTTTTCCTCCCTCCGATGTTAAAGATTAGGGAGAACTTTGGAAGGAGGCCTCGGCATGCTTGACCTGAGGTTCCTCAGGGAGAACGTCTCCTTTGTCCGGGAGAAGATGGCCCAGAGGGGGGTGGAGGTGGACCTGGAGGGGATCCTTCGCCTCGATAAGGAGCGGCGGGAACTGATCCAGCAGGTAGAGGCGATGCGGAACCGCAGAAACCAGTTCTCCGACGAGATAAGCAGAAAGAAGAGGCAGGGGGAGGATGCCCAGGAACTGATCGCCGAGATGCGGGCCCTGTCGCAGAGGCTCAAGGAGATGGAGGCCCAGCTCCGGGAAAAGGAAGAGGAGCTGAGGAAGCTCCTTCTTACCGTTCCCAACATCCCCCATTCCTCGGTCCCTGTGGGTGAGGACTCCGAGGACAACGTGGAGGTGAGGAAGTGGGGGGAGCCGCCTTCCTTCCCCTTCACCCCTCGACCCCACTGGGAGATAGGGGAGGAGCTGGGGATCCTGGACTTTCAGCGGGGGGCGAAGCTCGCCGGAGCGAGGTTCGTCCTTTACCGGGGCCTCGGGGCCCTCCTTGAGCGGGCTTTGATCAACTTCATGCTCGACCTGCACATAAAGGAGCACGGCTACAAAGAGGTCCTCCCCCCTTTCATCGTAAACCGCAATTCCATGATCGGCACGGGGCAGCTGCCCAAGTTCGAGGAGGACCTCTTCAAGATCGAGGGGATGGAATATTACCTGATACCCACGGCCGAGGTCCCCGTGACCAACATCCACCGGGACGAGATCCTCGACGAGGAGGACCTTCCCCTGCGCTACGTCTCCTACACCCCCTGCTTCCGTAAAGAGGCGGGTTCCTACGGGAAAGACACCCGGGGGATCGTCCGTCAGCATCAATTCAACAAGGTGGAGCTGGTCAAGTTCGCCCACCCCGAGACCTCTTATGAGGAGCTGGAAACACTGCTTCAGGACGCCGAGGAGGTCTTGAAGAGGCTCGGCATCCACTACCGGGTGGTTACCCTCTGCACCGGCGACCTGGGCTTTGCCGCCTCAAAGACCTACGACATCGAGGTCTGGCTCCCCAGCCAGGAGGAGTACAAAGAGATCTCCTCCTGCAGCAACTTCGAGGACTTCCAAGCGAGGAGGGCCAATATCCGCTTTCGCCGCAGGGGGAAGAAGGGGACGGAGTTCGTCCATACCCTTAACGGCTCGGGCCTTGCCGTGGGAAGGACGGTGGTGGCGATCCTCGAGAACTACCAGCAGGAGGACGGCAGCGTCCTCGTCCCCGAGGCCCTTCGCCCCTACATGGGAGGGATCGAGAGGATAAGCAGAAGCGGTTGAGATGGCCTCTGTCCTCCTCTTCAAGGATGACCCCATCGAGAGGGACTATCTGCGAGAAGAGCTCAAGCTGCGGGGTCACCAGGTACAGGAGGCAGAAGACCTCGAGGGATGCATCCGAAGGCTCTCTGAGCTGAGGCCCGAGATCCTCATCGCCGATCAGCGACTCCTCGATTCCCGTCATCCCGATCTCCTCGAGGTGATCGAGCGGGACCCCCTGCCCCCTTATGTCATCGTCCCGAGCAGACCCCCTGGATGGGATGCCCCATACATCGTCGAAGCCCCTTCACCACGGGATGCCCTCAGGAAGGTGGACGAGATCTGCATGCAGGAGCTATCCTTGATGAAGGGGGAGATAGACTATCTGCGCCACACCCAGCCCTACCTCTACGATCTGGGCAAAATCGTGGCCGAAAGCCCTCAGATGAAGAGGGTCATCGCCTTGGTGAAGAAGATCAGCCCCTTCGATACCACCGTGCTCATCACCGGGGAGACGGGCACGGGCAAGGAGGTGATCGCCAGCGCCATCCACTTCAACAGCCCCAGGAGGAAGAGGGCCTTCGTCAAGGTCAACTGCGCTGCCCTGCCTGAGACCCTGCTCGAGTCAGAGCTCTTCGGCCATGAGAAGGGGGCCTTCACCGGGGCCAACAGGAGGCGCATCGGCAGATTCGAGCAGGCCAACGGCGGAAGCCTCTTCCTCGACGAGATAGGTGACATGAGCCCGGCTATCCAGGCGAAGCTCCTGCGGGTCCTCCAGGACAAGGAGTTCGAGCGGCTCGGCGGAAGTCAGACCATAAAGGTGGACGTGCGTTTCCTGGTGGCCACCAACCGGGACCTACGGCAGCTGATCGAGGTAGGCAAGTTCAGGGAGGACCTCTACTACCGGATCAACGTGGTGCACATCCACCTTCCCCCCTTGAGGGAGCGCCGGGAGGACATCCTCCCCCTGGCCAACTTCTTCCTCAGGAAGTTCAGCCTGGAGCTGAACAGGCGGATAAGGGGGTTCACCGATGAGGCGACTCAGTATCTCCTCGATTATCCATGGCCGGGAAACGTGAGGGAGCTCAAGAACGTGATAGAGAGGGCCGTCCTCATAGCCTCTGATGACGTGATCGGAAAGGAAGAGCTCGCCTTCGAAGAGGAAGCTCTATCGCCCATAGATCGCGGCGTGAAGTTGAAGGAGGCCGAGAAGGAGCTGATCATCCAGGCGCTGGAGAAGACCGATTGGGTCCAGAAAGAGGCCGCCAAACTCCTGGGGATAAGTAAAAGGGCCATCCACTACAAGATCACCAAATACGGCATCAAACATCCTCGCTGGTTGAAGAACAAATGAACTCAGCGACGGAGTTCCCGTCGGGCAAGGGCGGCCAGAAGGAGCAGTCCCCCAGCGATCAGAAAAAGGATGCTGGCCTCCCCGAGGAGCTTCCCGTCTATCAGGTAACTCCCTCCCAGTCCTGCGAGACCAGCGAAGATGAGGAACAGTTCCTTCTTCATATCTGGCACGGTTTTAGCAAACCCTATGCCACTTGACGATGGAAGCTGCTTGACATAGTGGAAAGCGATTTCCCTTTTTGGGAAATTCGTTTCCCTTAAAAGGCCCATATTTGGGGCCAAACCGGGGTTGGGAAGAGAAAAAGTTTTCCATTTTTTCAGAGGGAGAGGTCGATCTGAATGACAAGGGGGTGCCAATTTTGTATAATTCCAGGGCCAAAAATTGGCACCTCCAAGAAAGTGGCACGGATTTGGCTATGGAGAGAGACGTAGATATCGGGGAGGGGATCACCTTTTATCATCTGTTTGGCCACAGTGAGGCGATGCAGGGTTTGGGAAAGACGGTGGAGAAGATTGCGCCCACGGATATATCCGTCTTGATCACTGGGCCCAGTGGAACGGGGAAGAACCTGGTGGCCAAGGCGATCCACATGATGTCCCCTCGGAGGGAGAGGGCCTTTGTGAAGGTGAGTTGTGTGAACATCCCGGCGGAGTTGCTCGAGAGCGAGCTCTTCGGCTATGAGAAGGGGGCCTTCACCGGTGCCTATCAGAGCAAGCCGGGAAGGGTGGAGTTCGCCAACGGGGGCACCCTCTTCCTCGACGAGATAGGTGACGTCCCCCTGATAATCCAGGGGAAGCTCCTCAGGCTGGTGCAGGATGGGGAGTTCTCCCGGTTGGGTGGCTACCGGGACATGAAGGTGGATACCCGGATCATAGCGGCCACCAACCGGAACCTCGAGGAGATGGTGAGAGAGGGGAAATTCCGGGAGGACCTCTTCTACCGGGTCAACGTGGTAAACATTAGGGTTCCCCCCCTCAAGGAGAGGAGGGAGGAGATCCCCTTCCTCATAGAGTTCTTTCACCGGAAGTTCTGTGAGGTTTACAACAGGCCTTTTCTGCCCGTCTCCCGCAGGTGCTTGGAGTTGATGCTGATGTACGATTGGCCCGGCAACATCAGGGAGCTGGAGAATGCGGTGAGGAGGCTGGTCATCTTGGGGGAAGAGGCCGTCATCGAAGGGTTGAAGGGAAAGATCGAGGGCGGACTCGTCCCGGAGGAGAAGGAGTCGGAGGATCTCAACCTGAAGAGGGCGGTGAAGGAGGCCGTGGAAAGGACGGAGAAGGTGGTGATCAGGGATGCGTTGCGGAGGACGGGATGGAAGAAGAAGGAGGCGGCTGAGCTCCTGGGGATCAGTTACAAGGCCCTGCTTTACAAGATGAAGCAGTACAACCTGATGGGAGGAGGAGTTGATGGGGAAGGGGGAAGAGCTGATGGAGGAGACAGGAGCCCTTAAGGACTGGTTCTTCGACTTCTTTGTGGAGTGGGAGGTGAAACGGAGTTTCAGATATCAGGACTATGTGAGTCTGCTCGTGATCGGGCCGGACAGGTCCCCTCAGGACGAGGAGAACATCAGGAGGCTCATCGAGGTGGTGAGGAGGAACATCCGCGAGACCGATCTGATCGGCTCCCTCAACGGGGACGGTCGGAGGTTCGGCATTTTGCTACTCTGCGCCGATCTGGACGTCGCCTATATTGTGGGCTCCAGGATCATGGATCACGTGAGGAAGTACAGCTTCCCGGGCGAGCCCGGAGAGAGGCTCACGATAAGCATAGGTGGGGCCTGCTTTCCCACCAACACCACGGAGAAGGAGGATCTCCTGCGCCTGGCGGAGGAGGCCTTCCATGAAGCGAGAAAAAAGGGGGATTCCCTTTTTCTGTCAGGTTTTTCGATCTGACGGTATAAAGGTGTAGGGGAGAGATCCTTACAGGGAGGGATGGAAGGTGAGAAAGAGGGGTCTATTTGTCGGAATAATCTTGTCTTTTGTCCTGAGCTTCCCCCAGGTGATCCTGGCCGAGGATTACATCATAGGGCCTGAGGACAGGATCGAGCTTGTGGTCTGGAGGGAGCCGGATATCTCCCGAACGGTGCTGGTGCGGCCCGACGGGAAGATCTCCGTCCCGCTCGTGGGAGATATACAGGCCGCAGGCCTCACCCCCGAGGCCCTGGCCAGGAAGATCGAGAGGGCCCTCGCGATCTACGTGAAGGACCCGAAGGTCTACGTGATAGTCGAGGAGATAAATAGCAGGAGGATCTATGTGCTGGGGAGGGTCAGCCATCCTGGGGTGTTTCCCCTGCATCCTGACACCACCGTCCTTAAGGCGATAGCGATGGCAGGGGGCTTTGCCGAGTGGGCAAAGAAGAGGAAGGTCACCATCCTGCGTCGCGTGGGGAAGGAGGACAGAAGGATAATCGTGGACTTACAGGGAGTAATGGAGGGGAGAGAGGGTGCAGTGGACATCAGACTCAAACCGGGGGATAGGGTCATCGTTCCGTAGGTTTTTAATAACCCTTTTATTGATGTCGGTGGCGATGATGAGCGGAAGTGCCCAGGCCTTCAGATGGAACGACTTGGAGATCACGCCCCTTCTGCGTTCCGAGACGGAGTACTGCGACAACATCTACTGGAGGGAGGAGAACGAGGAGGAGGACCTGATAGAGCGGATAATGGCGGGCGTTGCGGTCTCTTACCACAGGGTTCCCATTGACGCCGAGCTCTCCTACAGGGCGGGCTTCGAGTTCTTCACCCACAACCCTGACGAGGATACCTGGACCCACACCGTGGACGGCAGCTTCCGCTACATGCCCTCTGAAAACCTCACCTTCGAGGTGAGCGATACCTTCATGCGATCAAAGGAGGTATCGGCAATAGACGTTTACGGGGTCGAGAGGAGGAGGGAACTTTACTGGTCCAATACCTTCTCCCCCCACCTCTATTATGCCTTTGGCCCCAACCGTTCGATCGACCTCCTTTACCGCTTCTCCAAGACGGAGTTCGACGAAACGACCGAGCGGAACAGCGAGGAGCACACCTTCTCCTCAACCCTCCGCTACCCCCTCGCGGAGCGCCATATCCTGAGCCCCAGTTACACCTTCCTTTACGGCCGATTCGAGAGCGACCTCGATTCGCTCTATGGTCACACCTTCGAACTCCTGTACGAGTACCTCTATGACCCCCACACGACCCCCTACGTGAGGGGAGGGGTCATGAGCCGCGAGTACACGGGGGAGGCGGTGGATTACATGAACTACCACCTGCTCCTCGGCATAAGGAAGGAGCTCCTCCCCCACCTTACCGTCTCCGCTGAGGGGGGGTACCTCTACTATGATCCTGACGAGGGGGATGAGAAGGGGGGCTTTGAAGGGAGGGTGACCGTGTCCTATGCCTGGGAGAGGGTCACCCTGGAGTTCACCGCTGAGAAGGGCTTCAGCGAGGTCCTCTTCGGCGCCGAGAACCTGGGGTACGCCACCTCCTGGGGGGTCCGTTCGAGGCTCGAGTACCACTTCGCCGAGCCCTGGTGGTTCACCCTCTCAGGGACGTACTCCGAGTACGACTACGAGCATGTAGATCGTAAGGATCGGTTCTTCTCCACAGAGGTCGGCCTTTCCTACCGTCCCTTGAGGTGGCTCGAGACGGGGTTGCGCTATGCCTATGACAGGCTCCGCTCCCGGGGGGCCGAGGACTACGAGGTGAACCGGATCATGCTCTATGTGCAACTAACTTATTGAAGGAGATGAGATGGAGAAGGCTTTAGAGCCCAGGGATTACGTGGAGATCTTTATGAGGAGGAAATGGCTCTTCATCATCCCCTTTGTGCTCATCTGCGCCCTAACGGCCGCTTACCTCCGCTATGCCCCGCGGATCTATCGGGCCTCAACCCTGATACTGGTTGAGCCCCCAAGGGTGCCCAATACATATGTCCAGCCCGTATTGACGACGGAGAGGGTTCAGGATCAGCTCCGTACCGTGAGGGAGCAGATAATGAGCAGGAGGCACCTGGAGCGGGTGATCGAGGAGCTGAACCTGTATCCGGAGCTGAGGAAACGGTATCCCCTCGAATCGGTGATCGGGATGATGAGAAAGAGGGTGAGCGTGGACGTCCTCCAGGGAAGGATCTTCCGGGTTTCCTTCCAGGACCCCGATCCGGTGACGGCCATGAAAGGAGCGAACCGCCTCACCTCCCTCTTCATCGAGGAGAACCTGAAGATGAGGGAGGAGATGGCGGAGGGGACCCTTGCCTTTCTGGAGAGGGAGCTTGAGAGGGTGAGGAGCCTGCTTAAGGAGCAGGAGAAGAAGATCGCCGACTTCAGGGCGAAGCACCTCGGGGTCCTTCCCGAGCAGCTCGAGGCCAACCTGAGGACCCTTGATAGGCTCCAGATGCAGCTCCGAAGCACCATCGAGGCCCTGAATGCGGCCGAGCAGCGGAAGGCCCACCTTCAACAGCTCGCCCGGCTCAGTCGCTCTGCTACCGCCTCCACCACCCCTGAGAGGCCTGAGGCGGGGCGCGAGGAGCAGGTTCCCGCACGGGCGACCCTGGAGTCCCTGAAGGCCCGTCTGAGGGAGCTCCTCTCCCGATACACCGAGAGGCACCCCGAGGTCATCAGGGTGAAGGACATGATAGCCAAGGTGGAAAGGGAGGTGGAACTTGAGGAGCTCCAGCGTCGGCAGCAACAGGCCCAGGAGGAAGGAGCTGCCTCCGCGAGGGAAGAGGAAGCTCCTCCCTCTCCTGATCTCACCTTCCAGCGGGAGCTGGCTCAGCTTGATGCTGAGATCATCCAGCTCAAAGCCGAGCAGCGCCGGCTCAAGGCCCAGATAAAGGAGTACGAGCGAAGGGTGGAGCTCACTCCGAAGGTGGAGGAGCAGCTTAAGGAGCTTACCCGCGGTTATGAGGTGACCCAGAGGCAGTATCAATCCCTGCTCGACAGGAAGCTTCAGGCCGAGGTGGCGGCCAACCTGGAAAGGAAACAGAAGGGGGAGAGGTTCAGGGTGATCGAGGAGGCCAAGGTCCCCACGAGGCCCTACAAGCCCGATTTCCGGAAGGTCGCCCTTTTCGGGTTCATCGTCGCCACGGCGGTGGGAGGAGGGCTTGTGGTGCTGGTCGAGTCCCTGGATAACTCGTTTTACAAGGCCGAGGATGTGGAGCAGGTGACCGAACTCCCGGTCATCGCCAATATCCCCAAGGTGAAAAAGATAAAGTTTCCGAGGTGAGAAGGGATGAAGAGGATGAATTCCAACAACAAAGTGAGCGACTTTCTGATCGCGGTGAAGGACCCTTCCTCTGATGCCGCCCAGCAGTTCAGCAAGACCTCCATGCGGATCATAAAGGATGGAGGTCGCAGGGTGATCCTGGTGACGAGCGCCCTTCCCTTGGAAGGGAAGACCTTCGTGGCAGCCAACCTGGCCGCAAGCCTTGCCCGTCTGCCCGAGGTCTCTGCCGTCCTCATAGATATGGATATGAAGAGACCGGAGCTTCACAAGCTCTTCGGGATCCGCCCCAAGTGGGGGCTTACCGATTACCTGAAGGAGAAGGCGACCTTGAAGGAGATCCTCTATCCGACCCCTGTTCCCGGACTGAGCCTGATACCGGGAGGGCGGACCAAGGGGGGACCTGAGGTCCTCTCCTTCTCCAACCTCGAGAACCTCTTCAGGGAGCTGAAGGAAGAGGAGAGGCGATACGTGATCGTCGACTCCACACCCCTTCTTCCCTTCCCCGAGGTGGACGCCCTGGTGGGGTATGTCGATGCGGTCCTTCTTGTGGTCCGCTATGGCAAGACCCGGAGGGACCCCCTGCAGAGGGCTTTGGGTCTCCTGGAGAAGGAGAAGGTGATGGGGATCGTGTTTAACGATGTGGACCATAAGCTCCTCAAATACCGCTACCGTTACTACCGGTAGGGGAGGCGGATGAACATCCGGGTCCTGAACATATATCGCCCCGTGAGGAACCTCCTCTTCTTCCTCGTAGAGGTCTCCCTCATATTCCTTTCCACCCTGCTCGCCTCCCTCATCCTGATGAAGCTGGGGATCATCGGGGAGCTGGCCTGGTTCGAGATCCTCTCGAAGGCGGCCCTGATCACCTTCATCTGCGTCCTTTCCCTCTACTATCACAACCTTTACGACCTGAGCCGGTTCACCGACCTGAAGGAACTTCTGGTGAGGCTCTTCAGCACCTTGGGGGTGGCCTCCCTGATCATGGGCTTCCTCTGTCTCATCTTCCCCCACTGGGTGGCCACGGAGAGGGCCTTCATCCTCGCCCTCCTCTTTATCTCCCTCGGGATAATATCCTGGCGCCTGGCTTACGGGAAGATGCTCGAGCTGGGAAGGGAGAGGGTGCTGATCCTTGGCTCCGGCGGACTCGCCTCCGAGATAGTGAAGGAGATAGAGAGGCGAGCAGATGCCGGCTTTCAGGTGGTGGGGGTGCTCAGCGAGTCCAATCGCTCCGCCCCCCTGATCAGTCCCAAGGGCAAGAACCTCCAGCTCGGGACCATAAAGGAGGTCAAAGACGTGGTCAAGAAGGTGGGGTGCGACAGGATAGTGGTAGCGCTGCGGGAAAAGCGGGGCCGTCTCCCCATCCTGGACCTCCTCGATCTGAGGCTCAGTGGATTGACCATCCACGATGGGGTGGAGTTCTACGAGCACCTCACCGGAAAGATCATGATAGAGGGGCTTAAGCCGAGCCACTTCGTCTTCTCCGATGGCTTCAAGATAAATGGAAAGAGGAAGGTGATAAAGCGCCTCTTCGATATCGTCCTTTCATCGATGGGTCTGGTCCTCTCCTCGCCCATCAGCCTGCTCGCCGCGGTGGCCATCTGGCTCGACTCCGATGGCCCCATCATCTACCGGCAAGAGAGGGTGGGAGAAGGGGGGAAGGTGTTCATGTTGTACAAGTTCCGCACCATGCACAGAGATGCGGAGAACGGCAGACCGGTCTGGGCCCAGGAGAACGACCCGCGGGTGACCAGGGTCGGCCGTATCCTCAGAAAGCTCAGGATAGATGAGATCCCCCAGATGTACAACATCCTAAAGGGAGACATGAGCTTCGTGGGCCCCCGGCCTGAGAGGCCCTACTTCGTGGAGGTCCTTAACAGGGCCATTCCCTATTATGCCCAGCGCCATGTGGTGAAGCCGGGCCTCACCGGCTGGGCCCAGATCAAGTACCGGTATGGCGCCTCGATAGCCGATGCCTTCGAGAAGCTGAGATATGACCTCTACTACATAAAGAACATGTCCTTCTCCCTGGACATGGCGATCCTCTTCGAGACGACGAAGACGATCTTGCTCGGGAAGGGGGCGAGATGAAGAGGAACTGGTTTGTGGTGCAGACCAAGCCGCGGGAGGAAGAGCGGGTGATCTTCTACCTGAAGGAGAAGGGGATCGAGAGCTATCTTCCCAAGATGGAGGTCCTCACCTTTCACAGCGGCAGGATGCAGAGGACGATAAAGCCCCTCTTCCCCAACTACGTCTTCGCCCATTTTGATGCGGAGGAGCTTCTGGTCACGGTCCGCTGGACGCGAGGGGTACGGAGGATCCTGCTCGATTCGGCAAGGCCCACGCCCCTGCGGAGGGAGATCGTCGAGACGATAAGGTCCTGGGAGGGGCCCGATGGGGTGATCCGCTACAGGAGGCCCTTCGGTGTGGAAGAAAGGGTCCGGATCGTCCGGGGTCCCTTCAAGGACCTTACCGGGATCGTCGAGCGGTGGATGCCCGACAAGGAGAGGGTGAGGGTCCTGCTTGAGGTCGTCTATCAGGCGACGCTGGAGCTCCACCCCTCCTTGTTAGAAAAGGTTGCCTGAGGGCGTACAAAAAGGAGTCTCTCTTTTGAAGCGGGTCCTAACCCGCAATGGCGGAGCTTTGTGTAAAAATTGCTCAACGCCCTTAGCGTAGACGTTGAGGACTATTTCCAAGTTGAGGCCTTTTCCTCCCGGGTCGATTTCGAGGACTGGAACGGGTTCCCTCCCCGGGTGGAGGACAACACCTACAGGCTCCTCGAGATACTGGGGGAGTTCGGTGTCAAGGCGACCTTCTTCTGCCTCGGATGGGTGGCGGAGAGGTACCCGAAGCTCATATCGAGGATCGCTCAGGAGGGGCACGAGGTTGCCTCTCATGGCTATGCCCATCAGCCCATATACCGCCAGTCCCGGAGGACCTTCAGGGCCGATATCCGCAGGGCGAAGGAGATCCTGGAGGGGATCGTGGGAAAGCCCGTGGTCGGTTACAGGGCCCCCACCTTCTCGATCACGGAGGATACCCTATGGGCCCTGGAGGTGATCGCCGAGGAGGGTTACAGTTATGACTCGAGCATCTTCCCAATCCGCCATGACCTTTACGGTTTCCCTGAAGCCCCTCGCTTCCCCTTCATGGTGAAGGAGAAATACCCCTTTCTTGACTGCGGAAATCTGATGGAGTTTCCCATGAGCACCTTCTCGCTCCTCGGGATAAACCTCCCCGTGGCAGGTGGCGGCTACTTCAGGTTCCTGCCCTACGCGCTCCTCAAATGGGTCTTTCGGGTCTTCAATGCCAGGGGGGAACCCTTCATCTTTTACCTTCATCCCTGGGAACTTGATCCCTCCCAGCCCCGGATAAATGGGGTGCCCTGGCGCTCCCGCCTGAGGCACTACTTCAACCTGAGGGGGGCCGAGGCGAAGCTGAAAAGGCTCCTCGGCGACTTTCGTTTCACCACGGTAAGGGAGGTCCTCGCCCTTTGAG
>CAYRAR010000024.1:0-18417 GCA_964422255.1 uncultured Thermodesulfobacteriota bacterium | reverse complement strand
GGAGGCCAAAGGGATGGAGACCACCCTGGAGGTGGTCGAGGGGATGCAGTTCGACAGGGGCTATCTCTCCCCCTACTTCGTCACCGACCCCGAGAAGATGGTGGTGGAGCTTGAGGACTGCTATGTACTGGCTCACGAGAAGAAGATCAGCAACATGAAGGACCTTCTGCCCCTGCTCGAGCAGGTGGCCAGAGCGGGCAAGCCCTTGCTGATCATCGCCGAGGACGTGGAGGGCGAGGCCCTGGCCACCCTGGTGGTCAACAAGATCAGGGGGACGCTCAAGTGTGCAGCGGTCAAGGCCCCCGGGTTCGGCGAGAGAAGGAAGGCGATGCTCGAGGACATAGCCATCCTGACCGGTGGTAAGATGATCTCTGAGGATCTGGGGATCAAGCTGGAGAACGTGGGCCTTGATGACCTGGGGACCGCTAAGAAGGTGATCATAGACAAGGACAACACCACCATCGTGGAGGGCGGTGGCAGCCGCGAGGCGATAGAGGGCCGGGTGAAGCAGCTCAGGACCCAGATCGAGGAGACCACCTCCGACTACGACCGGGAGAAGCTTCAGGAGCGCCTGGCGAAGCTCGTGGGCGGTGTGGCTGTGATCCGGGTAGGAGCTGCCACCGAGACGGAGATGAAGGAGAAGAAGGCCCGGGTGGAGGACGCCCTTAATGCCACCAGGGCTGCTGTGGAGGAAGGGATCGTGCCCGGTGGCGGTGTGGCCTACATCCGGTGTCTGAAGGCCCTGGATAACCTGAAGCTCGAAGGCGATCAGCAGATAGGGGTGGACATCGTCAGGAAGGCCCTGGAGGAGCCGCTCAGGCAGATCGCGGAGAACGCCGGGAAGGAGGGTGCCATCATCGTGGAGAAGGTGAAGGACTCCAAGGACGTAAACTATGGCTTCGATGCGGCCAAGGAAGAGTTCACCGACATGATGAAGGCCGGGATCATCGATCCTACGAAGGTGGTCAGGTTCGCCCTGCAGAACGCTGCCAGCGTCGCCTCCTTGCTGATAACCACCGAGGCCCTGGTCGCGGAGAAGCCGAAGAAGGAAAAGGCGGCCCAGCCCGGCATGCCTGGCGGCGGCATGGAGGAGTTCTGAGGAGGGCCAGAGCAGAGAGCGATCGGGCCGTCCCTTCGGGGACGGCCTTTTTTCTTCTCTCGAGGCATGCATCCAAATGGAACGTAATCGGCATTGACAAGGGTCCAAAAATGCATTAAAAATAAGGCGAGCGGTCTGGGTGGGAGCCCGGCTGCTTCTCTTTTTAAGGCAAAGGGGAAAGGATGAAGACCTTCCATCTGAGAAAAGAGGACGTGGAGAGGAAGTGGTATCTGGTGGACGCCTCGGGAAAGGTCCTGGGAAGGCTTGCCAGCGCCATAGCTCGCATCCTCAGGGGGAAACACAAACCCACCTTCAGCCCCCATATCGACACGGGAGACTTCGTCGTGGTGGTGAACGCGGAGAAGATCCGCCTTACCGGGGCGAAGTGGAAGAAGAAGGTCTATTATCGGCACTCGGGATATCCTGGGGGACTTAAGAGCTTCACCGCCGAGGAGCTCTTTGCCCGCAAGCCGGAGGAGCTGATCCGGCTGGCCGTGAAGGGGATGTTGCCGAAGAATCGGCTTGGCAGAAAGCTCTTGAAGAAGTTGAAGATCTACCGAGGACCCGATCACCCTCACCAGGCGCAGAAGCCAGAGCCCCTGGAGCTCAATCTGTAAGGGGAGAAGGATATGGAGGAAGTAGAGAGGTATTACGGGACGGGAAAGAGGAAGACGGCTGTTGCCCGGGTGTGGCTCAAATCCCCGGGAGAGGGGAAGATAGTGGTAAACAAGCGGCCGGTGGAGGATTACTTCCCGCGGGAGACCCTGCGTTTGATGATCCTTCAGCCCTTCAAGCTCACCGACACCCTGGGAAAGTTCGACGTATACGTGAACGTGAGGGGAGGGGGGCTTTCGGGGCAGGCGGGAGCGATCCGCCACGGGATCTCCCGGGCCCTCACCCAGTACAGCCTGGACCTCCGTCCCATCCTCAAGAAGGCAGGCCTCCTCACCCGGGATGCCCGGAAGAAGGAACGGAAGAAGTATGGGCAGCGAGGGGCCAGGGCCAGGTTCCAGTACTCAAAGAGGTAGGGAACGCCTCTGCTCGTCTCTGAATGAAAGTCGGGATAATAGGCGCCAGCGGTTACACGGGATATGAACTTCTGCGCCTTCTCTTCTCCCATCCCGAGGGGGAGATAACCGTCCTTACGGCTGAAAGGCACGCGGGGAAGAAGATCTCAGAGGTCTTCCCGGGGCTCTCTGGCCTCCTGGACCTCCCTCTCAAGCCCTTGCGACCCGAAGAGGTCCTCGAGGAGGCTGACCTCTTCTTCACCGCCCTCCCCCACGGCGCCTCCATGGAGACGGTTAAGGCCCTCCTTGAGGGGGGGAAGAGGGTCATCGACCTGAGCGCCGATTTTCGCCTGAAGGACCCCTCCATCTACAAGAAGTGGTACGGTCCTCATCGCTTCCCGGAGCTGCTCCAGGAGGCGGTCTACGGCCTCCCGGAGGTGCACCGGAACCGCATAAGGGGAGCACGCCTCGTCGCCAATCCGGGCTGCTATCCCACAGGGGTGATCCTGGGACTTCTGCCCCTGGCCGAGGAAGGGCTCCTGCCCCAGAAAGGGGTAGTGGTGGACGCCAAGTCAGGGGTAAGCGGGGCAGGCCGCAACCCCACCGAGAGGACCCATTTCCCTGAAGTGGCCGAGGCCATAAGACCTTACAGCGTGGGGGAGCATCGGCACACCCCAGAGATGGAGCAGGAACTTAGTCTCCTCGCGGGGGAGCAGATAAGGGTCCTCTTCGCTCCTCACTTGGTCCCCATGAACCGGGGCATCCTTTCCACCATCTACGTCCCCCTCGCGAAGGACACCTCCCCGGACGAGATACACCGGATCTACCGCCACCGATACGAGGGAGAACCCTTCATAAGGCTCCTTCCCCCAGGGATCCTTCCCTCCACCTCCCAGGTGAGGGGGACGAATTACTGTGACATAGGGGTGCAGTGCTTCGAGGGGCAGCTGGTGGTGGTGGTGACGGCCATAGATAACCTGACGAAGGGGGCGTCAGGGCAGGCGATCCAGAACATGAACCTGATGATCGGGCTTCCGGAGACCACAGGACTCCTCTCCACCCCCCTCTTTCCTTAAACCTTTTTTCACCCCCCGGTGTCCAAAGGGCAGAAATTCGAGAAAGGAGGGAGAAGATGAAGGGGAGAAGGGGTATCATCGGCTTGGGGCTGGCGATCGTCTTCATAATCCTCCTCTTCCATACGGGGGCTGCCCTCTCGATGCCTGCACGGAAGGCATGGGGGAAGCCCCCCCTTCCCCCGGGAAGCCCGGTCAATTACCAGATATGGCACGATGAGGACGGGTGGCACATCCGCTGGACCAGCGCCGTGCGGTGGAGGCACTTTCACGGAAGGGTCTGGAGCCCTGACGGGGAAATCTTCTTGGTCCGGAAGGTGGCCAAGGAGAGGGAGGATGTGATCCGTAAGAGGGGAAACGCCATCGTCTTTAACGCCCACACCTGTGGGGGATGGGACGGCTTCGATTTCCGCTTCAGCGGAAGGGAGGTGGTCTTCGACATAAAGATAGATGGAAGATACCGCCCGGGGAGAGTCTTCATAGGCGCTTCGGCCTTTAATCCCCACCACATCCCCTTCACCATAAGGCGCCATCCGAGGGGACACCATCACAAGAGGCCGAAGACCCGCACCTACGTCGCCTACTATTATTATTACTACCCCTACTACTACCCTTATTGCTGCTATTACTACTTCCCCTGCAGATGGGGGATGAGCTTTTATTTCGACTTCTGAGCGAGCAGGGCCCTGGGCTTTATCTTGAGGAGCCTGCCAGGGGGTGGGAGGGGATGATCCTCAAGCCCGTTAAAGAGCTGGATATCCTCGGCATAGCGGGGGCTGCCGTAGAAGCGGACGGATAGTGAGGGGTAGGTATCCCCTGTCCGGGCCATGTATATCCGCAGGCGATAGAGGGGAATCCTTCGGGCCTCCTCCACCGAGAGAGGGCGGAAGGAATGGAGGAGGCGATTGAAAAATCCCCTTCCCTGGGGAAAGGCCTTCTGGGGCGCTATTAGGGCGAGGAGAAAGGCAGTCCTTCCCCGAGTTAGGTAGGCCACCCTCATCCTTATGGCCCTTTCCCTGATGAGGTAATCGACCATTAAGGTCGGCAAACCCTTCAGCCTCCTCCTTGCAGCCCCAAGCCTGAGCCATCCCGAACCCCTCTCCACCCGCCGGGCCACCTCCTCGGGCCTCAGGGGGGCGGGGAATTCCATCGGGATGGCCTGAAGGAGGAAGCGCCCTCCCGGATCTTGGGCCTCCACCGAACCCATCCTTTCCCCTCGCCGCACCTTCCAGCCTTCAGGCATCCTGACCTGAAAGCGGAAGTAACGGTTCCGGAAGAACCCCCCCTCGATCACTCCCTCCCTCTCTCCAGGACCGAAGACCAGGCCATCGAGGTGGGAAAGGTAGTGGTTGACCTTCACCGCAAGCCCCCTCCGCCTGCCCCCTGTGAGCTCCTCAGCCCATGCCTCAACCCTCTTCATCCTCTCCGAGGTCAAAGGGTGGGAGGAGAAGATCTGCTCCACCAGGTTCGGCTCCCTTCCCTCCAGACGCTTCAGCATCTGGAGAAAGCGGGCCATCTGGAAGGGGTCATATCCGGCCCGGTACATGTAGAGGGTCCCCAAGCGGTCGGCCTGGTACTCGTCCCGGCGGCTGTACCCCTGGAGGATGGCCCCGATCAAAAGGTTCGTCCCTAAGACGATCCCCCTGGATCTGGTGGCTATCGCTACCCCAGCAAGGATGAGCTGGGCTCCCAGGGCCTGCTGGTATTTCTTTACCCCGTGACGGGCGGCGATGTGGCCTGCCTCATGCCCCAGGACCCCTGCCAGCTGGGCCTCGTTGTTGAGGTAGGCGAGAAGTCCCCGATTCACGTAGATATAGCCCCCGGGAAGGGCGAAGGCGTTTATCACAGCGGAATCGGTCACCGTGAAGTGATGGAGGAGGTAATTGCGATGGGAAACCTGGGCGATCCTGCCACCCACCTCAAGGATGTAACGCTGTAAATCCCTGTCCCCGTAGTACCCGAATTCCTCAAGGACTGAACGGTGGGATTCCTCTCCTATCCTTATCTCCTCTTCCTCACTGAAGATGAGGAACTCTCGCTCGTGCGTGACCGGATTAACCGCACAGCTTGCCATGAGGACGATGAGGAAGGATATCAGCGCGCCCTTCATCACCTTTTCAAAATACAGGCTTTCTCCCCTTCCTTCAACTCCCCTGAGGACCTTGTCTTTCGGATAACGGTCATATAAACTCTTTTCAGGGACGATGAGCATCATAATCATAGGGGCAGGAGAGGTCGGATATAACGTCGCCCGCAAGCTCTCCCAGGAGAGGAAGGACATCATCGTCATAGACAAGGACGAGGAGAAGGTAGAGCGGGTGGCCGAGACCTTAGACGTTCAGGCCATCCACGGAAGCGGGAGCAGTATTTCGGTGCTGAAAGAGGCCGGCATAGAGAGGGCGGAGATCCTTATAGCCGCCACCAACAGCGACGAGGTAAACATGGTATCCTGCCTCGTGGCTGGGGTCCAGGCGATAGTCCCGGTGAAGATCGCCCGGATAAGGGACCCTGAATACGCCTCCAACGAGAAGATCCTGGGGAAGGAGAAGCTGGACATCGACCTGGTGATCAACACCGATCAGGAGATGGTCAACTCCCTGCTGCGGATCCTCGACATCCCCGGGGCCAGGGACGTGGTAGACTTCGCCGAGGGGAGGATAAGGATCGCCAGTTTCATGGTGGAGCCGGGAAACCCGGTGGCGGGAAAGAGCCTGGCGGAGCTAAGGGAGGATTATCCCGATCTTGACCTGGTAGTGGTGGCCATATATCGGGATCATCGGGTGATCATCCCGAGGGGGAAGGATCGGCTGAAGGAGCGAGATCTGGTATATGTGCTGGGGGAGAGCGCTGCCATCTCCCAATTTCTCGCCTCCTTCAGAGACAGGAAAGGGGTCGCTCCCCCTAACAAGGTGATGATCTTTGGAGGAGGAAACGTGAGCCTCCTTCTGGCCAAGGCCTTGGAGGAAAGGGGGGTGGCCACGAAGGTGATCGAGCCTGACATCGAGAGGTGCCAGTTCCTCGCCCAGCAGCTGGACAAGACCATTGTGCTCAAGGGCGATCTCACCTCCCACGATCTGCTGGAGGAGGAGCACGTCCGCGAGATGGACGCCTTCATCGCCCTGACCGATGACGAGGACAAGAACATCCTCCTCGCCCTCCTGGCAAAGACGATGGGGGCAAGGAGGGTGATAGCCTCCATAAACAGGGTCTCCTTCGCCCCCCTGGCCTACCAGACAGGGGTCGATGTGGTGGTGAGCCCTCCTCTTCTGGCGGTAAACCGCATCCTCCAGTACATCCGAAAGGGAAAGATCCTGAACGTGGCCATCCTCCCCGAAGAACAGGCCGAGGTGATCGAGACGGTGGCCATGGAGACCTCGGATATCATCGAGCGTCCCCTGAAGGACTTGAAGCTGCCCTCAGGGATACTGATAGGCGCCATCCTCAGGGAAGGCCAGGTCATCATCCCCCGGGGGGAGAGCGTGATCCTTCCCGGCGACAAGGTCACCCTGGTGGCCTCCTCAGCGGCCATTCCCCAGCTGGAAAAGTTCCTCACGGTGAAACTGGAGTACTGGTAAGGGTATCCTTGCCTCCGCCTCCTTGGCCATGATATTCTTCGGCTTAAAAAGTCCCCTCTGAGCGATGGTTGCCGTTCTCCCCATCATAGGTGTGCTCAATCTGTTTCTCGCCGCTGCCATGTCCCTTCCTGCCTTAACCTCCCTCTTCTTCGGGGAGGAGATAAAGCCCTTCATCCTGGCCATCCTGATCACCTCCTTCTGCGGCCTGCTCCTTTACCTGCCCTTCCGGGGCAGGATTGGGGAGATCACTCAGAAGGAGGCCTTCCTCATCGTCTCCTTGGGGTGGATGAACGCCTCTTTTTTCGGGGCCCTTCCCTTCTTCCTCTCCCCCCACTTCCCCTCGGCGATCGATACCCTCTTTGAGACGGTCTCCGGGTTCACCACTACAGGGGCTTCGATCCTGCAGTCGGTGGAGGAGCTGCCCAAGGGAATACTGCTTTGGCGCTCCATGATCCAGTGGCTCGGGGGAATGGGGATAATCCTCTTCTCCATAGCCATCCTCCCCTTCCTGGGGGTGGGGGGAATGCAGCTTTACAAGGCCGAGGTCCCGGGCCCCTTCGTGGACAAGCTCAGGCCCCGAATCGCTGAGACGGCCAAGATCCTCTGGCAGACTTACCTGCTCATCTCCGCCGCCGAGGTACTGCTGCTGACCCTCGGTGGAATGGACCTCTTCGACTCCCTCTGTCACACCTTCACCACCATGGCCACTGGCGGTTTCTCCACCAAGAACCGGAGCATCGGCCACTTCGGCACCTACCACCACCTGGTCATAACCCTCTTCATGTTTGTAGCAGGGAGCAACTTCGCCCTCCATTACCAGCTCCTGAGGGGCAAGCTCGAGGGGTACTGGAGGAACGGGGAGTTCCGGTTCTACACGGCTGTGGTGACCTTCGCCGTCATCACCATCACCATCGATCTGCTCCTTCACCAGGGAGGAGGATGGGCAAAGAGGCTGGAGGAGGCCCTCTTCCAGGGGGTCTCCATCCTCACCACCACGGGCTACTCCACCGCTGACTTCGGCTCCTGGCCTCACTACTCCCAGGCCCTGCTCCTTCTGCTCATGTTCATCGGGGGCTGCGCCGGTTCTACGGGCGGCGGGATAAAGTGCGTGAGGATCCTGCTCCTTGTCCGTTACATTCGGGCAGAGATGCAGAAGATCGTCCATCCGAAGGCGGTGGTGGCGGTAAAATTGGACGGACACATCGTCTCTTCAGCGGTCCTGCACGGAATAGTGGGGATGGTCCTCCTATACATCGGCCTTTTTGTAGTCTGCACCCTGATCATGGGGGCCCTGGGGATTGACCTCGTCACGGGGGCCTCGGCGGTGGCCGCCTCCCTGGGGAACATCGGTCCCGGCCTGGGAAAGGTCGGCCCCGCCCTGAACTACTCCTTTCTCCCTCCCCTGGCCAAGCTCATCCTCACCTTCTGCATGCTCGTGGGACGATTGGAGATCTACACCGTCCTGATCCTCCTCTTCCCCGAGTTCTGGAAGAAGTAAAAAGGCATTTAGATGGCCAAACCCTTGTTCTCAGAGGAGGCGATCGAGGAGATGGCCGCGGGGGAGAAGAGGTGGAGGGAAGAGGGGAGCTATGAACGGGGAAGGATGGAGGGAGGTCGCAGTCCCCTTTGGTGAGGGAGAGTTGAGGGTGAAGGTTCCTCCTCAGACGGAGGTCCTGCGGATGGCCGAAGAGGTCCCCCTCGCTGATCCGGAGCGGGCGATCCGAGAGGCCCTGGAGCACCCCATAGGTTCCCCTTCCCTCCAGGAAGTGGTGAAGGCCAAGGGAGAAACCGGGAAATTGAAGGTGGCGATAGCGGTCTCGGACATCACCCGTCCCGTCCCCTACAGGGGACCCACGGGGATCCTGCCCCCGCTCCTTGAGACCCTCGAGAGGGCGGGAATAAGGAGGGAAAAGATTACCCTGGTGGTCGCCACCGGGATGCACCGGCCGAGCACCCCTGAGGAGAAGGTGCGAATGTTCGGAGAGGAGGTGGTTCAGGGCTTCAGGATCGAGGATCACGACTGTCGGGATCGCTCCAGGCTCCGTTATGTGGGAGAAACGTCCAAGGGGACAGAGGTCTGGGTGAACTCCACCTTCTACGAAGCAGACCTCAGGATCCTGACCGGCCTGGTGGAGGCCCACTTTATGGCCGGCTTTTCCGGGGGAAGGAAGTCGGTGTGCCCGGGGCTCGTGGACGAAAGGTCGGTACAGCGCTTCCACGGGCCGGAGTTCCTCGAGGACCCCCGGGCGGACAACCTGGTCCTCGAGGGGAACCCCTGTCATGAGGAGGCCCTGGAGGTGGCCAAGAAGGTGGGGGTCGACTTCATCCTCAACGTCACCTTGGACAGGGCCTTCAGGATCACCGGGGTATATGCCGGGGACATGGTGAGAGCGCACCTTGAGGCCTGCCGCAGGGTGAAGAAGGCGGTGAGCATCCCCATCGCCGAGCCCTATGACCTGGTGATAACCCATGGTGGTTACGTGGGAATAAACCACTACCAGACCGCCAAGGCGGCCTGTGGAGCCCTTCAGGCACTTAAGAAAGGGGGATACCTCGTGATAGTGGCGGATAACCGGGATGTGGACCCCATAGGAAGCCCCGAATATCGCACCCTGCTTCACCTGCTGAAGCTCCAGGGACCTGAAGGCTACGTCGAGGTCCTCAGGTCCCCTCACTGGCGTTTCACCCGCGACCAGTGGGAGCCGGAGATGTGGGGGAAGGCCCTGAGGAAGGTCGGGGCTCAGGGGCTTATTTACTGCAGCCCCAATATCCCGAAAGAGGATTACGCTTACATCCCCGGGATAAGCGGATGGGATCTGATCCGCAAAAGGCGCCCTCAGGACCTGAAGGGGTTGGCAGAAGCCATGCTTCAGGAGGCCATCCTCATGAGTTATAACAGCTTGCTCGAGAGGGGAGGTTCACCGAGGGTCGCCCTCCTTGAGGACGGCCCTTATGGGATCCCCGTCCTTTCGGGGCAGAAGTCCACGAGGAAGGGAGGTGGCCATCTCCCTCTTCTATCTCAAGGGGGTTGCCCCTCCGGAGGTGAAGTTCGGCGAGCACATCATCGGAGGGGCCTGGCCCTTCATCGGGCTGCAACTGATAGGCCTCGTGCTCTTCATCCTCTTTCCTGATATAATCCTCTGGCTTCCTTCAAAGATGGTCATCCACTGAGGGAGGAAGGGATGTTGAGGAAAGAGCAGATAGAGGAACTTAAGGGGATCGCCGGGGAGGAGTGGGTGTCGACGGGGGACTCAGTCAGGGAGCTTCACTCCCACGACGAGTCCTTCCATCGGTCCGTCCTTCCCGAGGTGGTGGTCTGGCCCCACTCGACCGAGGAGGTGAGCCGCCTGGTCCGCTGGGCCTACCGGCACAGCGTGCCCGTCACCCCCTGGGGGGCGGGGACGAGTCTGGAGGGAAACCCCATCCCCGTGAAGGGGGGGATGGTGATAGACCTTCAGGAAATGAACCGGATCCTGGAGATCCGGCAGGAGGACTTCCAGGTGGACGTGGAGGCAGGGGTCGTCTACAAGGAGCTCAACAAGGAGTTGAGCCGTTACGGCCTCTTCTTCCCCCCTGATCCCGGGGCGGCGGCCACCATCGGGGGGATGATCGGGAACAATGCCAGTGGCATCCGCACCGTGAAGTACGGCCCAACGCGGGAGTACGTGATGAGGCTGGTCGTGGTCCTGCCGGGGGGTGAGGTGATCAGGGTGGGGAACCGGGCCAGAAAGAGCTCCTCGGGATATGACCTCCTGAGGCTATTTACCGGGGCCGAGGGGACCCTGGGGATCGTGACGGAGGCGACCCTGCGTCTGGTGGGCCTTCCAGAGAACTTCATGGCCGTAAGGGCCACCTTTCCCACGGTGAAGGACGCCACCGATACGGTCTTTCAGGTGATGAGCTCAGGCCTCGTCCCTTCGGCCATGGAGTTCCTGGATGCGGAGGTGGTGAAGGTGTTGAACCGCGACAGGGGCCTGGAGCTTGAGGAGGCGCCCACCCTGCTGATGGAATTCGATGGCTACAGCGAAGAGGGCCTGAAAGAGGAGATGGCCTTCGTTGAGGAGATCTGCCGCGAGAACCGCTCAAGTTTCATCGATAAGGGAATTGGGCCCGATGAACGGAACCGCCTCTGGGAGATCCGCCACCTCACCTTCGAGTCGATAAAGCGTTCCCATCCAGGGCTCGAGGCCCTGATCATGGACGTGGCCGTGCCCCTTTCCCGCTACAGCGAGATGGTGGCCTTCATCAAGGAAGAGGTATCAGACCTCACCGCCTATGTATTCGGCCATGCCGGGGACGGCAACATCCACGTGGTGGTTATGGACGACCCCAAAGACCCTGAGAGGTGGCGGAGGGTGGAGGAGGCCAACAGACAGGTGGTCCTTAAAGCCCTGGAGTTTGAGGGGACCTGCACCGGGGAGCACGGTGTGGGAATAGGGAAGAGGGAATTTGCCTTCCGAGAGCACGGGGAAGCGCTCCATCTGATGAGGCGGATAAAGGAGCTCCTTGACCCCCAGGGGTTGATGAACCCCGGAAAGATCTTCCTCTAATTCGCCCTGAGGATCTCCTTGGTCCTCTCGATGACCTCGGAAAGTACCTCCCCGGCCTTTCCCCCTATCAGGAGATCGGCCTGGTCGTCATAAGGGGTGGGGGTGAGGTTGATGATGACGAGTCTGGCCCCTGCCTCCTTCGCAAAGAGGGGCATTAAGGCCGCCGGATGGACCACCAGGGATGAACCCACCACGATGAAGAGGTCGGCCCCCCGGGCCTCCTCCTCGGCCCTCCTCATCTCCTCCTGAGGCATGGCCTGCCCGAAGGAGATGGTGGCCGGCTTGAGAAGTCCGCCGCAGCCGTCACAGCGCGGGGCCTTCTCCCCCGCATCTATCCTCCTCTGGATCTCCTCCCGCGAATAAAGCCTCCCGCAGTCCAGACACTTCACCCTGAGGGCGTTCCCGTGAAGCTCTATCACCCTGTCGGCCGGAAGCCCTGCTTCCTGATGGAGGTTGTCTATGTTCTGGGTGATCACCGAGGAAAGCTTCCCCATCCGATAGAGTTCCACACAGGCGTAGTGGGCCGGGTTGGGCCGGGCAGTCTTGAGCATCTCGTAAAGTTCCGAGTGCATCTGCCAGTAGCGTTCCCGGGCCTCCTCGCTGCTGAGGAAGCGCTGGAAGTAGAAGTCGTTGGGGTCGTAGCGGGACCAGAGCCCTCCGGGGGACCTGAAGTCAGGGATACCCGACTCGGTGCTCACCCCCGCCCCCGTGAAGACCACCACCTTCTTTGCCTCAGCTATCCACCGGGCAAGTCTCTCTATCTCCTCCTGCATCCTCCCCCTCCACCTTTATCCGTACCACCCTGGGCTTAGGCTTTATCTCCTTGAGCAGCTCCTGGAGCTTCTGCTCGATCCTCTCGAGCTTCTCCCTCTCCGGGATGCACTCCAGGACCACCCTGATCCTCTCCCCCTCCTTGAAGTGGATCCCGAAGACTATCCCCAGGGTCCGCAGGAACCCCTCCATCTCTAGGCGGATCCTCTGGCGTTGGGACAGCTCCAGGGTCTTGGCATCGGTGAGAAAGTGGGTGTGTATCCAAACCTCCTCCCTCCCCAGGACCTTCATCGGAGAGTTAGGGCCTTATCCCTTCCGCTTTTGAAGGAGCCTCCTCCGAGGCCTTCGCCCCTTCACCGAGGAAGGGGGAAAGTACCGCCACGATCCGCTCCCTGAGCCACTTCCCGTCCCACCACTCTATCGGATTGACCGGATGGCCTGAAAGGAGGATGGCGAAGTGAAGGTGATCGCCTCCCGCAAGTCCGGTCGTGTCGGTGTAGCCGATGACCTGTCCCTTTTGCACCTCCTCCCCCTCCTTCACCGTGTAGCGGCTCAGGTGGGCGTAGAGCGAGGCGAGACCCAGGCCGTGGTCCAGGATCACCACGTTTCCGTATATCCCCATGGGCCCGGTGTAGATGACCCTCCCCCTGTTCGATGCCGGCACCGGGGCATGGGCCACCGAGGCGAGGTCGCACCCCAGATGGACAGATCTGCCCACCACTTTGCCCCTGTAAAAGTAAGTGCGCTGATCGCCGAAGGTGGCGGTCACCTTGGTGTTCTTCATCTGGGAGAAGGCCCCCTGCCATAGGGGGTCAGGGCCGGAAGAGGAGGCTATCCTCGTTATCTCGGCCTCATCCCTCTTTCGCATTATCTCGTTGACCGCCCTGAAAGCCTCCTCAGGGGGGAGATCCTGTCTTTCAGGGGGCAGGAGCGGATATACCTTCTCCCTGAGAAACCCTTCGGACAGAGAGACCCGCTCCCTCACCACCTTGCGGGGGACGATGTGAACGGGCAGGAGGAGGGTGCGGGCATTTCCGGCCCTGTCCTTGACGGTCAGCCTCACCTCCCTCCCCTCCGCATACTGGGGAACCCCAAAGAGGACGGCCCAGAGAAAACCCCTTCGGTCCCTCTTCTTGTACGCCCGAAAGAGGAGCTCTCCCACCTGAGCGTAGGCCTCGAAGGCGTCCTCGGTCGTATGGAACAGGGCGGCCCCTGCCCCGTTCAGGTACACGTAGCGGGTGTTCCCGAGAAGCTCCACCCTGGGAGGGGTCCAGTCCACAACGAACTTACCCTCCGCCATCCCCACGTTCCCGTGTCCGAACCGCCATAGGGAGCGGTCCGTGGCCCTCACCTCGAGCACGCACCTTCCCTCCATCACCCCGAGCTTCTTCGGCTCGATCTCGAGGGGGATCTCCACCTCATGGATGCCCCGGGGAAAGGCCTTCCGGTAGACGGTCCACCTCCTTCCCCGCTGGACGAGGTCCACCACCACTTCCTTGAGGCCAGCTGGTCTGTCCTTGGCCCTTATCTGCAAGACGGCCTTGGCGCCTATATACCCTTCAGGGGGTAGCTTCACCTCCGGGGGAGTCCTCTCGAGGGGAGGGGCGAAGAGGATCACCCCCGCCAAAAGCAGGACAAGGATAACAGTACCTGTAACCCATACCCCTTTCATCCCCCAGAGGCTTATCAGAAAATCCTCCTTTCTGCAAGCTTTTAATTCGCCGCAGGGCCCTCCTTTACCCGGTAATCCTCCGTCACCAGGAGGTCGGCCCTCTCCTTGAGGGCCTGGATGACCTCATGTTCTATCTCCAGGACCTTCAGGACGAACTCGAAGTCCTGTTCCGGGTCCCGCAGGAGGTTTCTCTCGCGGATCTCCTCGATCCTTTCCTCGTAGCTCGAGGAAAAGAAGACCTTCAGGGTGGCCTCCTCCAGGAGGAGACCGTAGGTGAGGTCCACAAGCGCCACATCCACATCCCTAAGATCCATGGGGACCTCTTCATACCTCCTCGATCCCAAGCGCCGGCAATCCGATGGAATGAAGACCTCCTTCACCTCCCTCCTCTTCACCTTGGCAAGGACTCCATTGAGCCTCTCGAGGTCCACCTCTTGGGGACCCACCCACTCCTCAAGCCTTCCCCGAGTGTAGGCCTCAAGCCGGGCCCGATGGTTCTCAGGGGGTGGCAGCTTGAAGAAGGCATCCCCCGGTATGGTCACCCCCCAGATGCCCTCCCTCCTCAAGAGGAACCTGAGGTATTCGGCCACCTCGGTCTTCCCCGCCCCTGACTCTCCTGCCAGGGCGACGATAGCCCTCCTCCTTTCCGATCGGGCCCGATCCACTTCCCTTAGGATATAGGGCAGGAGCTCCTTTGCCGCCCTCTTGTGATGGGACCTTATCATCGGGGGGTCCCCTCGCCAGGGGAAAGCGGCCCGGTGATAGGCCCTCCTCTTCCTCCGGAAGAGGAGGCGGGGGTCCTTATCCCCGGAGAGCCCCTCGGGCACCTCTCCCCGTATGAGCTGATCGAGTATCGCGGCCTGCCTCTCGGCTATCCCCTCCCAGCGGAAGTTCTCCCGCACAAGCTCCCTCCCCCGAGCGGCGAGCTTCTCCAATGCCTCCCTGTTCCTGAGAAGGGAGAGGATCCTCCGGGCTGCAGAGGTGGGATCATCGGGATCTATCAGCAGGGCTTCCTCCCCGTCCCTGATCCAGCGCACGATCCCGGCCACCTGGGAGATGGCCACGGGGGTCCCTGCGGCCATCGCCTCCGCTGCCCCCATCCCGAAGGGCTCAAGCCTCTGGGTGCCGATGAAGAAGAGGCTGTGGTGGGCCAGTACAGCAAGGGCGCTCCATGGCTGACTGGGCAGCCGGAGGACTTCCTCCCTGAGCCGATAGCGCTCCATCTCTTCCTCTATCCCCTCCTCCACCCTCCTCTCCTCATCGGAGGGCTCCCTCAGAGACCCCCCGACCAGGACCAGTTTCACCCCTTCCAGCGCCTCCGGGTCCATCCTCTTCATCTCCCCGAAGACCTTCACCACCCCTGGGACGTTCTTCGCCTCGGAGAAGCGTCCAAAGTAGATGAGATAACCCTTGGAACGGAGGCCATATCGGGCGAGAAGCTCCCTGTAGGGGAGGGACTCCGCTTCGAAGAATTCCTCTCCCGCCCCGGGGGGCATGACCAGGTGAGGGAACTCGACCCCGTAGTATTCCTTCAGGGCCTCGGGTTCTTGAGGGGCGTTGGCTATCTCCAGGTTTGCCCCCCGCAGGGACGCAAGTTCAAAGGCCTCCCTGACCCAGAAGTTGTAGCGCTCGTCAAACCAGATCTCTGGATCATAGAGGTCATAACCGAGGGATGCGGCCTTCCTCACCCCTAAGGAATGGGGTACGGCCACCACCGGGATCCCGAGCCTCTCTCCCACCTCCAGGGCGACCGCCATCCCGTCGGCATAATGGCCCACTGCCGCCTGGGCGCCGAAAAGGGCCGCTACTGCCACCGCCCCCTCGGCGAGCTCGGGCACCAAAGGGTATATCTCCTCCTTGCGGACGAACCGATCCCCTCCTGCGCAAAGGCGGACGAGCCATAGGTTCTCCTCGAACCTCTCCACCCGAGGATAGGGTTCGAACCACCGGGCCAGGATGATGACCTGCCTGCCCTTCTTGGCCCAGGCCTTGGAGACCTCAAGGACGTAATAGGTCTGCCCTCCGGTATCGGGTACCCCTGCGGGGGGAGGGTCTCCCCAGTATCCATGGGTTGAGGCCATCAGTATCCTCTCAGCTCTTGAGGGGGTCCCTTCGCAGAAGGAGAAGGGAATCCCGTGTTCCTTAAACAGGGTGTGATATTCCTCAAGGAGGCCCTGGGAGAGATCGAATTTTTCGTTGAATAGCTCTATTTCTTTCGACATATCTCAACTCGCCCTTTTTGGGGCCTCATTATAACAAAAAAGGGCGCCCTCAGGGCGCCCTTAAAAGACGTCGTATTTCTGGGATCTTATTCTATCGGATAACCGGCCTTAACCCAGGCCTTCCACCCTCCGGCCATGCTCACCGCGTTCTTGTACCCCATCTGCTTCAGTGTGAGGGTAGCCAGGGCTGAACGGCCTCCGGACTTGCAGTAAACGATCACGTAGGCGTCCTTATTGGGGATGACCTTGTTAACCTTGAACTCCAGGAGTCCCCTGGGGAGGTTGACCGCCTTGGGGAGATGTCCCTTCTTGTACTCCTTGGGCTCCCTTACGTCCAAGACCACCAGGGGAGCGCCCGACTCGATCTTCGCCTTGGCCTCGGCCACGCTGATCTCCTTTATCTTCGCCTTGGCCTTGGTGACGAAGTCGTTGGCGGTCATCGGTTTGGTGGGGGCACAGGAGACCACCAAACCCAAGGCCAATAGAGCCACCAACACCCATAAGCCCTTTCTCCTATAGATTCCCTTCATCCTCGTGCACCTCCTCTTTTGAGTTATTGAATCCTACTTCCTCTTCATCTTGGGCAGTTCGGGTACGATCACCGCCCTGTTGGCCGCCCTCTCCTCCGGGGCCACGTCTTCCTCCAAGAGGAAGAGTTCCTTCTTTTTATGGCAGGAAGTGCAGCTCTTGTTCTGCGGGGTCTTGCGCTGGATGTTGTGAGGGGTGGCCAGCTTCCAGGTGGGCAGGCGGTCAAAGTTGCTGAGGGCTCCCTTGGCGTAGAAGTCGAAGGTGGTCTTGGTTACCGGTATGTGGCGGACGGTGACGAACTTGTAGGGATGACGCTCATCCCGCAGGGGGTTAAGGCCTATCTTGAACCCGAGCTCACTCTTCTCCGTCTTGTAGTAAGGCAACCCCTGGGCGTCCTTCCCCACGTGACAGTTGTAGCAGTTCTTGTAGGCCACGGAATGACAGACGTGACAGCTCACCTTATCCTTATGGATCTTATGGGCCTTTACCTTCGCCCCCTCCCCGAAGGACTTCTCGTGGCATTTTATGCAGGTCGGGGCCTCTGCTACCTCATAGCGGTTATTGTACTTCTCACCGGCAGCATGCATCTCCTTCCCTTTATGGCAGGCAACGCACTTCATCCCTCTCTTCGCGTAGTGGACATCGGGGGGAAGGCCCTTGTTTTTGCCCAGATACTCCTTCTCCACGCGGCTGCCATGACAGGAGGTGCAGTTGGTGGCCATGGGTGGGGTCTTCTTGAAGAGATGTCCCTCCACGAACCCCCCTTCCACCTCTTCAGGGCGCGAGACATGACACTGACCACAGCTGCTGTGACAGGTATAACAGTGGGTCTTAAGTCCCTCATCGAAGAGCTTCTTCCTTAAGGCCGGGTCATCGGTCGCCCTCGTCCCTATGATCTTATCGAAGGAGGCGAGGGTCATGTGGGTTGAGGTCTTCGCGGGCTCCACCACCTCCTCATGACACTCTCCGCAGGTCTTGGTAGGATCGGGCCAGGAGGGATCCTTTATTATACCCTTATGGGCCTCCTCGAAAGAGGTCGCCTCCGGGTCTCCACCATGGCACTGTTCACAGGCGATCTCCCCGTGGGGGTCCTCATCGAGGAACTCCTCGTCCACCAGCACCTTCTCGTATGGCTCCAACGGAGCCACCTCACCCCCTCACCCCTCCCCCTTCGTCTCGGCCGATTTCTTCGGGGGCTTCTTCTTCGCCAGCTCCCGGGTGAGCTCTATGAGGATCTTGGGTGAGGTGTGACACTTGATACAGGAGGACTCATCCTGAGCAACGGAAGTAAAATTAGTGAAAAAAATCGCAAAAAGAGGAATAATTGAAAGGATTACCGCTTTCTTTAAGGCTTTCTCTCCCATCTCCTCACCCCCCTGAGACTTTTTATCATGATAAAAAATCTCCTTTTCCATGTCAACGGAAAATTTTTCCCTGGCCGTAGATAGGTATGGAGATACTGAACACTTTTCGAGGAGGATATCCCGTCTTTTAGCCGCTCAAATTCTCTTTTCCTTCTTTAGGGATGTTGGTATTCCTTTAAAAAGAAAACCGGTCTTCCTCCCTCCCTGGGAGAAAGACCGAAAGATAGAGGTGCAGCAATGAACCTGGAAGGAGTTTATCACGATCTCAGGAAGATTTCACCTGAGAAGGCTCGCTCTCTCCTGCTCAGGGTCTTGGAGAGGAACCACAAAAACATATCAAGGACTGCCAGGATCCTCTCCATCTCCAGAAATACCGTCTACAGGGCCCTGAAAGGCCCCCTCGATGACCTCCCTCGCACCCCTAAGCACTCCCCCTCAAAGACCCCCAGGGACCTCGAATCCCTGATCCTCTTGGAGGCCAAAAGGACAGGCTACAGTACTGCAGACTCTCTGCCCACCTCTGGAACAAATACGGACTGAAGATCAGTGAGAACAC
>CAYRAR010000023.1:0-18635 GCA_964422255.1 uncultured Thermodesulfobacteriota bacterium | reverse complement strand
GCCTTATGAAGGATTTAACCTCCTGCTCCTCCTTTACCCCTGCCGCCTCAAGGGTGAAGGGCCCCGTCCCCTCAAGGGCCAGGGGATAAGGTGGGTAAGCCCCGAGGAGCTCTTCTCCCTCAAGATGCCCCCGGCCGATGAGGAGCTGAGGAAGAGGCTCTTTCGCTGATGGGGTTCCGCTGCGGCATAGTGGGGTTGCCCAATGCGGGCAAATCGACCATCTTCAATGCCCTGACCGCCGCCTCTGCGCAAGTGGCCCCCTATCCCTTCTGCACCATCTCCCCCAACGTGGGGGTGGTGCCGGTCCCTGACGAGAGGCTTCAGGTCCTCGCCTCCCTCATTTCCCCCAAAAAGGTCACCCCCACCACCCTGGAGTTCTTTGACATAGCGGGGCTGGTCAAGGGGGCGAGCAAGGGCGAAGGGCTCGGAAATCAATTCCTGAGCCACATCCGAGGGGTGGACGCCGTGGCCCATGTGGTGAGATGCTTTAGAGATGGGGAGATAACCCACATTTACGGATCAGTGGACCCCAGGAGGGACGCCGAGGTGGTGAGGACGGAGCTGCTCCTCTCGGACCTGGAGCTGGTGGAGAGGCGCCTGGAGAAGCTCGGCAGGGTGGCCCGGCTGGGGGACAAAGAGGCGGCCAAGGAGGTGGAATTCCTCCGCCGCCTCTCGGAGGAGATGGCCAGGGGGAGGATGGCCAGGGAGGTCCTGAAGGAGGAAGGGGTATCCCTCTCCCCTGACCTTCCCCTCCTTACGGCCAAGCCCTCCTTCTACGTGGCCAACGTGGCCGACCCCCAGGGGGACAGGGATCTGGTGGAGGAACTCCGACGAGTGGCCGAGGGAGAGGGGGTCCCCCTTGTGATTATAGCCGGAAAACTCGAGGCAGAGGTGATGGAGCTTCCGCCTGAGGAGAGGGAGGAGTTCCGCAGGGAGCTGGGCCTTGAGGGATCGGGTCTGGAAGAGCTGGTCAAGGTGGGCTATGAGGTCCTCAGACTCATCACCTTCTTCACCACCGTGAACCTCGACCTCAGGGCCTGGACCGTCCCCGAGGGGACCACAGCCCAGAGGGCGGCGGGGAAGATCCATTCCGATATGGAGAAGGGCTTCATCAGGGCAGAGGTGATCCACTACGAGGACTTCGTCCGCTGCGGCTCAGAGCAGGCCGCCCGGGAGAAGGGGCTGGTGAGGATCGAAGGACGAGATTATCTTATCCAGGACGGCGATATCGTCCACTTCCGTTTCCAGAGCTGATGGATCCTCTGGAGATCCTGGATCAACCCCATATCCTCGCCTTCGTTTTCCATCCCCGGAAGGCCCCGGAGGGGTCATCTCCCCTGGGAAGGGACCTGATGGTGGAGGTGGAAGAGGGGGTGAGGATAGGCTGCCGTCTCTACGAAAAGGGAAGAGATCTCCCCACCATCATCTATTTTCACGGAAACGGGGAGATCGCCGCTGACTACGACGATATCGCCCCCCTTTACCTCGAGAGGGGGATGAACCTCCTGGTGACCGACTACCGGGGCTATGGCAGAAGCGATGGCACCCCCACCCTGCGCCTGATCCTCGGGGATGCCCACATCCTCTTCAGGGAACTCAGCGGAACCCTCATCGAGGAGGGGTTCTCTCCTGACCTCTTCGTCATGGGGCGTTCCTTAGGGAGCCTCTGTGCCATCGAGGTGGCGAAAGATCACCAGGAGGAACTCCGGGGGCTCATCATCGAGAGCGGCTCGGCCACCAACTTCCGCTGGCTCCTTTCCCAGCTGGGCCTCCTCCCCTTCGATCACCCCATCTGGCAGGAGGGAAAGGGGTTTTTCAACAGGGAGAAGATACGGCAGATATCTATCCCCACCCTGATCATCCACGCCGAAAGGGACTCCCTTATTCCCCTCGAGGAGGCGAAGCTGCTTTACGAGAGCTCAGGGGCCTCGAGGAAGGAGCTCCTCATCATCCCTGGAGCAGATCACAACGACCTGATGTGGGTGGGAAAGGAGAGGTATTTCTCAAGGCTTGCCGACTTCGTGCATTCCCTAAGGTCTTGACCTCTTCTCCATCTCCCTGCTGTAGGCGGCGAGGAGGTTTCTCCTGGTGAGGACGCCGATGATCTCATTCGGGTTCTTATCGTCCACTACCGGGATCTCCTCCACGGGCCTTCCCTGCATGTCCATGAGAGTGAACTTGTGAAGGGCGCTGTTGAGGCTCTCGTTCAGGGTGACCGTTACGGGATTGGGCTGAGCCAGGTCTTTGGCGATGATCAGAGGGTAAACCCCTTCCTCCAGGAGGACCCCCCTGATGTCATCGACGGATATCATCCCGATCAGCCGTCCTCCCGCGTCGACCACCGGGTAGTTGTAACAGTTGGTATCGCTCACCACCTTTATCAGGTCCCTCAAGGGCATGTTCTCCGGTATCTTGGTGAGGGACATGGGGGTGTAGGCATCGATCACCCTCAGGTCCTCGAGCACATCCACCACGAACTCCCCCCTGTGCGCCGGCGAGTCATGCTTTGCCGGGACCTGCTGGTGGTAGATGGTCCAGCTCCGGCTCAGAAGGAAGGATAGGGAGCAGACGAGGAGGCTCGGGAGCAGGAGGTGGTAGGAGTTGGTCATCTCGCTCACGAAGATGATGGTCGATATCGGGGCCTTGGAGGCGGCGGCGAAGAACCCCGCCATCCCCACGACCACAAAGGAGGAGGTGTGCTCCACCACCGTGGGGAATAGCCTGTGAAAGATCTCTCCCATGGCACCCCCTATCGAGGCGCCGATGACCATGGACGGCCCGAATACCCCTCCGCTTCCTCCAGAACCGATGGAGAAGGAGGTGGTGAAGATCTTGCCGAAGGCCACCGCCACAAGGAGCCAAAGCACCACCTTGCCGTCCAAGGCCTGCTGGATGAAGCCATAGCCGAAGGCCAGGGTCTGGGGGAGGAAAAAGCCGATCACCCCTGTGGCCAGACCCCCTATGGCGGGCTTCCAGTGGTCGGGTATCCGCAGCCTGCGGAAGCGGGCCTGAAGCCCGTAAAAGGAACGGACGTAAAGGACCGCCATCCCTGCGAGGACAAAGGCCATTATCGAGTAGGGAAAGAGCTCCAGGGGGTCCTTGAAGTATATGTCCGGGGCCTCGAAGAGGGAGCCCCAACCGTACACCAAACAGAAGAGGCAGTACCCGACCACCGAAGAGATCCCGGCAGGGATTATCACCTCGGCCTCAAACTCCAGCTCCCGGTAGAGGACCTCGGCGGAGAAGAGGGCCCCGGCCAGGGGGGCGCGGAAGATACTCCCTATCCCCGCCCCCATGCCGGCGGCAAGGAGTATCCTCCTCTCCTTCTCGGAGAGCTTCAGCGCCCTCCCCAGGAAGGAGCCGAATCCCGCTCCGATCTGGGCTATGGGGCCCTCCCTCCCCCCGGAGCCGCCGCTTCCCAAAGTGAAGGCCGAGGCGATGGTCTTTATGAAGGGAATCCTTGAACGGATATGTCCCTGCTTTCGGTGGTATGCCTCGATGACCGCATCGGTCCCGTGTCCCTCGGCTTCAGGGGCGTACTTGTAAACGAGCCATCCGCTCACGATTCCCCCCAGGGCCGGAAGGATCAGCAGTATGAGGCGATTGGGGGATGTGGGCTCAACGGGAAAGAGGGGCGATTCCCCTGCCGGGTGAGGGGGGTAGTATCCGGCCAGTTTCCCGAGAAAGAGGTGGTGGAAGAGCTGGCAGAGGAAGTGAAAGAAGATGGCCCCTCCCCCTGCGATCAGGCCCACCAGGATACAGTAGAAGACGATTTTCGTCCTGCTCATTCCCTGATCTTCCCGTTAGCATCCGTATGGGGAGACAACCCTTCAGATCTCCTAAAAACCCGTCTTCTGGGGAAGGAGGCCAAAAAAGAAGCTGGCCTTTTCACCAGCTTCTTCCTTTCCCTTGGTGGCGGTGCAGGGATTCGAACCCCGGACACTGCGGATATGAGCCGCATGCTCTGACCAACTGAGCTACACCGCCCTTAATAAAGATGCTAAAAAACCCACCCCTTGTCAAGGGGATATCCGAATTCCTTTCCCGTTCTTTAGGAAGTTGACAAAAGGAGAGGAACGGAATATATTTTGGCCCCTTTTCATCAATATGAGAGAGGGAGGTGATAGCCATGGTTTGTCAAACGGTGAAGGCAGGTGTGGAATGCATCTTCATGACGGAGCGAGGATGCACCTACAACGGAGGAAGGTGCTACCCCATTGTGGAGGAGTGCCAGGGTTGTGAAAGGGTGCAGGAGTTCCCTGACGGTCTTTACTGTCAGGTCTACAGCGAACCCCGCCTCAAGTGGCTTAAGGGCCGCTGCCCCATGGCCACTCACCTGAAGGAAGAAAAGGCCAGAAAAGAGGGCAAAAAGCTCAATCCCCTCAAGGCAGCAAAGAGGGGGATTGCCTCCTTATAAATTTAAGGTAAGAGCGGGGATTTAAGAGGGCCCGAAGAGGGCCTCAGTGAAGTCCTCGGCCTCAAAGGGGAGGAGGTCTTCGATTCCCTCACCGGTGCTGAGCCATCGTACCGGGAGGGCGAGCTCCCGGGCAATGGCCACTATCACTCCCCCTCTCGCCGTGCCGTCGAGCTTGGTGAGAGCAAGGCCCGTGACCCCGAGGGCTTCGGTGAAGGTCCTGGCCTGGGCAATGGCGTTCTGCCCTGTGGTGGCATCGAGCACCAGGAGGACCTCATGGGGGGCCCCTTCTTTCTTCTTGCCGAGGACCCTCCTCATCTTCTTGAGCTCCTCTATGAGGTCCCCTTTTGTGTGTAGGCGCCCTGCGGTATCCACCAGTATCAGGTTGTACCCCCTGGCCGAGGCCGCTTCCAAGGCATCGTAAGCCACGGCCGAAGGGTCTGCCCCCTCCCGGTGCCTTATCACCGGGACAGAGGCCCTCTCAGCCCATATCTCCAGCTGTTCGATGGCGGCGGCCCGGAAGGTGTCGGCCGCAGCGATGATCACCTTCCATCCCTCGGAAGTAAAACGATGGGCGAGCTTCCCCACCAAGGTCGTCTTCCCCACCCCGTTGGCCCCCAGGACCATCACCACCTGAGGGGCATCAGAGGAGTCAGGCTCCCACGGAGCCTCACACCCCCTGAGGACCTCGAGGACCTCCTCCCGGAGGAGGGGATAGATCTCCTGGGCTTCCCTCACCCCCTTCCGGACTGCCTTCTTTCTCAACGAAGAGAGCAGCTCCTCGGTGGCCCTGATCCCCACATCGGAGGAGACCAGCACCTCCTCCAGCTCCTCCCAGAGCCCCTCGTCAATCCCCCTCTGAGATAACAGGATGCCCTTGAGCCTTCCCAGCAGGCGCTCATGGGTCTTGGAAAGGCCTCTCCTTAAGCCTTCGAGAAACATCTCCCGGGGAAATCGGCCTTAACGGGTATCCAAGGCGATCAGTGCCGCCCCCAGGGCACCGACGATCTGGGGTTCATAGTAGACGATGAGGGGCTCGCCGATCTTGTCCTCCAGGGCCTTTATCACCCCGATGTTCTTGGCCACCCCTCCCGTCATCACCACCTTGGGGACCGCCCCGCCTGTCCTCTCCAAGAGACCGATGGTCCTGTCGGCGATCGCCTTGTGGATGGCATAGAGGATGTCTTCCACCTCTTCCCCCTCGGATACGAGGGAGACCACCTCCGATTCGGCGAAGACCGTGCAGATGCTGCTTATGCTCAGGTCCTTCTTGTGGTGGAGGGAGAGCTCCCCCATCTTATCGAGCTCCACCCCGAGGGCCTTGGCCATCACCTCGAGGAACCTCCCCGTCCCCGCAGCGCACTTGTCGTTCATGTCGAACTCCACAACCCTCCCTTCACCATCCACCTTGATCACCTTCGTGTCCTGACCCCCTATATCGATGATGGTCCGGGCGTCGGGAAAGAGATGGTTCACTCCCTTGGCGATGCAGGTTATCTCCGTCACCTTCCTGTCCGCGAAATCCGCGATCCCCCGAGCACATCCCGTGGCCACAATCCTCTCTATATCCTCTCGCCGGATGTTGGCGTAGCGGATCGCCTGCTCCAAGGAGAGGCGAGAGGCCTTCTTGCTCGACCCTCCCGTGAGCAGGATGGAATACCCGAGGACACCCCTCTCGGAATCGAAGATTACCGTCTCGGTAGTAAGGGACCCGATATCAACCCCTGCGACGATCATCTCACTCTCCCCTCCAGACGGGCTTCCTCTTCTCGAGGAAGGCCCTGAGGCCCTCCTCGGCGTCCTTGGTCCTCATCAGGGCATGCCGATAGATCACCTCCGAGTTCTGGAGCCCCTGCTCGAAATCGCCGCTTACCCCTGCGAGGATCGCCCTCTTGGCGATCTTGAGCACGACGGGGCTCTTGTCGGTGAGGCGGCCTATAAATTCCTGGGCCGCCTCCTCCAGCCTATCGTCAGGGACCACGAGGTTGACGAGCCCAAGCCTCTGGGCCTCCTCAGCAGAGATCGACTCCCCCGTCAGGATTATCTCCATCGCCTTCTTCATCCCCACGAGCCGCGGCAGCAGCGCCACCACCATCGAGGGATAGACCCCCACCTTTATCTCCGGTTGCCCGAACTGGGCCCCCTCGGAGGCGATCACCATGTCGCAGAAGATAGCAAGCTCACACCCCCCTCCCAGGGCATACCCCCTCACCACCGCCACGGTGGGTATCTCCAAGGTGGCCATCTTCCTGAACATCCCGTGAAAGACCTCGATCATCTCGTCCACCTTGTCCGAGGTGTGATCCTTGACGTCCACCCCCGTGGAGAAGGCCTTGGAGCCCGCGGCGGTGATCACCAGCACCTTCAACGCCTTCTCCTGCCTCTTCACCTCCTCCAGGGCCTCATTTATCTCCTTCATGGTGGGGATATCCAGAACATTGTAAGGAGGCCGGTTTATGGTGATCTTCGCCACCCCATCGGAGACCTCGTAGAGGATCCTCTCGTAGGCCATCTCTCTTCCTCCCCCTCTTTTTTGTGCATTTAATAACAAAAGGGCTCTCCCTGTCAACTCTCATCCCACTTCAGCGAGCTCCAAGCGCTTCTGCCATCTCTCTACGAGGACCTCCTTGAGCCCCGGGTGTCTCTCCAGATTGGGGTCCTCCTGGATCAGGCGTAGGGCCTCCCTTCGGGCCTGAAGGAGCAGGTCCGCATCCCTTGCGAGGTTGGCCACCCGGAAGTCCGGGAGCCCCCATTGCCTCACCCCCAAGATGTCCCCAGGGCCCCGAAGGGCCAGGTCCTCCTCGGCGATCCTGAAGCCGTCGTTCGTCTCCTCCATCACCCGCAGGCGGCGCCATGCCTCCTCGCTGAGGGGGCCATAGGCCAGAAGGAGGCAGTAGGAGGGGTGGGGCCCCCTTCCAATCCTCCCCCTCATCTGGTGGAGCTGGGAGAGCCCGAACCTTTCGGCATGCTCGATCAGCATCACCGTGGCGTTGGGGATATCCACCCCCACCTCTATAACCGTAGTAGCCACCAGTATCTGGATCCTCCCCTCCCCGAAGGCCCTCATCACCTCCTCCTTCTCCTCGCCCCTCATCCTGCCATGAAGGAGCCCTACGGACCAGTGGGGAAAGCGTTCCTGGAGGGAACGGGCCCCCTCTGTGGAGGAAGCCAGATCAAGCTGCTCCGACTCCTCCACTAAGGGATAGACCACATAGGCCTGATGGCCTTTTCTCACCTCCTCAGCGAGCACCCGGTAGGCCTCCTCCCGCTCCCCTTCCCGAAAGAGGCGGGTAGAGACGGGCTGCCTCCCAGGAGGCATCTCATCGAGGACCGATACCTCCATGTCTCCATAAAGGGTCATGGCGAGGGTTCGGGGGATGGGGGTAGCGGTCATTACCAGCAGATCCGGGCTCCTCCCCTTCCTCTTCAGCTTGGCCCTCTGGATGACGCCGAAGCGATGCTGCTCGTCCACGATGGCAAGACCCAGACGATAAAAGCTCAGGGGTTCCTGGATCAGGGCATGGGTGCCGATCACCAGCTCCGCCTCACCCCCCTCGATCCTCCGGTAGACCTCCTCCCTCTCCTTCCCCTTAACCTTGGAGGTCAGAAGGTCCACCTTCACCCCAATCCCTCCCAGGAACTCCCTGGCCCGGCGGAAGTGCTGATCGGCTAGTATCTCGGTGGGGACCATCAGGGCAGCCTGATAGCCGTTGGCGATGGCGATCAGGGACGCTATGAAGGCCACCACCGTCTTCCCGCTTCCCACATCCCCCTGAAGCAGACGGTTCATGGGGTGAGGACGGGCCATATCGGCCTTTATCTCCTCGAGGACCCTCTTCTGAGCCCCTGTCAGGGTGAAGGGAAGGTGGGAGAGGAACTCCTCAAGGAGCGGCACCCCCTCCACCCGAAAGGATATCCCCTTCTCTCTCGATATCCCCTCCTTCCTCAGCGCAAGCCCCAGCTCCAGGAAGAAGAGCTCCTCGAAGGCCAGACGCCGGTGGAAAGGGGAGGTCTTCTGGTTCAGCTCCCCGATCATCCTGGAGTCGGAGGGAAAATGGACCTCCCTTATCGCCTCCTGGAAGGGGACGAGATCGCACCTCCTCTCCACCTCTCGGGGGAGGAAGCTCCTCAGGCGGGGGAGATACTCCTGGAGGAGGTTGTACATGATCGTCCTCACCCTCTTCTGCTGGAGGCCCTCGGTCAGGGAGTAGATGGGGACTATACGGCCAAAGTGAATGCTCTCTAACTCCTCCTCCACCACCTCCATGTCCGGGTGGTGGACCTCCTTCTGTTCCCTGAAGCCCTTTATCTCCCCGGAGAAGACCACCTTTTGCCCCTTCTTCACCCTCCCCTTCACGTACCTTATCCCCTGAAACCATTTGGCAACCAGCAACCCCGTGCCGTCGGTCAGGATCACCTCGAAGACCCGCCGCCCGCTGCGGGGATAGGTGACCTCCTCGGAGGCGATGACCCGGGCAAAGCCCGTGCCCCACTCCCCCGGCCTCATCTCGGAGATCCTCTTGAAGCTCTTTCTGTCCTCATACCTGAGGGGAAGGTTATAAAGGGCATCCTCCACCGTCAGTATCCCCTTCTTCCCGAAGGCCTTCTGGAGCCTGGGCCCTACTCCCTTCACGAAGCGGATGGGGGTACGCAGGACCTTCAGGACCTCCTCAGGAGATGAACGTCGCTGAGATCGAAGCCTTATCTCGTCGATCAGGTTCAGGGCCCGCTGGACCGACCGCTTCCTCTCCTCCCCCCCTTTCCCTTCGTAGCCCTCAAAGGTGGAGCGGAGCTCCTCGAGGAGGGGAACAAGGTCATGGTCCTTAAGGAGAGAATGTGCCCGCCCGATGAGCTCGCTTACCAGTCTCTCAAGCCCCTTGACCTTCTCCAGGTGACGGAACCCTTCCTTCGAAGCGAGCCCCAAAGGCCTCTCCAGGGCCTCCAGTATTCCCTCCAGTGAATCCCTCTGCTGCATGGCCGTTCAAAGAATCTTAAGGCCCATAGAAGGAAAGGTCAACAAAGCCCCCTTGCTCAAGGGAAATGTGTCTGGTAAATTTCAGACCATGAAGGTGATCTCCTTTGACCTCGACGGGACCCTTGTGGATTATCAGTTCGCCAATTCGGTCTGGCTTGAGGGGATACCCCAGCTTTTCGCCAAAAGGGAGAGACTTCCCCTCCATGAGGCCCGGGAGATAGTGCTGAAGGAGTATGACCGGGTGGGGGATGAAGCCCTCGAATGGTACGATATCTCCTACTGGTTCCGGAAATTGGAACTCGGGGGCACCCCAGGAGAACTTCTTGAGCGCTACAGAAAAGAGGTGAGGGTCTTCCCCGAGGTCCATCGGGTGCTGGAGGAGCTCAACAAGGAGTTTGAGCTGGTGGTCCTCTCCAATGCGGCCCGGGAGTTCATGGAGGTGGAGCTCTCTGAAGGAAGGCTGCAGGGGTACTTCTCTGCTGCCATCTCCGCCACCTCTGACTTGAAGATGGTAAAGAAAGGGGCCGGGTTTTACCTCCGGGCATGTGAGCTGCTGGGGATAGGACCCTCGGATCTCGTGCACGTCGGGGATCACCGCCGCTTCGACTACGAAGCCCCCCGGGAAGTGGGGATAAGCTCCTTCCACCTGGTGAGGAATGGAGAAAGGAGGGATGGAGCGGTCAGGGACCTTGAGGAATTTATGGAGGCCATCTTGGGAGGGTCAAGATGAAGATAGGGGTAGTAAGTGATACCCATGGCCACATCGAGAACCTACAGAGGGCGATAAAGGCCCTCGAAGGGATGGGAGCCCAGGTGATCTGCCACCTGGGGGACGACTACGACGACCTCAAAGCGGTTCAGATCCCCAAGGGGATGGAACTGATCCAGGTTCCGGGGGTCTTCTCCACTTACTACAGGGATCCTGAGATACCCAACAGGGTGGTGAGGGAATGGGAGGGGAAGCGCTTCCTCCTCACCCACACCAGGGGACGCCACGAGAACGATCTCCCTTCCGACCCCGATCCCCAGGAGCTCGCCTCCCGCCACGAGGTGGACGTAGTCCTTTACGGTCACAGCCACATCCCCGAGTTGAAGGAGGAGGGGGGCATCCTCTGGGTCAATCCGGGGCACCTGAAAGACGAGGACAAGAAGGGCTACCCGCCCACCTTCGCCCTCATCTCGTTAGAAGGGAAGGACCTCCAGGTAAAGGTCTTCGAGCTATACTCTTCAAAGGAGCTCCTCTCCTACCCTTAGCCTCCCTTCCTTGACAACCCCAGGGGGCTATGATAAGGAAAGGCCCATGGCGAAAGGGGGCGCAATCACACGGTTTTTTTCATCCCTGCGGCTCACGGTGGTGCTGCTAATTCTGCTTGCCGCCCTCTCGGTGCTGGGGACGATAATTCCCCAGAACGCCCCCATTCAGCAGTATGCCCAGCTCTACTCCTTGAAAACCTACCAGCTGCTCCATTCCCTAGGGCTTCTGGATATGTATCATTCCTGGTGGTATGTGACCTTGCTGGTCCTTCTGGCCATCAACCTTGCCGTCTGTTCCCTCAAGAGGCTACCAGGGGTGTGGCGGGACATTAAAAGGGGAATCAAAAGCTGGAGCCGTCTCGGCGTCTTCCTGACCCACATGAGCGTCATCGTGATCCTCATGGGAGGAGTGGTCGGCGCCCTTTGGGGGTTTAAGGGGTATGTGGAAATTGATGAAGGAAAGACGATCTCGAAAATCACTTTGTACCGATCTGAGCGTAAGGTAATACCCCTCGGGTTTGAGGTTCGCTGCGATGAGTTCCGGGTCTCCTTCTACCCCGATGGCACGCCGAAGGAGTATCTGAGTCTCCTTACCTTCTTCGAGGGGGGAAAGGTGGTTAAGGAACGGGTTCCTCTTAGGGTCAACCATCCGGTGACTTACAAGGGGATCACCTTCTATCAGGCCTCTTACGGAGAAAGAAAGGGAGCGACAAAGATCTGCCTCAGGATAAGATTGGAAGGGAAGGAAGAAAATCATACCCTCTCCGTTCGGCAGGTGTTGAAACTGCAAAATGATTACACCCTGGCCGTCATGAAGTACTCCCCTAATGTCCACGGCTTAGGAGAGGGAACCTTGGTGGCCGTACTTCCTCCGGACGGAAAGCCAAGGGCCCAATGGCTCATCGCCACCCAAGGGAAAGAAAGTTGGAAGGTAAATGAGGTGATGACCATCACCTTCTTAGGGGCCAAAAAGAGGTACTACACAGGACTGCAAGTGACCCGCGATCCCGGAGTAGAAATTGTCTGGATAGGTTGCGGAATGATGATCGTGGGGCTTGGAATCACCTTCCTCCCAAAAAGAAAGAAAAAATGAAAGGGGTAAAGGTCCTGGTGCTCGCGGGGAACGGGATCAACTGTGAGTACGAGACGGCCCATGCCTTCCGCCTCGCAGGAGCAGAGGAGGTAGATATCGTCTTCATCTACGACCTTTTGGCAGGGGAAAAGAGGATGGACGACTATCACATCCTCTGTTTCCCCGGGGGGTTCCTTGACGGGGACGACCTGGGGGCGGCCAAGGCCTGTGCCAACCGCTTCCGCTATGCGAGGGTAAAGGACACAGGGGAGCGGCTCTGGGATCAGCTGATGAGGTTCGTCGAGGGGGGAAAACTGATCCTCGGGATCTGCAACGGCTTCCAGCTCCTGGTGAAGATGGGACTTGTCCCCGCCCCTAAGGGAGAGTACGGGGAGCAGGTGGCCACCCTCACCTTCAACGACTCCGGCAGGTTCGAGGACCGCTGGGTCTATCTGCGGGTGAACCAGGACTCCCCCTGTGTGTTCACCCGGGGGCTCCAGAGGCTCTATCTCCCGGTAAGACACGGGGAGGGGAAGTTCATAACGGGAGGAAGGGAGATCAGAGAAAAGATCGAGGAGGAGGAGCTCGTCTGCCTCCAGTACACCTCTCCCGAGGGAGAGGTGACCATGGAGTACCCCTACAACCCCAACGGCTCCGAAGGGGCAATAGCCGGGGTGTGTGACCCCACCGGGAGGATCTTCGGGCTCATGCCCCATCCAGAGGCCTACCTCCACTATACCCATCACCCCCGCTGGACCAGGGAGGAGCTACCTGAGGAGGGGGAGGGGGTGGCGATCTTCAGAAACGGTGTCAGATATGTGAGAGAAAACCTTCTTTAAAGGAGGGGACTGATGACCAAGGGGGAACTGGCAAAGAGGCTGGCCGAGAGGGCGAAGGTGAGTCAGAGGGAGGCGAAGGTGGTGGTGGATGCCGTGTTTGAGGGAATGGAAGAGGCGATGCTGCGGGGCGAGCGGATCGAGATAAGGGGGTTCGGAAGCTTCGTGCTCCGCTCTTACGACAGTTACCAGGGGAGGAACCCCAAGACCGGGGAAAGGATAAGCGTCCCCCCCAAGAGGCTCCCTTACTTCAAGGTGGGGAAGGAACTGAGGGAGCGGGTCAATAGAAGATGATCAGAACCCCCAGAAGGGGGAAAGGACCTTCTTGACCGTCTCGATGACCCCCTCGATGTGGGGAAGGTCCCTATCTTCCTCTTCCTCTTTCCGTTCCCGGGAGAAGGGGACTTCACCGAGAAGCCTTCTCACCACCTCCCTCACCGAGCGGGCTATCCCCTCGAGGTGATAACCCCCCTCTAAGGTGATCACCAGGCGGCCATCGCACACCTCCCCTGCCATCTCCAGGAGCAGGTCGGTGAGGCGGGCAAACCCCTCCTCGGTGACCTTCATCCCTCCCAGGGGATCGAGATGATAGATGTCAAAGCCCGCCGATACCAGGATGAGCTGGGGCTTGAACTGCTCAGCGATGGGCCTTAAGAGATGACGGTAGATGTTGGCATAGTCCGAATCGGTACAGCCAACCCTCAGGGGGCAGTTGACCGTGTATCCCTTGCCCTCCCCTTCCCCTACCTCGGTATAATGGCCTGTGCCGGGATAGTAGGGGTACTGATGGGTGGAGAAATAGAGGACCTCCTTCTCCTTCCAGAAGGCGTTCTGGGTGCCGTTTCCGTGATGGAGGTCCCAGTCCACGATCAGCACCCGCTCCACTCCATACCTCTTCATCGCGTAGCGGGCCGCTATGGCCACGTTGTTGAAGATGCAGAAACCCATCGCCCTGGACCTCTCGGCGTGATGTCCTGGGGGCCTTATCAGGGCGAAGGCGTTAGAGAGCCTCCCCTCCATCACCTCCTCCACCGCCTTGAGCAGCCCCCCCGCCGCCAGCAGCGCTATCTCGTAGGTACGGGGGGAAGTAGCGGTATCGGGGTCAAGCTGCACTGACCTTCCCGCCGTCGCCTCGATCCTCTTGATGTAGGAGAGGTCGTGGACCTCGGCCACCTCCTCCACCGTGGCGGGCCGGGAGGCGATCCTCTCATAGCCCTCCAGCTCATCCAGGGCCCTGTAGATCGCCTCAAGCCTCCTCGGCGTCTCCACGTGGAAGGGGCCAGGGTCATGCTCCATGTAACGCTCATCCCTCACGATTCCCGTCTTTCCCATCCCCTCAACTCCTCCGCCTTTCCAAGGTCTCCAGATAGGCCTCGATCCTGGTCCTTATCTGGGCTTCGGAGTAGAACCTGGGGTCTCCCATGTCGGCCTCAAAGACCAGGGCCGGGATGCCCGTCTTCTCGGTGAGGATGTCCCGGAGCTCGTGGACGGCGAAGGATACGGCCTTGCAGCTCCGGTTGATGAACATGATGCTACCATTCAAAGAATAACGCTTGAAAAGATCCAGGGCCATATCGGCCCGCTCCTCCAGGGTCACGTTGGAGAAGACCGACACGTAGTTCTCCGCCAGGGTCTCCAGGGGGTCCTTGGAAGTGTCGAACTCGTAGCTCCAGGCGTGCACGTAGAGGGAGGTGAGGATCACCGCCCCGTAAGATGCGAGGAGGTTGGCGTGATCCCTGAACTTGAACCAGACGGGCAGGTTTTCCCAGTAGAGGCGGAACCGCTCGTTCTCTACCACCCCGATCCCCTTATCCGCCTTCTCCTGTACCTCATCCACCAGGGTCTGGTAGAACTGGACCGCCTGGGGGGTTCCCCTCAGGTAAACGGTTATCGCCATGTGGATAAGGGCATCGAAGATGCTTATGGGAGAAGGCTTGTAGGAGGCCATGTCGAGGAACTTTCGGTAAAGGCGGCTCGCCTCATCTGACAGTTTCACCACCTCCCTCAGCCTGTCGTAATCAAACTTCTTCCCGGTGAGTTCCTCCACCGCGGAGATGAGTTCCCGGAGCTGCTGAACACAATACCTTGTGATCTCCTTCCTCGCCCCTTTATCCCTTATCCACTGGGGGGTGTCGAAGACGAAGAGGGGAACCTGGTACTTGCGGGAGAGGACCTCAAACCACTTGGTGAGGGTGAAGCACTGGGCGTTGCAGGCCAAGAGGAAGTCCGGATCCGGTATCCCCCCCATGGGGCTCTTCCCGACGATCCTATAACCCAGATCGCAGCGGGCATAGGCGCAGAGGTGGCTCGTGTAACCCTCATGCTCCATCGCCTCGGAGAGCTCGGTGCAGGTCCTGCGGGTGATGCAGACCACCGAGTGGTTCTCGGGGTAAATGGGGATAATATCGTGGGCCACGAATATCTCCACCGGGGAGACCGCGGTGGTGTAAGCCACGTACTTCCCGTGTTCATGGGCCGTGTGAGCGCTCTCCAGATACTGTTGGGTGAGTCGCTTGGAGAGCTCCTTGGCAGAGATCTTCTCCCTCTTCTCCTCCATCGCTAAACCCTCCCCAGGACCGCCTCACAGAAGGCCTGGACCCTGGTCTTAAGCAGGGCCAGATGGGTGGTCTGGTACTCGGTCTCTATCACCAGAAAAGGGATCCCCTCTTGGCGCATCCTCCTCTTTATGTCGGGGAGATCGTAATCCTGGCTCTCACAGTACTTTATGTGAACGTAGATGATCGCCTGGGCCCCTCGCTCCCTGTAAAGGTCGAGGAGATCGGTGTAGATCCCTTCGGCCTCGCTGAAGATGGGACTGAAATGGGGGCGGGAGACATGACGGGAGGCTAAGGCCTCTATGGGATCTCCCTCTTCCTTAACGTCGTAGTAGATGTACCGGGACCCCGTGCAGAGGTTGTCCCCCACGACGTTCACCCCTGCCTCATCCAGCAGGTCAAAGATCCCCGTGGGTTCCACCACTATCCCCGCCAGGATGGTGGGGATGCGTTCCTCCTCAGGCCTTTGGGCCTCTCCCTCTGCCTCTTCCACCAGCTCCCTGAGCAGCTCCGTATGCTCCTCCCTCTCCATGAAGAACCCTGACCTCACCACGTCGAAGAACTCCCTGTTGGAGAGGAGCCCTGGGGCTCTCCGCTTCACCTCGTAGAGACGGCGCAAAAGGGAGCGGTTCTCGTTGTAGAGGCGGATGCTCTTTCGGAGGTCTTCCTCTCCTATCTCCCTCCCCGTGTACCGGGAGAGGCTCCCTACCAGCCTCCTCATCTCCGTGGCCACCCACTCGTGGGCACTCGGCCTGGAGACCTGCCTCGGGGCCAGGAAGTTCTCGAAGTAGCGGTCGGGGAATCGCCTGCGCCAGATGTCACAGAGGTGCTGGGTGGTGTCGCATACCTGAGAGAGGACGAAGCCGTCGAAGAAGTCCCCCTCATAGGCTATCACCAGCTCCAGGTTGCTCCGGGCCAGGGAGCAGGCGTTGTCCGGAAGCAGGGAGGCGGCATATCGGATCGGCTCGTTGGTCCCCAGGATGAGGAAGGGGTGAAGCCCTGCCGCATGTATTATCTCCTCGGGAACGTCCCCGATGGTACTCCCGATGATCCTCTTTTTCTCCCTCAAGTCCTTTAAGGCGGAGAAGGGGTCTCTCGCCACTTCCATGAGCCTTCCTAACGCTTTCTCCTTCATCGCTCTCCCCCTCATCGCATGAGTCCAGGGAGAAACAGGGCCAGCTGGGGAAGGGGTATGAGGATCAGGGAGGCCAGGATCAGGGATATGAGGAAGGGAAGGGCTCCCTTGAAGATGCTCTCCAGAGGCACCTCCTTCGCCACGCCGCTGACCACATAAACGTTCACCCCCACCGGCGGGGTTATCACCCCCATCTGGGTCACCAGGACGATGATCACCCCGAACCAGATGGGATCATACCCCATCTTGGTCACCACGGGGTAGAAGATGGGGATGGTGAGGAGGATCAGTGCCAGGGCGTCGAGGAAGCATCCCCCGATGAGATATACCCCAATGATCACGGCCATGATCGCCCAGTGAGGGAGGGGAAGCCCTGCCACCCAGCTGGCCAGGGTGTAGGGAATCCTGGTTATGGCCAGGAAGTGGCCGAAGATGGTGGCCCCGGCCACTATCACTAGGACCATGCAGGAGATCCTGGTGCTTTCGAGCATCGCCTGAACGAACCCCCTCCAGCTCAGCCTCTTCCTCAAGATCGCCAGCACGATCGCCCCTCCTGCCCCCACGGCCCCAGCCTCTGTGGGGGTGAAGAACCCGGCAAAAAGCCCCCCCATGACCAGGATGAAGAGCAAAAGGGTCTCCCCCACTCCTCCCAGCGAGAGGATCCGTTCTCGCCAGGTGGCCTTCGGTCCCCTGGGGGCCACCTCGGGCCTCAGGCGGGCCCAGATGTAGATGGTGATGGAGAAGAAGCCTGCGAGGATTATTCCGGGGATGATCCCGGCGATGAAGAGCTTCCCGATGGACTGCTCCGTCATGATCCCGTAGATGATGAAGATGACGCTCGGCGGGATGAGGATACCCAGGCTCCCCCCGGCGGCCACGGTCCCAGTGGCGAGCTTGTCATCGTAGCCGTACCTCTTCATCTCCGGGAGGGCCACCGTGGCCATGGTGGCTGCGGAGGCGTTGGTGGAGCCGCAGATGGCAGCAAACCCCGCACAGGCCCCCACTGTGGCCATGGCCACCCCCCCAGGATAATGGCCGACGAAGGTATAAGCGGTGTCGTAGAGCCTACGGCTAATGCCAGCGTGGAAGGCCACCTGTCCCATCAGGATGAAGAGGGGAACGACGGTGAGACTGTAAGAGCCGAAGATGGCAAAGATGTCCTTGGCCAGGAGGCTCAATCCCGCCTCCAGGTTGACCATGTAACTGAATCCGACAAACCCCACCAGGGCCATAACAAAGCCCACAGGCATCCTTGAGAAAAGAAGCACTATCAGGACGACGATGCCGATCAGACCGACGAGAGTAGGGTCCATTCTATTCCTCCCACTGATACCACTCCCCGGGGCCCCGGGTAAGCATGAGGAAGATGTCCCCGAGGAGGATCAGGCAGACTACCATCGCTGAGACGGATATCCCGTAAAGGACGGGGAAGAAGGGGAGCTGCAGGGTGAGAGATACCTCACCGCTTGCCTTCAGATCATTTCCGTAGGACCAGCACTCATAGGCGATGAGGGCAAAGAGGATTATCCCGAGGATATGGGTGATGAGATAGATGATTCCCTGAACCCTCAGGGGGAGCTTGGAGACGAGGAACTCCACTGCCACATGGCCCCGTTCCACCGTGGTCTCGGCCATGGCGAAGGCGATGACCACCGCCCCGAGGAACCCCACGATCTCATAGGTCCCCAGGATAGGATGGCGGAAGGCTCGGAGGACGACATCGGCGCAGGTCAGCCCTGTCATCCCTATCAGGCTCCATCCAGCCACCCAGTTGAGGATCCTGGCAAACCTCTTGATTAATCGGAGAAGGTCATACATCTCCCACCCCCATTCAGAAAAGAGGGGGCGACGAGTCTATCTCGTCACCCCCCTTCAGTGTCAAAGGGCTACTCCCTTACTTCCCCCCGCACTTCTTGATGAGGGCCTTTATCGTCTCCACGTACTCCTTGCCCGGGAGACCCTTCTTCTCCGCCGAGGCGACGTACTCATCTATCACCGGCCGAACGGCCTTGGCCCAGCGGGCGCTCTCCTCGGGGGAGAGGGGGATGATCTTGTTTCCGAGGCTCAGGGTGAACTTCCTCCCCTCCTCATCGCTGGAGTCCCAGGCCTCGCCATGCTTGGCAATCCACTCCTGGCTTACCTCTTCGAAGACCTTCTTCACGTCAGCGGGCAGGGAATCCCATTTCTTCTTGTTCATGATCACGTAAAAACCGGTGGTGTAGCCGATGCTGTAACACTCGATGGTGTACTTGATCACCTCGGCCTGCTTCCACCCCTTGAGTACCTCGATGGGGCTGAAGGTGGCATCCACAACGCCCTTCTGCAAGGCCTCATAGGTCCCTCCCTGAGGCATGGCCACTGGCACTGCCCCCAGGGCCTTGGCCACCTTGGCGC
>CAYRAR010000022.1:0-18799 GCA_964422255.1 uncultured Thermodesulfobacteriota bacterium | reverse complement strand
GATCCTGGACGAACCCACCGCGGGGATGTCGCCAGCGGAGACGGCCTCGACCATCGAGCTGATAAGGCGCCTCCCAGAGACCAGGGATCTGACCATCCTCTTCTGCGAACACGATATGGAGATAGTTTTCTCTATAGCCAACAGCATCATGGTCATGCACCAGGGGCGGACCCTGATCCAGGCCCCTCCAGGGGAGGTGCGGGCGAACAGGGAGGTTCAGAAGGCCTACCTGGGAGGAGAGTGATGCTCGAGGTGAATGGAATTCATACCTATTACGGGCTGAGCCACATACTTTTCGGTGTGTCGCTTAAAGTGGAGCGGGGGGAGGTGGTCTGTCTCTTAGGGAGGAACGGGGCAGGGAAGACCACCACCATGAAAAGCATCGCGGGGCTGGTGCCGCCCCGTGAGGGGCGGATCATCTTCAAGGGGGAGGAGATAACGGGGCTTGAGCCCTACCGGATAGCCCGGAAGGGGATAGGCTATGTGCCTGATGACCGGCGGATCTTCGCTGACCTAACGGTGGAGGAGAACCTGGAGATAGCCGAGCGCCGAAGGGACGGCGATGGATGGAGCAAGGAAAGGGTTTATGAACTCTTTCCGGCCCTTAAGGAGATCAGGGACCGGAGGGGAGGATGCCTGAGTGGGGGCGAGCAGAAGATGCTGGCCATCGCCAGGGCCCTCATGACAAATCCGGAGCTGTTGTTGCTTGATGAACCTATGGAGGGGCTGGCCCCGGTCTTGGTGCAAGCCCTGGAGGAGCAGATCCTGAGGCTGAAGGAAGCGGGGCTGACTGTCCTTCTGGCCGAGCAGAACGTGAGATCGGCCTTGAGGATCAGCGATCGCGGATACATCATCGATAACGGACAGATCCGCTACCACGGGACCATCCAGGACCTCAGGGAGAACGAGGAGGTGAGAAAGAAGTACCTCCTCGTCTGAAAGGAGGCTGGGGATGTCCGTCGTCAGGATAGACATGATCGAAGGCAGGACTGTGGAGCAGAAACGGAAGATCGCGCAGGAGATAACCGATACCCTGGTGCGGGTGGCCGGGGTGAAGGCCGAGGACGTTCGGATAATCATAGTGGATCATCCGAGGGAAAACCTCGCTACCGCAGGACAGCTGCTGAGCGAAAGGGAATAAAAAAAGGGCCTCTCTGGGCCCGTAAGGGAGCGCAAAGGGGAGGCTTCTGTTAGCTCTTTTTGGAGGTCTTCGTCATGAAGGGGGTCACCTGCTGTTTTAACCCCTCCTTCTCCCCGCACTTGGGACAGCGGTAATCCTTCTCTTCGTACTCCTTAAGCCTCAAGGTGAGGGAGAACTCTTCCTTACATTTAGGACAGTAAAACTCATAGGTGGGCATCTACCATCACCTCCTTGCTCAAATTATCCTGTAAAGCTCGGAATGGAAGCTCTCCGGATCTTTTCCCTCCCTGTCACGGAAGAAGAGGGTCCTCATGTAATTGAGGGCCCCCACGTAGAACTCGAAGCGGGAGGAGAGCTCCTGGAAGAGGTCAGCACCTGGACGGAAGAGGGCGTGGTCGATCTGGCTCACCGACCAGTAGGCCCGCGCCCCCTCGTGGAGGTAATAGGAGGTGAGGGAGAGGCGATTCACGTACTCCCGGAACATCCCGGTCATGAAGAGGACATAGTCCCCCACATGCTTCCTTATCTCTCTCTCCCGCAGGATACTTCCCCCTTTAAGGGCCACCTCGTTGGCCTCAAGGAGCATCTCCACGATGGTGAAGAGGCGTTCCCCCTTCTGGTTCCTTATCCGGTAAAGGTTCTCCGTGGAGGCAAAGAAGGTAAGGAGATCGGAGATATAGTCGATAACCCTCTTGTTGCGGATGTTAAGGTCCCAGAAACTCCTGCGAGTGGCCCAGTCGAAGAACTCCTTGAGCTTCTGTAGCTTCTGGGTGGACCTCCTGAACTCCATCTCGGTTCCACCCGCCTTTCCAATTTAAAATTATATCATCCTTCGGGGAAGGTGCAACTTTACCCCTTCGCCTGAAAAATGTAAGCCTCGATGAAGGGGTCCAGATCTCCGTCCAGGACCCTCTCCGCATCTCCCCTCTCGAGGCCCGTGCGGTGGTCCTTCACCAGCTTGTAGGGATGGAGGATGTAGGAGCGGATCTGGCTCCCCCAGGCGATCTCCTTCTGGCTCTTGTAGATCTCCTCCATTTTCTGGGCCCTCTTCTGCATCTCAAGCTCGTAGAGTCGGGCCTTGAGCACCTTGAGGGCCATCGCCTTGTTCTTGTGCTGCGATCGCTCGCTCTGACACTGGACCACGATCCCCGTGGGAAGATGGGTAATGCGGACCGCCGAGTCGGTCTTGTTCACGTGCTGGCCCCCAGGGCCTGAGGCCCTGAAGGTGTCTATCCTCAGATCCGACTCCTTGATCTCTATCTGGACCTCCTCTGGCGTTTCCGGGAACACGGCCACCGAGGCGAAGGAGGTATGACGCCTCCTTCCCGTATCGAAGGGGGAGATCCTTACCAGGCGATGGACCCCTGCCTCAGCCTTGAGATACCCGTAAGCGTAATCTCCCTCCACCAGGAAGGTGACGTTCTTTATCCCTGCCTCCTCCCCAGGGAGGATGTCCACCACTTCGGTCCGGTAACCCTTTCGCTCCGCCCACCTCAGGTACATTCTCAGGAGCATCTCCGCCCAGTCCTGGGCCTCGGTGCCCCCTGCCCCGGCGTTTATGCTCACGAATGCATTCGAGGGATCATTCTCCTTATCAAAAAGCTCCTCAATTTCCAGTTCCCTTATCTCCTTCTCCACCCTCTCGAGCCTCTGGGCGGCCTCCTTTCCCTCCCCCTCGTCCTCCTCCTCGGCTATCTCTATGAGGATCTCCACCTCCTCCAGCTCCTGCTGGAGGTGATCCCACCTCTCGAGCACCTTCTCCAAGCTTCCCTTTTCCTTGAGGAGGGAACGGGCCTTCTGGGGGTCCTGCCAGAAAGAGGGGAGGGCTTCCTTCTTCTCTATCTCCTCTTTGCGTTTCCTCTTTCCCTCTACGTCAAAGACGCCCTCCCAGCAGGGATAGACGCTCTCTGAGGGCTGCAAGCCTTTCCTTCAGTTCCTCCATCGCTACACCTCCGTGGCCTCAACCACAATATAATCATCTTCCCCCTTCTTCTCCAGTTCCTCCTTCGCCCTCTTCCCCAGCTTCATCCCGATCTCCAGGGCCTTCACGTTCAGCTCTTCCGTCCCTTTGGGGATGCGATCAAGGACCGCCTTCTTCAGGTTCTCCTCCTTCACCAACCCCGTGATCTCACATATCGCCCCGAGGGCGATGATATTGGCCACGATCTCCCTGCCCAGCTTCTCCCTGGCTATTCTGGTGAAGGGGATCTTTATGGCCCGAGGGATGGTGACCTGGTGGCAATAGGTGGAGTCCACCACCACGATTCCCCCCTCCTTCAGGTCTCGGGAATAAAGGTCGAGGGACTGCTGGTTCATGGCCAAAAGGAGGTCAAGTTTCATCGGCTTCGGGTAATCTATCTCCCCGTCGCTTATCACCACCTCGGAACGGCTCGCCCCACCCCTCGCCTCAGGGCCGTAGCTCTGGGTCTGGACCACGTTCTTTCCCTCATAGAGCCCCACCGCCTCCGCCAGGATGATCCCTATCAGGATCAGCCCCTGGCCCCCGAAGCCGCTGAGCCTCACCTCATATCTATCCACCATCACCCCTCCCCTGAGCCAAGGCGATCACCTTCTCGTACTCCTCTTGATAGATGGGGAGCTCCCTGTCCACGAGGACCCCAATCACGAACTTCCCCTCCAGTTCCTCAGGCGGAAGCCTTTTCGCCCTCTCAACCGGGACGGCGTTCTCCTTCTGCCACTTCATCATCTGGACCGCATCGCCCAGCCGGTTTATCCTCCCGTACTGGACAGGGCAGGGACTCATTACCTCCACCACCCCAAACCCCTGTTTCTGGATCGCCTTCTCTATCAGGGAATCGAGCATCCGGGCGTGATAGACCGTTCCCCTCCCCACGAAGACCGCCCCGGCGGTGACCGCCAACTCCGCTATCCTGAAGGCGTGCTCTATGTTCTTGTAGGGAGAGGTGGTCGCCCTCATCCCGTAAGGGGTGGTGGGGGAGAACTGCCCCCCGGTCATCCCGTAGATGTGGTTGTTAATGATGATAGCGGTGAGGTCCACGTTTCTGCGGGCGGCGTGGATGAAGTGGTTCCCTCCTATGGCGAGGGCATCCCCATCGCCCATCACCACTATCACCTTGAGGTTGGGCTTCACCAGCTTTATCCCCGTGGCGAAGGCGAGGGCGCGACCGTGGGTGGTGTGCAGGGTGTTGAAATCCACATATACGGGCATCCTTCCCGAGCAACCTATACCGGACACGAGGACTACTTCGTCCTTGCTCAGCCCGAGGCGATCTATCGCCCTTATCAGGGCGCCGAGCACGATCCCTATGCCGCAGCCCGGACACCAGACATGGGGGAACTTCTTATCGTGCCGGAGATACTTATGGATGAGCTTGGTGACTTCCTTCATCCGAGCACCTCTTTTTTTATCTTTTCGAGGATTTCCTGGGGAGTGATCAGCGTGCTGTCCATCTTGTTGAGGGTCACCACCCTGGCCCGCCCCTGATTCACCCTCTTCACCTCCCGGGATATCTGCCCCATGTTCATCTCCGGCACCAGGAGCACCCGGGCGCTGGAGGCCGCCCTCTCCACGGCCGGTTTCTCGAAGGGCCATATGGTGAGGAGCTTGAGGAGCCCCGCTCGGATCCCCTCCCTTCGGGCCTCTATGACCGCCCTCTTGGCCGACCGGGCCACAGAGCCATAGGCGATCACCACCACCTCCGCGTCCTCCACCTGGAAGGCCTCCGAGGAGTGGATGTCGGCGAAGTTCCGGCTTATCTTCCTGAAGAGCCTCTCGAAGAAGGGCCCTATCTCATCGGGACGGGAGGTGGGGAACCCCCTTATGTCGTGGATCAGGCCTGTCACGTGGTAGCGGTATCCTTCCCCAAAGGGGGCCATGGGAGGGACCCCTGAGGGGGTGTCCTCATAGGGGATGTACCACTCGGGGGGCATGGTGGGACGGGGCCGGTCGACGACCTCGATCTCCTCCGGTGAGGGGATGCGGAGCTTCTCCCTCATGTGGCCCACCACCTCGTCCAGCAGGAGGATCACCGGGGTCCGGTATTTCTCCGAGAGGTTAAAGGCCCGAACCGTCAGGTAGAAGCACTCCTTAACCGAGGAGGCACAAAGGACGATGATGGGATGATCCCCGTGGGTCCCCCAGCGGGCCTGCATCACGTCCCCCTGGGAGGGGGAGGTGGGAAGGCCGGTGGAGGGGCCGCCCCTCATCACGTCCACCACCACACAAGGGACCTCAGCGACACAGGCAAACCCCAGGTTCTCCTGCATGAGGGAGAACCCAGGGCCCGAGGTAGCGGTCATCGCCTTGGCCCCTGCCAGGGATGCCCCGATCACCGCGGCGATGCTGGCGATCTCGTCCTCCATCTGGATGAAGACGCCCCCGAGCTGGGGGAGGCGCCTGGCCATCGCCTCGGCTATCTCCGTGGAGGGAGTTATCGGGTAGCCGGCGTAAAACCTGCAGCCCGCAGCCAGGGCCCCTTCCACCACCGCTTCGTTTCCCTGAAGGAGAACCTCCCCTTCCATCTTATCTATTCCTCCAGCACGCTTATGGCGAAATCAGGACAGCGCAACTCGCACCACATGCACCCCTCGCACTCATCTATCCTCACTGGCACGGGATAGCCCATCTCGTCTTTCTCCAGCACCCCCTGGGGGCAAAAGGCTACGCATATCCCACATCTTTTGCACCAGGCCCGGAAGACGTCGATCCTATATCTCCTCTGCCGCCCTTTCCTCTTTCTCTTCCCTTCCCCTTTCCTCTCTTCCCCACTCATGGCCTTAACTTTATATCATAGAGACTTCTGTGAGCACAAGGGAAAGGGGAGATCAAAGTTTTTTTATCCTAAAGGATCAGCCAAGGTCTGGGGAGGAAGATCCGCTCGTAGAGCTGGAAGGCATAACGATCTGTCATCCCGGCCAGGAAGTCACACACGCACCTCTCCAGTCCGTCATAAAGCTCCTCCCTCCCCAGCTCCCTGAGGAAGAGGTCCACGTCCGTGGTGAACCTCTCGTAAAGCTCGATGAGGATCTTTGATGCCTTGACGAAGTCCCGATGGACCACCTCCGCCTCATAGACCCTCTCGTAAAGGAAATCCCTCAGCAGAGAGGTGGCTTCGAGGACCTCTTGGCTCATCCTCACTTCCCCTTTGCCTTCCTCAAAGGCCTCCAGCGTCCTGTAGACCACGTCCTTTACCATCCGGTCTATCCTCTCCCCATGGGTCCTACCCAAGGTTTCCTGACACTGGGACGGTATCTCCTCCGGGAAGAGGACCCCAGCCCGGATGGCGTCATCGATGTCATGATTCACATAGGCGATCACATCTGCCACCCTCACCACCACCGCTTCTAAGGTCAGGGGAATCTCCTCGGGGCGCCGGGGCAGGATGTCCCCTTTGCCCTTGGAGTGCTTCACTATCCCGTCCCTCACCTCATGGGTCAGGTTAAGCCCCCTCCCGTCCCTTTCCAGGAGATCCACCACCCTCAAACTCTGGATGGTGTGGGAGAACCCCTCGGGGGAAATCTGATCCAGGACTTCCTCGCCCGCGTGTCCGAATGGGGTGTGGCCCAGGTCATGGGCGAGGGCAATCGCCTCAGTCAGGTCCTCGTTTAGCCTGAGGGCCTTGGCTATGGTGCGAGCGATCTGGGCCACCTCTAAGGTATGGGTGAGGCGGGTCCGATAGTGATCGCCGCTCGGGGAGAGAAAGACCTGGGTTTTGTGCTTCAAGCGCCGGAAGGCCTTGGAGTGGATGATCCGGTCCCGGTCACGCTGATAAGGAGGCCTGAGGTCACATTCCTCCTCGGGTCTCAGCCTCCCCCGGGTCTTTGAGCTGAGCTGGGCAAAGGGGGATAGGATCTTCTCCTCCAGCTCCTCAAGCTCCAGGCGTAAAGAACGCTCGCCCATTATCTCGAGAAGATCTCCAGGAGGCCCGAGTCCTTATAGCTCTCGAAGTCAGGGATCTCCTCCTTGAGGAAGGCCCTGATCTTCTTCAGTATCTCCCCCTCTATCTGCCTCACCCGTTCAGGGGAAATCCCATATTTCTCCCCCAGCTCCCGCAGGGTGAGAGGGCGCTCTGAAAGCATCCTGTTCTCGAAGATGTCCCTCTCCCTCCCCTGTAAGGTCTGGCGGAACTCCTCTATCTTCTCGAGCAGTAGCTTTCTCGCCTCCTCCTTCCCCACCTGGTCCTCCAAGGAGGACTCAGTCGCGGGCAGAAGATCGCCCACCGTCTCCCGGGAATCCTCTCCCAGACGGGCATCGAGGGATATCTCCCCTTCCTCCATCCGCTGGGTCATGGAGACCACGTCCTCCTCCCTCACGTTGAGGCTTTCGGCTATCAGCTTCGGTGTGGGATCGAAGCCCATCTGCTCGAGCCTCTGGCGCTCCTTCTTCAGGTCATAGAAGAGTTTCCTCTGGGCCTGAGTGGTCCCAATCTTGACCAGGCGCCAGTTGTCCATGATGTACTTGAGGATATAGGCCCTGATCCAGAAGGAGGCATAGGAGGTGAAGCGAATGCCGCGGAAGGGATCGAACTTCTGCAGTGCCTGCATGAGGCCGACGTTCCCCTCCTGGATCAGGTCAAGGAGGTTGGTGGTCCAGTAACGATGGTACTCCAGGGCTATCTTCACCACCAGCCTGAGGTTGGAGACGATCAGGCGGAAGGCCGCTTCCTTATCGCCGTATTTCTTGTACCTTATGGCCAGCTCCCTCTCCTCTTCCTCGCTCAGGATGGGCAGGTTCCTTATCTCCTGAAGGTACCTCTGGAGAGGATCATAAGGGGCGAGCTCCTCTTTCTCAGGAGCCAAGACCGGCAGTGAGACCTTCTCCTCCCTGAAGGTCTCGGCTTTGTCTTTCCTTTTCCCTTTCACTCCACTTCCATGTTAATCCCCGGCCTTGGGAATTACAAGACTTGAAAGGGGGCAAAAGGTGATTAATTTTGCAGTGGAAGAAAAAAGAAAAGAAAGGAAAGGGGGGATGAAAATGGCGCTGGTACCTTGGAGGCCTTTGGCGGAGATAGATTCCCTGAGGAGGGAGATGGACAGGCTCTGGGAGAGGTTCTTCGGTGAGAGGCCGGTGGAGTGGCTGGGCGGTGAATGGGCTCCTCCTCTGGAGGTATCCGAGACGAAGAATGACCTGATCGTGAAGGCTGAGCTTCCCGGGATAGATCCGAAGGAGGTGGAGGTCACCATTGCCAACGGTGTCCTCACCATAAAGGGCGAGAAGAAGCAGGAGAAGGAGGAGAAGGGCGAGAACTACCACCTGATGGAGAGGTCCTACGGGGCCTTCAGCCGCTCCATCAGGCTTCCCGCCGATGTGGACGAGAGGAAGATAAAGGCCACCTACAAGGATGGGATCCTGAAGGTGGTGCTTCCCAAGAGCGAGAAGGCGAAGGAGAAGACGGTAAAGATCGAGGTCCAGTAAAAGGGGTCCATCTCCCTCCGTGAGGCGCCCCTCGAGGGCGCTTTTTTATTTCAGCTTTTCGACCTCGGAGCGATGTCCCAGGATGACGAGCAGATCGCTGTCCTTTATCACGAAGTCAGCCGGAGGGTTTATGACCATCCTTTCGGGTACGATTTCCCTTATGGCTATCACGTTAATGCCAAAGCGGCTCCGCAGCCTCAGCTCAGATAGGGTCTTTCCTACAAACTCCTTCGGGGGCGCCCACTCGGCGATGGAGTAATCGGGGGAAAGGGGCAGGTAATCGAGGACGTTTGGGGAGATGAGCCCCTTTGCCACCTTTATGGCCGTGTCCTTCTCCGGGAAGACGATCTCCGATGCCCCGACCTTCTCCAGGACCCTCCGGTGGTCCTCGTTCATGATCTTCACGATCACCTTCTTTACCTTCAATTCCCGCAGGAAGAGAGTCACCAAGACCGTGGCCCCCAAATCCTCCCCCAGGTTGACCACCACCGCGTCCATCTCCCCCAACCCCAGCTGCTCCAAGACCTTCTTGTTGGTGGCATCGGCCACCACTCCCTGGGTGGTGTAGTTCTGCAGGGCCTGGACCCTCTCCTTCTCCTTGTCTATGGCCAGCACCTCGTGGCCGGCCTCAAAGAGGGTCCGGGCCACCGTATGCCCGAAGTTCCCCAGTCCTATCACGGCGAACTTGCCCATCCCTACCTCCCTTCCTTTATCCCACCATTATCTTTTCTTCCATGTAGTGAACCTCCCTCTCGGCCCCCCTTCGGGCCAGGGCGCAGGCAAGGGTTAGGGGACCCAGTCTCCCGGTGAACATGGTGACGATGAAGAGGGCCTTGCCCGCCACTGAAAGGTGGGGGACCACACCCGTGGAGAGGCCCACTGTGCCAAAGGCGGAGACCAGGTCAAAAAGGGACCTCAGGAACACCTCGTCTCCCAGGGCAGCAGTGAAGCCCCTCTCCTCAAGGAGCAGGAGAGCGATGAGGGAGAAGACGATGAAGATCATCGCCGCCAGGAGGATGGAGATGGAGCGGGCCACCGTCTCCCGGGGGAGGGTCCTCCTGAAGAGGACCGCGTCGCTTCTGCCCCGAAGGCGGCCGAAGCCCAGGGCAAAGAGGAGGGCCAGATTGGTGGTCTTCACCCCACCGCCACAGGATCCCGGGGAGGCCCCGACGAACATGAGCAGGATGAGAAAGAAGAGGGTGGAGGGGTGCAGGGACGCTATCTCCACGGTGCTGAACCCCGCCGTCCTGGCCGTCACCGATTGAAAGAAGGAGACCAGGATCTTCTCCTTCCACGTCATCCCCTGCAAGAGGTACCCCAGCTCCGTGAGGAAAAAGAGCAGGGCCCCTCCCAGTATGAGAAGGGCCGAGGTGACGAGGACCACCTTCGTATGGAGGGAGAGCCTGCGGGGCCTTAGCCCCTTCCTGCGAAGCTCGTGGAGGACCACGAAGCCGATCCCCCCGCTTATGATCAGGGCCGAGAAGATGAGGTTCACCGCCGTATCCTCCCGAAACCTGGCAAGGGAGTCGCTGAAGGGGGAGAAGCCCGCGTTGCAGAAAGCGGAGATGGTGTGAAAGAGGGAGAGGAAGGCGGCCTCTTTCGGGGGGAAGCCGTGGATCCACCTCAGGAAGAGGGCCCCCGCTCCCAGCGATTCTATGATCACCGTATAGATGAAGACCGCCTTCACCACCCTGAAGACGTCCTTAACCGGGGTGTAGGCGAAGGTCTCCTCTATCGCCATCTTCTCCCGCAGGGGTATATCCCATCCCAGGAGGCGATAGAAAAGGACCGAAAAGGTAACGATTCCAAGCCCTCCCACCTGAATCAGCAGAAGGACTATGAGCTGTCCCCAGAAGGTAAAGTATTTGCCGGTATCCACGACTACGAGCCCCGTCACGCATACAGCGGAGGTAGAGGTGAAGAGGGCATCGATGGGGCTGATGTATCCCTCCTTTGTGGCAAAGGGGAACATCAGGAGGAGGGTGCCCACGAGGATCATGAGGAGGAAGCTACCCACCATGATCCTCTCGGGAGAGGTGAAGAAGGCGATCCTCCTTCGCCCCATGGCCCTCCTCAGCGGATTAAGAGGGTTTTATACCACGCCATGAGCTCTTTTCCAAAGAAGATGTAGCAGGTGGCCCCCAGAGAGAGGAAAGGGCCGAAGGGGATGGCGTACTTCCCGTCCGCCTTCTTTGCCCTCATCAGGATCAACCCCACGATGGAGCCGAAGAAGGAGCCGCTGAAGATGGAAAAGATCACCCCCTTCCAGCCCAGGAAGGAGCCCACCATGGCCATCAGCTTGATGTCCCCCCCTCCCATCCCCTCCCTCTTCGTGAGGAGATGGTGCCCCTCGGCCACCACCCAGAGGGTCCCTCCTCCCACCAGGGCGCCTCCCAAGGCCTCCTTGGGCCCGTGCAGGAGGTGGAAGAGGGAAAGGAAGAGTCCTACAGCGAGCCCCCCCAGGCTTATCTCGTCGGGGATTATCATGTGATCCAGGTCTATGAAGCTCACCACGATCAGGGAGCAGAGGAGGGCGAAATGGATGAGGGCCTGAGGTGAGAACCCGAACTTTATCGCCGCCGCCACCGCTCCTACACCCCCCATCGCCTCCACCAAGGGATAGCGGGGGGAGATTCTCCCCCCGCAGCTCCTGCACCTGCCCCGCAGGATCAGATAGCTGAGGATGGGGACGTTATCGTAAAAGGCGATGGGGCTGCGGCAGTGGGGGCAGTGACTCCCCGGGCGGATTATGGATTCCCCCCGCGGCAGGCGGTATATGCAGACGTTGAGGAAGCTGCCCACCACCGATCCGAAGACAAAGGAGAAGAGAAGGTACAGCTCATCCATAACCTGCCTCCTTGAGCAGCCGTAGATACAGCTCCTGCTGCCTTCGCAGCATCTCCCCTTCGTCAAACTCCTCCACCATCCCTTGAGCCTCCCTTCCCATCCGTTTCGCCACCTGGGGGTTCTCCAGAAGATAGAGCACCCGGGAGGCCATCTCCTCCACCTCATGGGGGTGGGTCAAAAAGCCGCTTATCCCGTGAACGACCGCCTCAGGGGTCCCGTCCACCGCCGTGGCCACCACCGGCACCCCTGAGGCCATGGCCTGAGGGATCACCCGGGGCAACCCCTCCCACAAGGAGGTGAGGACGAGGACATCGGAGCAGGCGAGGATCTCGGCCACATCCCACCTCCATCCCAAAAGGTGGAAGTGAGGAGAGATCCCCGCCCTCTTTACGGCCTCGAGCACCTTGGGCCGCAGCACCCCATCCCCCACCAGCAGGAAGTTCGCCTCCTTCCTGCTGAGCACCCTCCTTGCCACCTCCACGAAGTCGAGGGGGGCCTTCTGGGGCTTAAGGCAGGCGATCATCACCACCACTGGAAGCCCCTCCTCAAGGCCCAGTTCCCTCCTTTTGGCCTTCCGATCGACCTTGCAAGATGAGAAGAGCTTCAGGTCGATCCCGCTCCTTATCATCGTCGCCTTCGCCCGTGGGAATATCCCCAGCGAGACCCCCTTTTCCAAGTTCGCCCAGCTTACCGGGATAAAGTGGTGGGTAATTCGGCCCGTGAGCCTCTCTAAGGCGATCAGGAAGCGGCGGAAGGGGAGGGGTTGGTAGTCATTGAAGCCGAAGCCGTGGATCGAGTGGATGATGATCTCCGCCCCCGCGAGATAACCCGCCCACCTTCCCACCACCCCCGCCTTGGAAGAGTGAGTGTGGACGATGAGGGGGAGCTCGTCGGAGGCCTTTATCTTCCTGAGTATCGCCCTTATCCTGAAGAGGGCAAGGAGGTCCTTCAGAGGGTGGACCTCCCTCACAAGCTCGGGGAGGAAGTAGGACTTGACCCCTCTCATCCCCTTCGCTTCGGGAACGAGGGGACCTTCGGTGCCGGTGATCAGATAGGGGCGGAAGAGGTTCCGGTCGAGGTGACTCACGGTGTAGAGGGTGTTCTGCTGCGCCCCCCCGAGCTCCAGCTTCGTTATGATGTGGACCACCTTCGCCCTCATCCCGCAAGCTCCCTTGCCAAGGCCTTTCCCTCCCGGAGGGCGTCCTCCATGGTGGAGTACTCCCAACGGGCATATCGGCCCAGGGGATATATCCCGTGTTTGTGGAGAAACGCCATTATTCTGGGCAAGTTCTCCTCCCTCCATCGGTCAAAGAACACATAGGCATGCCTTATCTCTGAGACCCGAAGGACCACGACCCTCTCTCCCTCCTTCAGGAGCCCTGAGCGGCGAAGGCCCCTTAGACACCCCTCCTTAAGGGTCTCTTGATCGAGGGGCTCATCCGGAAGATGGGCCACCTCAACGGTTATCGACCTCGCCCCCTCGGGGGACATGGCAGGGGAGAGGGAAGAGGGGAACCCCACCCGATAGAAGGGATACTCGGGCTCGGGAAAATATATCCAGTGATAGGGAAGCTCATCCTCCCCCTCTATCCCCAGATGGAGGGTCCAGACCGAGACATACCTGAGCCTCCCCATCCAGTCCCTCCCTTCCCGGGGGAGGTCCTCGATCCGTCTGAGGAGCTCCACCAGGGGGAGGGTGACGATAAGCCGATCATACCGGATCACCTCACCATCGGAGAAGAGGGCCTCTTTGGGAGCGATCCTGAGGGCCACTAGTTCCTTCCCCAGGAGGAGATTCCTTATCCCCTTGCCCAGTGCCTCCGAGAAGGCCCCTATCCCCCCTGAGGAGGGGTAAAGGAACCGGTGGTGGTAACCGTAGTCCCTATCCGGGGGGGCCTTTGCCCCCTCCTCTACTTGAGAGGGGTCAAGTAGGGGGATGAACCTCTCTGCCCATTCCGGGGCCATCTCCTCCAAGGGGTAGAGCCAGAGCTTCCTGTTATAGGGGAGGAAGAAGTGACGGGCCATCCCTTCTCCGAAGTTCCCCTTCACCCAGGAGACGAATCCCTCACCTTCCGCCTTCCTCCTCCTGAAACCTTCCAAGCATTCCCTCTTAAGGGATGGAGGGAGGGCCCAGAGGTTGGCCTGAAAGGGGTAGGGGACGAGGATCCCGTCCAGGTGGATGGCCGCCCGGCGGCGGTGCAGCTCCCAGGAGGGGAGGATCTGCTTCACCCATCGCTCCATCGAGGGATCCCTCAGGTGAAGCAGGTGTCCGGTGTAATCGAAGGTGAAGCCCTCCACCCTCAGGGATCGGCAGAGTCCCCCCACCTCCTTCTCCCTCTCGACGAGCAGTACGTCATCCCTCCTTGCGTGAAGGGAGAAACTCATCCCTGAAAGGCCTGCCCCCACCGCCAGGATCATATCCCCTCCATCCGCTCGATGGTGATGATGCCCCAGATCGCAAGGATGAGGAGGAGGAGCGATGTCCCGAGGACCGCCTTCCACGATCCCACCTCCATCATCCCTATCCCCAGTCCGGCAAGCCCTCCTCCCACACCGTAGCTAAGCAGGGCGACCTTCTTGGGCGAAAGGCCCTTTCCCTGGAGTTTTATGGCGAAATGATCGGGACTCCCCTTGAAGGGGGAGATCCCCTTCTTGAGCCTGCTGTATATGACCAGCAGCGTGTCGAATATAGGGATGCCCAGCACGACCCCCGGGGCCAGGAACCCCAACGGGTTTTTCCCGGTATAGCTCCCCACCACGGCAAGCCCCCCCAGGAGAAATCCGATGAACATGCTTCCCGCATCCCCGAGGAAGATCTTCGCCGGGGCGAAGTTGTAGCGCACAAACCCCCAGAGGCTTCCCCCCAGGGCTACGGCCATGGTAGCGACCTCTATCCTGCCGTTAAGGGTCGCTACAATGGCAAAGCCTATGGCAGCGATCCCCCCCACCCCTGCCGCCAGCCCGTCCATCACGTCCAAGATATTGAAGGCGTTGGTTATGGCCAGGAGCCAGAGGAAGGTGAGGGAGATATTGGCCCAGGGGGGGAGGAAGACGAGCTTTACGTATACCCCTGCCCTCAAGAGGACGAATGTCGCAAAGGCCTGGGCTGCGAGCTTCACCGCAGGGGAGAGGGAACCGAGGTCATCGAGCAGCCCGACCAGTAGCAGGATGGTCCCCGAGAGCATGAGGCCGAGGGCCTCTTCCTTGAAGGGAAAGGAGAAACTCACGGTAAGCAAAAAGGAGAAATAGACCGCCACCCCCCCTAAGTAAGGGATGGGTTGGGGATGGCGCTTGAGCTTCCCGTCGGGCCTGTCCAGGATGCCGAAGCGTAGCGCCCCCCTCCTCATTATGGGGGTGAAGTAAAGGGAGAGGAGGAGGGCGAGGGAAAAGGTGAGTATGTAGTAAAGGATCAGGCTCATCCCTCAGTTTGACACCTCCCCTGAGATGGGATAGGTTAAAGGGCAGATATGGTCTGGTGGCACGGGCTCTTCATCCCAGAGGGAGGGACGAGGAAGCTCCCCTTCGCCGAAGGGGAGACGGTGATCCTCCTTGACCCCGAGGACGATAAGGAGTTCTGCTACCGACTTAAGAAGGGCGCCCAGGTGAACCTCCATAAGGGGAAGATCCTCCATGACGACATCCTCGGCAAGGAGGACGGGTCGGTGATCCGCACCTCTCTGGGGGCCCCCTTCCTGGTCTTCCGCCCCACCCTCCGTCAGTTCATCATGCATATGAGGAGGGATACCCAGATCATCTACCCCAAGGACCTTTCGGTAATCCTCCTTTACGCCGACATCTATCCCGGCTCGACGGTCCTGGAGGCGGGGATCGGTTCCGGTGCCCTCGCCCTCGCCCTCCTGAGGGCCGTGGGAGAGAAGGGGAAGGTGATCTCCTATGAGGTGAGGGAGGAGTTCGTGAAGAGGGCGAGGAGAAACATCGAGCTCTACATGGGCCCCCCTCACAACCATATCGTCAAGCTCAAGGATGTCTACGAGGGGATCGAGGAAGAGGAGCTCGATCGGATCATCCTCGATGTGCCTGAGCCCTGGAGGGTGGTGGAGCATGCCGCGCGGTGCCTGCGCCAGGGGGGTCTCATGCTCAGCTACCTCCCCACCGTGCTCCAGGTCAACTCCCTGGTGGAGACCTTGCGGGGGAACCCCTTCTTCTATTCTATAGAGATCCTCGAGGTGCTCCTCAGGAACTGGAACGTGGAGGGGTTGAGCGTGCGGCCTTACCATCGGATGGTCGGGCACACCGGATTCATCGTCCTGGCCAGAAAGGGGGAGGGGGATCATGGGACCCAGAGATAAGCGAGCTGGGGGAACCTCTCCAGGATCTCCCTCTTCCACACCTTAACCACCCCCTCGATCAGATAGTCCAGGATCCTGGGCCTCCTCCTGCCATAAACCAGATGAGGCTTCCCCTTTATCCCCGCCAGCTCCGCGGCCCAGGAGACCGCATCCTCGAAGGAGCCCAGCCGATCGACCAGCCCGAGCTTCAGGGCCTGCTCCCCCGAGAATATCCTCCCATCAGCGATCTTTTCCACCTCCCTTAAAGGCAATCCCCTTCCCTCAGCCACCGCCTTGACGAACTGCCGGTGGACGTTGTCTATCACCTCCTGCAACAGGGCCTTCTCCTGCTTGGTCATCTCCCTGAAGGGGGAGCCGATGTCTTTATGAGGTGCGCTCTTTATCACGTATCCCCTGAGGCCTATCTTCTTGAGCAGCTCCTCCGCGTTGGTGAACTGCATCACCACGCCGATGCTCCCTGTGATGGTCCCGGGATTCGCCACTATCTTGTGGGCTGCCGAGGCGATGTAATAGCCCCCGGAGGCGGCCACGTTTCCCATGGAGGCGACCACCTTTTTGAACCTCCTCGTCTTCATCACCTCCCGGTATATCTCCTGGGAGGCTCCCACCGCGCCGCCAGGGGAGTCGATCCGCAGGACTATCGCCTTTATCCCCTTGTCCTCCCTGAAGGTCTTGATCCAGTGGATCGTCTCCTTCGGATCGGTGATCACCCCCATTATCTCCACCACCCCCACTTTATCCCCAAAGGCCAAAGTGGGGGGCTCACGGCGGAAGAAATAGCTTATCAGGACGATGGATCCGATGAAGACGATCAGGATCACCCCCAGGATCAAAAGGCCCACCAGGACGGGTTGCCTCTTCATCTGGCGACCTCCTCATGAAATTCTGCCTCAACCACCTTCCCGAGCCTCCCCTTCACCTTGAGGGAAGACCCGTCGATCAGAAGGGCGCTCAGCCTCCTCTCCAGCTCACCCTTGGTCCCCAAGAAGGTTATCTCAAACACAAACCTTCCCCTCTCGGCTTCCTGTAGTTGGACCTTTTCCACTCCCTCACTTTTTTGCAATTCCCTTTCCAACCTCATCAGCTCCTCATATCTCCTTATCCCGACCAGGACGAGGAGATAATCTCTCGCCTTCTCCTCCCCGAGAAGTCCCAGGGCCTGAAGCGCCTCCCTAAGGGCCTCCCGGTCCACCGTCACCTCCACGACCATCCTCCTGTCCCAGGGGGAATCTACCCGTTGCAGGATCCGGTAGCTCATCACGAAATCCGCCGCCCGCCCCCCTATTCCCTCCTCGAGTACCTCTTCCCATCCCTCGGCCATCTCCCTGGCCACCTCCTTTACCCCCTTCTCCAGCGCCTCCTGCAGCACATCTTGCCAGCGAGGAGGAGGGGAATGGGGCCTCTTCTCCACCAGCCCCTCCACCACCTTGACCTGATAGCGCCCACCGTAAGCGGTGAGGGGGACAAGCAGAAGGGGAATGAGCAGAAGGGGAACGAAGGGTCTACCCATAGGAGATCCCGTCCTCCCCAAGGGACTTGCTCGCCCACAGGGGGCCGAAGTCCTCAGTTTGCCAAAGGTGTACCAACCCCTCCTTGGCGAGCTCGAGCAGAGCCAGAAAGGAGACGATCAGCTCTCCCTTCCCCGAGGCGAAGGACTGAAGGGCAAGAAGGTCCACTTCCTCAAGGAGCTTCAGGATCTCCCCCATCTTCTGGCGAACGGTTATGGTATCGGGGGTGATCCGCTGGATCTCCTCCCGCCCTCCGGCCTTCTGGGAAAGGGTCCGCAAGGCTTGAAGGAGGGAAGGAAGGTCCGCCTCTATCTCCCCTTCCCCACCCTCATCGAGGACCTCCCTGATGAAGACGTCCCTCTCCAAGAGGGGCCTCTCTCCCAGGGCGCTTGCGGCCTCCTTGAAGGCCTCATAGAGGAGGAGCCTCCTTGAGAGCTCTGCCCTGGGGTCTTCTTCCTCCTCCTCTGCCTCATGACGGGGGAGGAGGGTCCTCGATTTTATGTACATCAGGGTAGCAGCCATGAGGAGATATTCCCCAGCCACGTTTATGTCCAAGGCCCTCATCAAGCGAATATACTCCAGGTACTGCTCGGTGATCAGGGCGATGGGTATGTCCATGATGTCTATCTTGTTCTTCCTTACCAAGTGGAGCAGAAGATCAAGGGGGCCCTCAAAGACCTGGATCTTTACCTGATAGGGTTCCATCTCAGCCGAGCTCTATCGCCTCCCTCACCTCCTCCATCGTCGCCCGGGCCATCTCCCTTGCCCTGGCGGTGCCCTCCTCCATGATCTCACGGACCTCCGATAGGTGAGCCAGATGATGGGCCCTCCTCTCCTGGATAGGGGCGAGGTAGGCCTTGAGGTTTGTGGCGAGGATCTTCTTGCAGTCAACGCAGCCGATCCCTGCCCGGCGACACTCCCTGGCGATCTCCTCAACCCGCTCTCCCTCGGTATAGAGGCGGTGGTAGGCGAAGACACTGCAGACTTCGGGGTCGCCGGGGTCGTGCCTCCTGCCCCGCTGGGGATCGGTGACCATCTGGGAGACCTTGGAGGCGATCACCTCGGGCGGATCGGAGAGGTAGATGGCATTGTTGTAGCTCTTGCTCATCTTGCGGCCGTCTATGCCGGGCAGGATCGGGACCTCAGTGAGGAGGGCCTGGGGGAGGGGAAAGATTTCCCTGTAGAGGTAGGCGAAGCGCCGGGCGATCTCCCGGGTGATCTCCAAGTGGGGGAGCTGATCCTTCCCCACGGGGACGAAGTGGGCCTTGTACATGAGGATGTCTGCGGCCTGAAGGACCGGATATCCGAGGAACCCGTAGGTGCCGAGATCCTTTCCCTTGAGCTCCTCCTGCTGCTCCTTGTAGGTGGGGTTCCTCTCCAACCAGCCCAGGGGGGTGATCATGGATAGCAGGAGGTGCAGCTCCGCATGCTCCTTCACCCAGGACTGGACAAAGAGGGTGGCCTTCTGGGGATCAAGCCCCACGCTCAGCCAATCCACGAACATCTCCACGAGACTCTCCTTGATCACCGTGGGGTCCTTGTACTCTGAGGTGAGGGCATGCCAGTCGGCAGCGAAGTAAAAGCAGGTGTACTCGTC
>CAYRAR010000021.1:0-19171 GCA_964422255.1 uncultured Thermodesulfobacteriota bacterium | reverse complement strand
CAGTACAAGGATGCAATATAGTTTTAACGCTTACATATGATGATGTTAATGGCTACCAAAAAAGTTGGAGTGGTGACGTGCCGACTAAATTTTTGCCTAAGAAGTAACGCTTAGCTTTTGTATAGGTCAGAGAGAGGTCCCCTCTCTCTGACCTTTTTTAGTAAGATGACGATAATTTTTTCAAAAAGAAGAAGTGGGAGAAAGGATGGTTTTACCCTCATTGAACTTATGATCGTAGTGGCTATCATCGGCATCCTTGCCGCGATAGCCATTCCTGCCTATTCTGATTTTGTAACGAAATCGAGACTCACCGAAGTGATGGTAGCCCTGGATAGGGTGGCATCTGCCGTAACGGAGTACCATGCCATGGGGGGGAGTAGCTCTTTCCCCTCTGATCTTTCAGTGGTTGAAAGCGGGTGGAGCAACAGGTTCGGCCAGATTGAGGTCATAAATGCCAATTCTTCAGAAGGCATTTATGGCATTAGAAATATCACTAACCTCCCCTCTACAGTTGTGAACCATTATCTCTACATCCGGGTGTGGTATGACCCCAACGTCGGCTATTTGAGACAATGGCTTACTAACCTTCCCCAAAAGTTCCGTCCAAGGCAATAGAAGCTATACCTCACAATTAAGGAAACAACCGAAAATTATTGTTGCTTTTCCGTTCCTTTTTATTTATCCTCTTGTTGTGTGTTATAGGAGGATTAGATGAGCCTGGCGGTGAAGGTATATGAGGCCTTCAAGGATGATGAGAAGAAGGCGAAGGTTCTTTCTGAGGTGATAGATGAGCTGGAGAGTCGTACCACGCATCTTAAGGATGTGACGACCAAAGGGGATCTGGAGGTCACCAAGCTGGCTCTTCAGAAGGAGATAGAGGAGTTGAAGAAGGAGCTCAAGGAGGTGGAGCTCAGGCTTCAGAAGGAGATAGAAGAGGTGAAGCTATCTCTCCAGAGGGAGATAGAGAGGGTTAAGGCGAGCGTAATAAAGTGGGTAGTGGGACTTCTTCTGGTTCAGACAGGAGTGATCGTCTCCATCATCGGCCTCCTGAGATAAGGCTTCTCCTTTCATTAATTCTTATAAATGGCCTTACCTTTGGGAATTTATTGCTATGTTAAGTTCTGTCGTATATATTAGACCTGTAAAAGGAGAAAGATGCCTATCAGTGCCTCACTGATAAGAAAGCTTGAAGCCGTCCCTCAGCAGATCAGGGAGGTCCTCATCGATCTCGTCGAGGAGATCGAGAGGAGGAGGGAGGAGTCCGTCACAAAGAGGGAGTTCAACGAGCTGAAGGAGATAGTCAGGGAACTGGCCAAGGCTCAGAGGGGTACGGAGCAACAGATAAAAGGACTCGCCGAGGCCCAGAAGAGGACAGAGGAGCGTCTTTTGAGGCTTGAGGGGGCTGTTGAGAAGCTTGCCGAGGCCCAGGGGCGAACGGAGGAGCGTCTCAGCAGGCTTGAGCAGACGGTTGAAAGACTGGCCGAGGCTCAGAAGAAGACAGAGGAGCGGGTGGAGGAGCTGGCCGAAGCCCAAAGGAGTACGGAAGAGCGTCTCAACAGGCTGGAGCAGGCGGTTGAAAGGCTTGCTGAGGCTCAGAGGCGGACGGAGGAGAGGGTAAATGAGCTGGCTGAGGCGCAGAGGAGGACGGAAGAGCGTATCAGTAGACTTGAGGTTACCGTTGAGGAACTGGCCCAGGCCCAAAAGAGGACGGAGCAAGAGCTTCAGCTTCTCATAGCTGAGCACAGGAAGACAAGGGAACAGGTGGGAGGCCTTTCCATTACCGTGGGCTATCGCCTGGAAGACGAAGCCTTCAAGGCCCTTCCACGCCTCCTGGAAAGGGACTATGGGATAAAGGTAGAGGGGAGACTGAGGAGGAAGTTTCTGAGGGATAACCGTGGTGATTACCTGGAGGTTAACATCATAGGCGAGGGGCGGAGGAACGGCGAGCGGGTGACGATTGTAGGGGAGGAGAAGAGTCAGCTTTCCCGAAGGGAGGTCGATCGTTTCATCCGAAGGAAACTCAAAAGGCTTGAGGGGGTCCTGGAGGGGATCTTTCCCGTGCTGGTCACCTACATGATTTCAGAGCCCAGGGTCGAGGAATACGTGAGAGAGAAGGGAATAGCCCTTTACTACTCTTACGACTTTTGAAAAGGATCGCCTCCGCAGAAAAATTGTGTGGCATATTTCTTGCTTCAATCACGAGAAATTCACCTTTTTATCTGCGGAGGGAGATGATGGATTTTGGTTGCAAGGGAAAAAGGGGAGTTACTTTACTTGAGGTCATGATTGTGGTGGTAATTGTGGGGATTCTGGCAGCAGTGGCCATTCCTGCTTACAACAGCTATGTTACCCGGGCGAGGAGGACCGATGCCTTCGACGCCCTGCTGACCGTCCGCGCCGCCCAGGAGATGTACAGGGCAGAAAGGGGGTTCTTTGCCGGGGCTCTCACCTCATTGCCCGGATGTGGCAGTAATATGGCAGGTAATAACTACAATATCGATTTGAATAGGTCAGACAATACGCATTACACTGTTATAGCCCAGCCGCAGAACAGGCAGAGCGGGGACTTTTATTTCGGTATCGATCAGGATGGCGTCCAATGTGTTTGCCGGGATGTGGCAACAAATAATTGCACTCATGCTAACCTTCGTGCTACCATTGGTGGTAGTCCAACTGGCGGGTGGGAAGTGAGGAACTGGGAAGAATTGCGGTAAGTTAAAATGTCCTCGGGTTCATGTCCGAAAGGTTAATCCCTGCCTTCGTAGCTTTTCCTCTGTTCTTTGCCGTCCTTTTCCTCCCTGCCCTTCATCCCTGGTCGGAGGCCTTTCAGCTCGTCTTCCTGACCCTGGGGCTTTTTCTCTTTCTCTATGCTGGGATCAATAAAGGCGAACTTGAGACCAAAAAGGGAGTCCTTCCCTTTCCGCTCGCTCTCTTTCTCGTCTTGGCGGTCCTTTACACCTGGAGGAGTGCCGACTACACCCTGAGCAGGGACTTTCTCTTCATCCTCTACAGCTACCTGGCCATCTATCTGCTCGTGGCCCATCTTCAGGAGAGGGGGCGAAGGTATGTCCTCGTTCTTCTGGTGGTTCTGGGGACGTTCTGTGCGTTATACGGGACCTATCAGTTCTTCTTCGGCTTCGAATCGCTCCTTCAGAAGATAAGGGCCCCCAATTTCAGGCCCCCTCCCGGTATGGCCCCCTTCATGGCTGAGGTCGCATCGAGGATCGAGCAGAAGAGGGTCTTCTCCACCTTTCTCCTTCCCAGTCACTTCGCCGCCTTCCTGGGGATGACGATTCCCCTGACCATAGGGGCCTTTTTCACCGTGAGGAGGATCACGCTGGTATTTTTGTTGCTCATAGCCGCCTCCCTTCAGATGCTTGCCCTCTTTCTCACCCGTTCCTTCAGCGGATGGCTTTCTTTTCTTCTTGGAGGAACCTTTGCCTTCTCCGTTTACATGGTCATGAGAGAGGGCATAAGCATAAGGCGACTGGCAGTGATATGGGTCATGGCCCTGACGGCCATCGGCGTGATATTCTTCCTCCTCATCCTCCTTCGCCCCGACAACCCCTTCTCCGCCAAGAACAACCCCCTGCTCCTCCGCCTCCTCAACTGGAAGGTTGCCCTCAGGATGATCAGGGAGAGCCCCTTTTGGGGCAGGGGGCTTGCCACCTTCGGCCTCTTCTATCCGCAATATCAGGAGGCAGGGGGGAATGTGGTTCATCATGCTCACAATTCTTACCTGCAACTGGGAACGGAGATGGGAGTTCTGGGAGCGGGGGCTTTCATCTGGTTCGCCCTCTGGTGGGTAAGGGGGATGGTGCAGGCGCTAAGAAGAGATGGAGGGCAAAACGTTCCCTTCATTATGGCCATACTTGTGGCAGGGGTCGCTTCCTTCATCCACACTGCGCTCGATTTTGGTTTCTATGAGCCGGGGTGTGGCCTTGTGGCCTTTGCCATCCTGGGCCTGGGAGTTCCCTATATGAAAGGAGGGGAGCGTCTCCTCAAGGTAGAGGAGGGCTGGAGATCACCCCTTGTCCTGGGAGGGCTTGGGGTTTCCCTTGCCCTCTGTATCATCTTTATCCTCCCCTTCTATGGGAGGCTGTACTATCAACGGGCTGAGCTCAAACTGCAGGGTCGGGTCACCATCCCCACCTCAGGGGTCTCGGATCTTTACCGGGCGATAAAGTTCGATCCCCGCTCAAGCGAATATCATCACGCCCTTGGGGTTGCTCTTTTCAGGCATCTCGGCCGGAAGGAGGAAGGGATCGCAGAGGTGAAGAAGGCCATATCCCTCAGCCCCCTTCACCATCACTATCATTTTGACCTGGGGATGATGTATCTGATGATGGGGGAAAGGGAGAAGGGAGAAGGGGCCATACGGAGGGCTCAAGAGCTCTGTCCCTTCTGTGAGGATTACAGAAAGGTGCTGCAGAGGCTCAGGAGGAGATGAGGGGAGATAAAGTCCATATCTCGGTGGTCATACCCGTTTATAACGAGCGGGGTAACCTTTTCCCCCTCTATGAGAGGCTGTATGAGGCCCTCGATGGTCTCGAGAAGACCTGGGAGGTGATCTTTGTGGACGATGGCAGCACCGATGGAAGCCCTGAGGTCTTAAAGGAGATGGCCTCCAAGGACAGGAGGGTTAAGCTCGTTCTGCTTCGGCGCAACTTCGGCCAGACGGCGGCCATCGCCGCAGGCCTTGAGCACGCCTCAGGCCGCGTGATCGTCACGATGGATGCGGACCTCCAGAACGACCCTGCCGATATACCCAGGTTGCTGGAGAAGCTGGAGGAGGGCTACGATGTGGTGAGCGGCTGGCGCAGACACCGACAGGAGCCCCTCCTCACCCGCCGATTCCCCTCCATGGTGGCGAACCGCCTCATCTCCTTCCTCACCGGGGTAAGGCTTCACGATTACGGTTGCACCCTCAAGGCCTACAGGAGAGAGGTGATGGAGAACGTTCGTCTCTATGGAGAGATGCATCGCTTCATCCCTGCTTACGCCTCCTGGGTGGGGGCCAGGATCACAGAGATAGAGGTGATGGATCATCCGAGGCGGTATGGCAGTTCAAAGTACGGCCTCTCCCGGACCTTCAGCGTGATCCTCGATCTCATAACCCTCATGTTCCTTCAGCGTTACTCCACCAAGCCGATCCGGCTCTTCGGCGGGGGTGGACTCCTTCTCCTCCTCCTCGGGGGCCTCTTCTCCCTCTTTGTAATTTACAGGAGGGTCTTTCTCGGCGGAGAGTGGATGAGCCCCATGATCCTCATCGCCTTCTTCCTGGGGATAATGGGGGTGATGTTCGTCCTGATGGGCCTCATCGCTGAGATCATCATCCGGACCTATCATGAATCGCAGGGAAAGCCGATCTATGTGATAAGGGAAAAGGTGAACCTCTGATGTGCGGGATATGTGGGGTGAGCTTCTCTGGTGGGAAGGTTCCTGAGAAGACCCTGCTCGAGGAGATGACGAAAAGTCTATCTCACCGGGGACCTGACGAGGAGGGAGTCTTTATCGCCCCAGGGGTGGGTCTCGGGCACCGGCGCCTGAGCATCATAGACCTGGTTTCCGGTACCCAGCCCATAGGGAACGAGGACGGGACGGTTCAGATCGTCTTCAACGGCGAGATATACAACTTCCCGGAGCTCAAGAGGGAACTGGAGGGGAAGGGCCATCGCTTCCGCACCCGGACCGACACAGAGGTCATTGTCCACCTCTATGAGGAGATGGGTGAGGGGTGTCTTAAGAGACTCAACGGCATGTTCGCCCTCGCCCTCTGGGACGATAAGAAAAAGAGGCTCTTTTTGGCCAGAGACCGGATCGGGATAAAGCCCCTCTATTACGCCTACAATGGGAAAGATCTTGCCTTCGCCTCCGAGCCCAAGGCCCTTCTGAAGCTCCCCTGGGTGGATGGGGAGCTCGACCCCGAGGGGTTAAGCCATTACCTGAGCTACGACTTCATCCCCGCCCCCTGGACCATTTATCGGGGGATCAGGAAGCTGCCCCCAGGGTACAGGGGGATCTTTGAGGGAGGGGAGTTTCGCACCGAGCGGTACTGGGACATGGATATGGGGGACAGGTTGAGGGGCTTGAAAGAAGAGGATTTGAAGGAGGTCCTCTGGAAGGAATTCTGCCGCAGCGTGAGGATGAGGCTTATAAGCGATGTCCCCGTAGGCGTGCTCCTGAGCGGGGGGATAGACTCCACCTCGGTCCTTGCCGCCCTGAGATACGAAGAGGTCAGCGATGTGAGGACCTTCTCCGTGGGGTTTGAGGACCCCTCCTTTGACGAATCCCGGTACTTCAGGAAGGCAGCGTCCTTTTTCGAGACCGAGCATCACGATGAGATCCTGGCCCCTGGGACCCTGCTTGAGATCATCCCCGAGGTCGCCTCCATCCTGGATGAGCCCCTCGCCGATGCCTCCATCATGCCCACGTATCTTCTCAGCCGCTTCACCAGGGGGTATGTCAAGGTCGCCTTAGGAGGGGATGGAGGGGATGAGCTCTTTGCCGGCTACCCCACCTATCAGGCCTTCGTCCTCGCCCGCCTGTACGAAAGGATACCCTCCCCGGCAAGGGCGGTCCTTGAGGCCGTGGTGAGGAGGCTTCCCGTATCCTTCGACAACATGAGCTTCGACTTCCGCGCCAAGAAGTTCATCCAGGGTATCCCGTATCCCCCCATAGAGCGCCACTACCTATGGCTCGGGACCTTCTCCCCGCAGGAGAAGGAGGAGCTGCTCACCGATGGCATCAGGGGGGCGCTCGAGAGATCGGATTCCTTCAGGGTCCTTCATGATTACCTTGAGGGTAGGGCCTTCAGTTCTGAGCTCGGAAAGCTCCTTTATCTCGATACCAAGCTCTACCTTCAGGAGGGGGTTCTGGCGAAGGTAGACAGGGCCAGCATGGCCCATGGCCTTGAGGTGAGGGTTCCCTTCCTCGACCATCTCTTCGTGGAGTTCGTGACGGGGATCCCTGAGGGGCTAAAGCTGCGCTGGCTCAAGACGAAGTACATCTGGAAAGAGACCATAAGGGAGAAGGTGCCCCGGGAGATCCTGAAACGGGGGAAAAAGGGGTTTGGAATCCCGGTGGCGAAGTGGCTCTGCGGGGAGCTCAAGGAGATGATGCTGGAGCTCCTCTCCGAGGAGAGGCTGAGGAGGCAGGGGATCTTTGATCCCAAGGTGGTGGAGAGGCTCATCGGGGATCACCTGGCCCGGAGGGTGGACAACAGGAAGAAGCTCTGGAACCTGCTCATTTTCCAGCTCTGGTGGGATCATTTCGGAAGGGGATAGGATGATCGAAGGAAAAGGGCGCTGGGTTGCTTTGGCGGTCTTTTTTGCCTTTTGTGCCCTTTTCGCTGCTCAGAAGATCTGCTCCTTCGATATATGGTGGCACCTTAAGACCGGGGAGTGGATCTGGCAGAACAGGGCGATCCCCCACCATGATCCCTTCTCCTATACCTTCAAGGGGGCGGAGTGGATAGACTTTGAATGGCTCTTTCAGGCGCTTATCTATCCCATCTGGAAGATGGCCGGTTTTGGAGGCCTGATCCTATTCAAGGTAGCGGTCATCCTTCTTCTGTTTCTGATTCTCTTTAAGACTTGCAGGAGGGTGGATCAGGGGAGGTTCTGGCTCACCCTGACCCTCTTATTTCTGGCCCTCAACGTGGCCCGCATCCGCTTCATGGTGAGGCCTCAGATCGTCTTCTTGCTGTTCGTGGGGATCCTCGTTTATCTGCTCATCTCCTTCCGGGAGGGCAAGATCCCCTTCAGGTACTTCCTCCCCTCTGTCCTCCTCCTTCAGGTGCTCTGGGTCAACTTCCACTCGAGCTTTCTGATGGGCCTTTCCCTCATAGGGGCCCATCTCCTGGGGAGGTTCATCTCTCTGGCCATAAAGCACAGGGAAGACCTCAGGCCCGTCTTCAAGGACCGGAAACTTCGCCTCCTTTTTCTGACCTTTGTATTTTTTCTCCTCTCTTCCCTTATAAACCCCTATACCCTGGAAGTGTATTACGCTCCATTACGCCATATGGAATCGAAAGAAGTCCTGCGAAATATTGCAGAATGGGTCCCCATTGACATCCGGATCCTCGGACTGCTCGTCACCGATCCCACCTTCTGGTTTCGGGGGATGTTCCTCCTGGGAGTCTTTTCCTTCTTGATAAAGAAGGAGAACCTGGGAAGGGTCGAGGATCTCCTGATCTTTGCGTTCTTTTCCTATCTGGCCTTCAAATACCATAGATTCTGCGGCCTTTTCGCTATCGCCACCGCCCCGGTCATCGTGGCCAACCTCTCTCGGGTGAGGTGGCAGGGGAAGAGATGGCCCCTTTTCGTCCCGCTGGCATTGATCATCTTCTTCTCAGTAAAGGATCTCAGGGGGCTCCTTCAGGCAGATAGGCTGGGTCTTGGTGTCTGGAGAATATATCCCGAAAGTACGGTGGAGTTTGTAAAGGATCACGGGGTGAAGGGGAAGATCTATAACACCTACGGTCTCGGTGGTTTCCTGATCTTTCACCTCTGGCCCAATGTCCCCGTCTTTATCGACGGAAGGACGCCGACGATCTACGATCAGGATTTCTTCTGGCTTTATAGCCTGGCCGAGCGGAAGAAGGAGATATGGGAGAAGGTCGAGGAGAAGTACGGGATCGATATGGTGCTCGTGAGGGATGACAGGGAGCTGGGTTACTCCAGGCTCTGTTACTGGCTCGATGAGGACGAGGACTGGAGGCTCGTGGCCTTTGACGACAAAAGCGTCCTCTACCTCAGGGTGAGCAAATTTAAAGAGCTGACCGAGAAATGGGGGTTCAAATATCTGAGGCCATCGGATTTTTCCATGGATTATGCCAAGGAGAAGAAGGAGGATGAGGAATACCTTCAGGCCCTTGGGAGAGAACTGGAGGAGGCATGCCGGAGGTTTCCCAGAGATTTTTATCCCTTTTATTATCTTGCCATCTATCATCAGATCTTCGGGACGAAGGAACACCTCGAGAAGGCGGAGGAGGCCCTGAGGAAGGCCATCTCAAACCGCCCCCACTTCGCCAGAGGTTACTATGAGCTGGGGTTTACCCTGATGAAGCTCGAGAGGTATAAGGAGGCGATTCGTGCCCTGAGGCAGGCCATAGGGCTCCAGCATAACCTGCCTGCAGAGGCCTATTACTATCTCGGGGCCTCCTATTACAAGGTGGGCGATATGGAGGAGGCCATAAAGAACCTTGAGGAGTACAGGAAGAGGGCCGGTCTTGGGGCGAGGGGCGAGGCCTATCAGTTCCTGGGCAGGGCTTACCTTCAGAAATACAAGCTGCGGAAGGCCTTGAGCTGCTTTGAGCGGGTGATGTATCTGCGGGAGCCCACCTGGGAGACATACGTCAATAAGGGGATCGCCTATTTTGGCCTCGATCAGTTCCAAGAGGCCCGGAAGTGCTTCGAGCGGGCGATGGAGATGAAGCCGGATGAGATAAAGGTGGTCTACAATTTGGCCGTTACCTATGAAAAATTGGGGATGTTAAAGAAGTCGAGGAGCCTTTTTGAAAAAGTTACGGAGATGAATCCTAAGACGCCAGAGGAGAGAACCTGGATAGAGAAGGCCCGGGAGAGGATGCAAGCGAAGGGATCATGAGAAAGGACTTTGAGGAAAACTATCATCGACTCGAGGAAGACCACTGGTGTGCAAGAGGTGAAATGATGATAGAATCTGAGAAGGTCAGAGACCATGAGATATAAAGAGTCTTACCAGCGCTTTCTGGAGAAGGTGCTTAAACTTACGGAGGCGTATTATAAAGATCGCCTCATCAGCTTCGTCCTTTTCGGTTCAGTGGCCAGGGATAGCTTTAGGCCCGATTCCGACATAGATATACTGATCATCGCCGAACCTCTACCCCAGGGGAGGATTAGGAGGGTGGAGGAGTTCGTCAACAATGTAGAAAGGAAGCTTGAAGATGACCTGAGGGAACTCGAGGGGCAGGGCATTTACCCCTTCCTCTCTCCCATTTTTAAGACGCCTGAAGAGGTGAAGAGGGGAAGCCCCCTTTTCCTTGACATGATTTACGATGCGAAGATCCTCTTCGACAAGGGGGGTTTTTTTCGCCGTTACCTCGAAGGGTTTAGGGAACGTCTAAAGGCATTGGGAGCAAAGCGGGTCTTCCGAGGAGGTGGGTGGTATTGGATCCTTAAACCCGATTACAGGTTCGGAGAGAGGATCGAGCTATGACCAACGATGAGCTGGCGAGAAGTTATTTATATAAGGCCACAAAGAGATTACGCATACTTGATCTTCTCTTTGAAGAGGGGGATTACTCGGATGTGGTTAGAGAGGCCCAGGAGGTAGTGGAGCTCGCCCAAAAAGCGATGTTAAGGCAGGTAGGGATTGATCCTCCGAGATGGCATGACGTAGGGGGAATATTGCTCGAAAACAGAGAGAAGTTTCCCGAAGTAGTAGCTTCTCAACTGGAGGAGCTTGCCGAGATCTCCAAATGGCTGAGGAGGGAGAGGGAGCTCGCCTTCTATGGAGAGATAGATTTTATTCCCACTGAAGAATACACAAAGGAAGACGCCCTGAAGGCTATCGAAGGGGCAAGGAAAACCGTGAAGGCGGCCGAAGAAGTGATAGAGGCCGTTCCCTGACATCTCCTTTGCAGATCCTCGCCATGCCCCAGATCGTCATAAAAGGGGCGAGGGAGCATAACCTCAAGGGGATTGACTTGGAGCTCCCTCGGGGTAAGCTCATCGTCTTCGTGGGGGTGAGCGGATCGGGGAAGTCCTCCCTGGCCTTCGACACCATCTATGCGGAGGGGAGGAGACGCTATCTGGAGTCCCTTTCCCTCTATGCCCGCCAGTTCCTCGGGGTGATGAACAAGCCCGATGTGGACTCCATCGAGGGGCTTTCCCCCACGGTGGCCATAAGGCAGGGGGGAGGCCTGAGCCGCAATCCCCGATCCACCGTCGCCACCGCGACGGGCCTCTACGATTATCTGAGGCTGCTCTTCACCCATATCGGGGAGCCCTTCTGTCCGAGGTGCGGTGCCCCAATTAGGGCCTACACCAAAGAGGAGATGGTGGATGAGATCCTGGGATTGCCAGAGGGCGAGAGGGTATACCTCCTCTCCCCTATTAAGAAAGGGACAAAAAGGGCGATCTCCCGCCTCCTGAGGGATGGCTTCACCAAGGCCGTGGTGGGAGGAGAAGTAGTGGAACTCGATTCCCTCCCTGGTGAGGAGGGTTTTGACCTCCTGGTGGATCGCCTCATCCTCAAAGAAGGGGTGGGGAGGCGGGTAAGGGAGTCCCTGGAGCTTGCCCTTCGGTACGGAGAAGGGGTCGTGAAGATTCGGCTGGGGGATGGACAGGAGCGGGTGATGAGTCAGACCCCCTATTGCGTTCGCTGTGACCTCTCCTTTCCTTCCCTGACCCCTTCCCTTTTCTCCTTCAATCACCCCGATGGGATGTGTCTCCGATGTAAGGGCACAGGGTTTATCCAGGAGGGGAAAGACCATTCCTTCCCGAAAGGGGCCCGGGTATGCGATGAGTGCGGGGGTAAGAGATTGAGGAAGGAAGCCCTGAATGTGAGGATCGAAGGGTTATCCATCGCCGATATCTGTGCCCTCTCCATAAAGGAAGTCCTCGGGTTATTCGGGCAGATGCAGGTCCCCGCGCAGGGGAAAGTGATAGCCGATCTCCTGGAGGAGATCAGAAAGAGGCTTTCCATGCTGGTGGATGTGGAGGTGGGGTATCTCTCTTTGGAAAGGCCCACGGCCACCCTCTCGGCCGGGGAGGCCCAGAGGGTGAGGATCGCCGCCCAGATAGGCTCCGGCCTCAGCGGGATGATCTACGTGCTCGATGAGCCAAGCCACGGCCTCCATCCCCGGGAGTACTCCCGGCTCCTTCAGGGGCTGAAAGCCCTTAGGGATATGGGGAACACGGTCATCGTGGTGGAGCACGATCAGGAGACGATCCTCGCTGCTGATTGGGTGGTGGAGCTGGGGCCAGGAGCAGGGCCTGAGGGAGGGAAGGTGATCTTCTCTGGCCCCCCGGCAGGGCTCCTCAAAGAGGAGAGGTCCCCTACGGCGAGATACCTCCTGCCCAAGCCCTCTGCACTCCCCAGGAGGCGCCCCCTCTCCAAAGGACGTATCAGGCTTGTAGGGGCGAGGGAGCACAACCTGAAAGGGATAACGGTGGAGTTCCCCCTTGGGGTGCTCTGCTGCGTGACCGGTGTCTCGGGATCCGGAAAGAGCACCCTGGTGATGGACACCCTGTATCGGGCCCTCGCCCAGAGGCTTCATCGGTCCTCTATTCCTCCGGGGGAGTTTGAGGAGATAGAGGGATGGGAAAAGGTTGACAGGGTCATAGCGCTCGAGCAGACGCCTATCTTTCGCACCCCTCGCTCAAACCCCGCGACCTTCACCGGGATCTTCTCCCATATCCGTGACCTCTTTGCCCAGCTCCCCGAGGCGAGGGTAAGGGGGTGGGGTCCCTCCCGGTTCAGCTTCAACGCTAAGGAGGGGCGGTGTGAGGTATGTCAGGGGGAGGGGATGGTGAAGGTGGAACTGGCGCTTCTGCCCGACACCTATGTGGTCTGCGAACGCTGCGGGGGGAAGAGGTTCCAGGAGGAGGTGCTGGAGGTCAAATACAGGGGGGAGAGCATCGCCGATGTGCTGGATATGACCGTGGAGGAGGCCCTTCACTTCTTCCGGCATATCCCTCCCATAAAGGACAAGCTTGAGGTCCTCAAGGAGGTGGGTCTCGGCTACCTGAAGCTCGGTCAGCCCTTCCACACCCTCTCTGGAGGGGAGATCCAGAGGCTTAGGCTTTCCCGGGAGCTCGCCCGTCAGAAGGGGGACAGGACCCTTTACATCCTCGATGAACCCACAGCAGGCCTCCATCCCTCAGAGATAGAGAGGCTTCTCGAGATCCTCGGGCGGCTGATAGAGCGAGGGGGATCGGTGATCGTGGTGGAGCACAATCTGGACGTCCTGAAGGCGGCGGATTACATCATAGACCTCGGCCCTGAGGGAGGGGAAGGGGGAGGGGAGGTGGTGGCCTCAGGGCGCCCGGAGGAGGTGGCCTCAAACCCCCGCTCCCATACAGGGAGGTTCTTAAAGAGGGTTCTGGAAGGATGAAGCTGTTGATTTTCGCCCCTCTTTAGCCTATAAAGTCCTTACCAGTCTGAAAGGGAAGGAAAGATGCTCAAGTACATGCGAACCCATGCCGCCTCCTGGGGTATAAAGATCATCCTCGGTCTGATAATCGTCGTCTTCATCTTCTGGGGGGTGGGTCGGATAGAGAGCAAGAGGAAGACGGTGGTCGCTACCGTGGCCGGCCAGTACATCGCCATAGGGGAGTTCGACAAGCTCTACCGGGACCTCCTCCTCCGCTACGAGCGGATGCTGGGCAAGTCCCTTACCCTCAAAGAGATCCAGTCCCTCGGGATAAAGAACCAGGCCCTCTTTACACTGATAGATTCCTCCATCCTCAGGCAGGAGGCCGAAAGGTGGGGGATTATCGTGGGAGATGAGGAGGTGGGGAGGGCCATCCTGAAGGACCCCGCCTTTCAGCGGGAGGGGCGTTTCAGCAGGGATCTATATCTTTTTCTCCTGCAACAGCAGGGGATGGAGCCGGGGGAATATGAGGAGAGGGTGAAGACGGCTCTGCTCGTTAACAGGCTCCGTTCCATCCTGGGGGACAATCTGGTTCATCTCTCCGATGAGGAGCTCCGATCGATCTTCTCCAGAAAGGAGGAGAAGATAAAACTGGGATTTGTGAAGGTCTCACCGGAGAAGTACCTTGATAAGGTCAAATTCGAGGAGAAGGACCTTGAGGACTTCTACTCCGCCCATCGTGAGGAGTTCAGGATTCCGGAGAAGGTTAAGGTGGCGCTTTTGCGCTTCCGCCCTTCAGATTTCCTCGAAAAGGTTGAGGTCTCTGAGGAGGAGATCCAGAGCTATTACGAAGAGAACAGGGATCAGTACTTTTCCCACAAAAAGGTGAGGGTGAGGCACATCCTCCTTCCCCTTCCCCCTGATGCAAAGGAGGAGAAGGTGGAGGAGGTGAGGAAGAAGGCGGAGGAGCTCCTTGAGCGGGTCAGGAAGGGGGAGGACTTCGCAAAACTGGCCAAGGAGCATTCCAAGGACCCCACGGCGGAAAGGGGAGGGGACCTGGGCTATCTCCTCAGGCAAGACATCGATCCGGACTTCGCCAGGGTCGCCTTCTCCCTCAAGAAGGGGGAGGCGGGCATCGCGAGGACCCGCTTTGGCTTCCATGTCCTGAAGGTGGAGGACATAAAGGAGGAGAGGGTGATTCCCCTGGAGGAGGTGAGGGACAAGATCCTCTCTCAGCTCCGCAGGGAGAAGGCCACCGATCGGGCCGCCCTCGAGGCTGCCGACTCCTCCTACAAGGCCAAAAAGCGGGGAGATCTCTTAAAATACGCCGAGGAGGCCGGCCTTAAGCTCATCACCCCTCCCCCCTTCCCCCGGGGCAAGGAGGTCCCTGAAATAGGGGCGAGGCCGAAGTTGGTCCAGGAGGCCTTCAGCCTCTCGCCCGGAGAGATCTCCTCAGTTATAGAGGATGGGGGAGAGTTCTTCATCATCCAGTTGTTGCAGAAGGTTCCCTCCCGCATCGCCTCCTTCGAAGAGGTAGAGGATAAGGTGGCCCGGAGATACAAGGAGTTGAAGGCCAGGGAGATGGCCCGGAAGGTGGCCCTCGAGGTCATTAAGAAATGGCGGGAAGGGGGCCTTGAGGAGTTCCTCAAAGAGAGGGGGCTTGAGGTGGAAGAGACCGATTACTTTCCCCGGGCCTCGAGTTTCATCCCCAAAGTAGGGCTTTTTGGCAAAGAGGCCCAGAAGGTCCAGACCCTCACTCCCGAACATCCCCTCCTTGAGGAGGTGATAGAGGGGGGAGGTGCCTTTTATGTGGTTCGCCTCAAGGAGGTAAAGCCCCCTTCCTCGAAGGAGTACGAGGATAAAAAAGGGGATTACAGAAGGCTGCTTGAGGGTATGTGGCGGGAGCAGCTCCTCTCCTCCTGGCTCCAGGAGAGGAGGGAGCAGGTCAAAATAGAGCTCAACGAGGAGCTTCTCTCAACGTATCAGTAAGCCTTACAGCCAGGGCATCCCTCGGCCGGTGAAGAAGGGATTAAATCTTTTTTCGTTGCCCACCGTGGTGGCAGGGCCGTGGCCGGGGTACACCGTCACGTCGTCTCCCAAGGTGAAGATCTTGGAGCGGACCGACTGGATCAGGGTGTCGTAGTCCCCTCCGGGGAAGTCGGTCCTTCCGATGGAGCCGGCGAAGAGGGTATCGCCGACAAAGACCATCCTGTCGGTGAAGAGGGATACTCCGCCTGGGGAGTGACCAGGAGTGTGAAGTACTTCCAGGGTCACATCCCCGAAGACGATCAGGTCCCCTTCTTCGATGTATCTGTCCGGAGGGGGGGAGTCGTCTATGTATATCCCCCACGAAGCGGCCTTCTGGGCCTGGCGGGCGAGGAGAGGGGCATCCGCCTTGTGGATGAGGAGCTCCGCCCCTGTCGCCTCCTTCAGGGGCTTGTTGGCCGCCGTATGGTCGAAGTGACCATGGGTGTTGATGATGAAGAGGACGTTGAGGTCCTCCCTTTCCACGGTGGAGATGATAACCTCTGCATCCCCCCCGGGGTCTATCACCGCAGCGAGGCGCGTCCTCTCACAGCCGAGCAGATAACAGTTGGCCTGAAGGGGTCCCACCACAAGGGTTCTCAGTATCAATTGTTTAACTCCTTTCTCTCATAGGATCAGGGACCTGATCCCGCTCGAGCCGAAATAAATGCCCAGCAGGATGAGGAAAATCCCGCAGGCGCCGTTCAATACCCTGAAACCCCTGGCCGTGATCAGCCTCTTCCCCGCAGAAAGGGTAGCCGCTACCGAAAAGTACCAGACGATATCGGCAAGGATATGGCCTGTGTAAAAGAGGCCCAGTCCGAACCATCCATACTTTTGGGCGATGATAATGTAAGTGAGCCCCACCGTGGCCCACCAGAGGAGGAAATAGGGGTTGGAGACCGTGGCAAGGAGGCCGGCCCATATGATGCTTCCCCCGATCCTGCCCTCATTCGCCGAAAGATCATATCCTCCCTTCTCCTTTAACAGCCCCACCCCCATGAGCAGGAGGATCGCCCCTCCCGCTATCCCCACGAACCCGAAGAAGAACCTTTCTTTTAGCAGTGCCCCGAGCCCCAAGAGGAGGGCGATGACCAGGCTCACCTCGGCTATCCCGTGACCCAGGACCACAAGAGGGCCGGCCTTAAAGCCCTTCCTCGTGGCCCCGCTCACCGTCACGGTGAGGACCGGACCTGGCATGAGGGCCCCTGAGAGTCCTACCACGAATGATGTCACGAATATGGCCCCAGGACTCATGGGAGGGCAAGTATATCAGGCCCCCTTTGGGCGGGTCAACTCATCTCCCCAAAAGGAGCCTGAGGGAAACGAAGATCAGGAGAAGCGCAAAGATCTTCTTGAAGATGTTGGTGGGAACGAGCTCAAGCAGGGCAGGGCCCAGCTGAGCGCCTATTGCCCCTCCTACCCCCAGGAGAAGTCCCATCCTCCAGTCGACGTTCTCGAGGCGGGTATGGGCAAACAGGGCAGAGAGGGCAACGAGCATTATCATAACGAAGGTCGTTCCCACTGCCCGCTGGGCCTCAAATCCCAGAAGCAGCAACACGGGGACCATGATGAATCCCCCACCCAGTCCGCAGAAGCTGGCCACAACTCCCACTGCAGCGCCCAATAAAGGGTAAAGGTACCAGTGAGCCATCATACCCTCCTTCGCCGAACGATCTCGGCGGCCATCTTTATGGCGGATATCATGCTCGACGGGTCAGCGACGCCCTTCCCAGCGATCTCATAGGCGGTCCCGTGATCCACTGAAGTGCGCACAAAGGGAAGCCCCAGGGTAATGTTCACCCCGTCCCTGAAGTGAAGGAGCTTGAGGGGGATCAGCCCCTGATCGTGGTACATGGCCACCACCCCGTCCCACTTGCCTTGAGCGGCATAGAAGAAGAGGCTATCGGCAGGGAGGGGCCCTTCTGCCTCCACCCCCTCATCCCTCGCCCTCCTTACAGCCGCCCTTATCATCTTCTCCTCGTCCCCGAAGAGCCCCCCTTCTCCCGCATGGGGGTTGAGGGCACATACGGCGAGCCTGGGCCCCTCTATCCCGAAATAATCCCTTAGGGCACGGTGGGTGATCCTCAACGTCCTGTAGATCCTCTCCTCGCTCAGGGCGGAGGGTACTTCCCGTAAGGCCATGTGGGTGGTGACTAAGGCGACCCTGAGGCGTCCTCCGGCAAGCATCATCACATAATCCTTTGTCCCCGAAAGCTCTGCGAGGAGCTCGGTGTGGCCCGAGTAGGGATGCCCGGCGAGGTGAAGGGCCTCCTTGCTTATGGGAGCCGTCACCATCGCCTCCACAACCCCCTCCTTGAGGAGCTCCACCGCCTTCAGTATATAGCGGTAGGCCGCTTCTCCCCCCTCTGCCGTCGGACGACCTTGGGGGAAGGATACAAGGTGGGTCAAAGAGAGGACGGGGATCCCTTCTTGCGCCTCGTCCGGTGCCATCACCTCCAGAAGCTGCAGGGGGAGGCCCGTTAACCTCTTTGCCTCCTCCAGCACCTCTATGTCCCCGATGATGAAGGGGCGGCAGAAGGAGAGCACCTCAGGAAGGGCCTTCAGGAGAACCTCCGGCCCCACCCCGGCAGGGTCCCCCATCGTTATGGCTACAATGGGCAATCCCATTCAGAGCCGCACCTCTATGTCGAGCTTCTCTTTCGCCTTCTTCAGCCACTCCGCATATCTCTTGCTGATCTCCTCCTTATAGTAGCCTTCCATCACCTTGCTCCTCACCTCCTCGAAGGGGAGAGGTTTGCCCCCCCTCCTGTCGGTGACCATCAGGAGGTGGAGGCCGCGGGATGTCCGGACTATGGGGCTCACTTCCCCCACCTCCAGGTTTCTTATGACCTCCCTCAGACTCTCGTCGATCTCTTTCTCCTCCAAGTAGCCGAGGTCCCCTCCATACTTTGCCGAGGGGTCCTCCGAGTAAAGGGTCGCCACCTCGGAGAAGGGCCTTCCCATCATTAAGGCCTCCAGGGCCTTCTCTATCTTCCCCTCGGCTATCTCCCTCTCCTTGGAGTCCGCATCCGGAGGGAGGGAGATGAAGATATGGCTCAACCTGACCTTCGGGGCGAGGGTGTAGCGGTCGATATGGGCCCGGTAGTAGGAAAGGAGGGCCTCCTCGTCCGGGGAAATCTTCGGCCGGATGAAAAAATCTATCACCCGCGCCTTCCTCATCTGGTTCTTTATGTAAGCCCTGTAGCCCTCGAGGGTGAACCCCTGGGCATGAAGCTCCCTCACAAAGGTCTTATCGCTCACCTTGTGCTTCTTCTTGAACCCCTCGATCCACTTCTGCACCTCCTCGTCCTTCACGTCCTTCCCTATCCTCTGGAGGGTCCTCTCCAGCACCTTCTCCTCCACGATCCTATCCATCACCTCCTTGTAGAACCGTTCGAGCTTCACCATCTCATCGAGGGGGTTCTCGCCCTTCGGCCTGCGGAGGCCGAACCGGGAAGCGGCTTCCTCCAGATCGTTCAGGGTGTAAACCCTCCCCTCGATGACGCCTGCCACCCGCTCCAGGACCCTGGCCTGGAAGTTGACCGCAGGAAAGAGAAGCAAGACAAGGATGGCCGAAACGAAAACGATCTTTCTCATCCTATCTCCTCCAACACCTCTTGATTTATCTCGATGCGCGCCTTACGCCTTCTTTCCTTCAGCCACCTCTGGAAGCATTCCTCCCTCTTTTTCTGCAGGAGCCATCCCCTTATCATCTCCTCCACCTGGGGGAACTCCAACTGGGTCGCCTTCCCCTTCTCCTCCACCTTGAATATGTGATACCCGTATGGGCTCTGGATCACCTGGCTTATTTGCCCCACCTTGAGGTCGAAGACGGCCTCGAATTCCTGGGGCATCTCCTCTCTGCAGAAGAAGCCCAGATCCCCCCCCTCCTTGCCCTCGGGGGCTATGGAGTAACGTCGGGCGAGATCCTCGAAGGAGGCCTTCTTCCTCCGCAGCAGCTTGCGGATCTTCAGGGCTTTTTTGTAATCCTGGACCACTATCTGGCGCACCCTCACCCTCTCAGGTACCCGAAAGTCCTCCCTGTGGCCCTCGTAATAGGCC
>CAYRAR010000020.1:0-19680 GCA_964422255.1 uncultured Thermodesulfobacteriota bacterium | reverse complement strand
ATTGAGCGCTAAAAGCTGATTCAAAGCCGACGGCCTTCAGAGAATGGGGAGAATTTTTGATGTGAAGCTGTAAAACACGGGCCATAACCCACGGCTGCCCTGAAAGGTTTGATTGTTCGATCCCAGGGTACCTGAGCCCTCCAAAAGACCAAAATCTTTAAAAATTTACTTGACAAAATGGTTCGTTTGAGGTAGTTAAAGGGGGTGGGCTGAAGTGGGTTAAAGTGGGATAATGTTCCGGGGGAGGTACGAGCATACGATAGATCCGAAGGGGAGGGTAAGTGTCCCTTCCAGGTTCAGGGATGTACTGCGGAGGGAATATGGAAAGGAGGTGGTGGTCCTCACCCCTGATGACTCGTGCATAGCTGCCTTTCCCTTCGATGAGTGGAAGAAGCTGGAGAAGAAGGCGCTCTCTTTTCCATTCATGCATCGCGAGGCGAAGGTGTTCCTCCGCTATTATATCTCAGGGGCTGTGGAAATCAACATCGACGATCATGGTCGCCTCCTCATCCCCCTCCCCTTCAGAGATCATGCCCAGTTGAAGAAGGACGTGGTCTTTGTGGGGATGCTCAACAGGTTCGAGATATGGAACAAGGAGATCTGGGTCCAAGAGCTGGCCCGGTATAGGGAAAATTTTGAAAAGATGAGCGAGGCCGTGGCCGAATGGATGGTCTTCTGAATGGAGATCTATCACCGACCCGTCTTGGTAAAAGAGGTATTGGAAGGGCTCAAGTGCCAGGAAGGGGGGACGTTTCTTGATCTGACGGTGGGGGAAGGGGGACATGCGGAGAGGATCTTAGAGGCCTCGGAAAGGACGGTGCTCATCGGTGTAGATTGGGATGAGGAGGTCTTAGAGAGGGCGAGGAGAAGGCTCGCCCCTTACGGGGAAAGGGCGCTCCTTTTCAGGGACAACTTTGTAAATTTCCCCCACCTGCTGGAGGACCTGGGGATTGAAGAGGTGGATGGGATCCTCCTCGATCTCGGCCCTTCCCTCTTCCACCTGGCCCGCCCCGGGAGGGGATTCAGCTTCAGGGAGGATGGTCCGCTGGATATGAGGATGGACCGGAGGCGCCCCCTTAACGCCTATCGAATCGTGAACTTCTGGCCCCTGGACGAGTTGAGGAGGATAATCAGGGAATACGGCGAGGAGAGATGGGCCACGAAGATCGTGAAGGCGATAGGCGAGGTGCGGTCCACCAGGAGGATCAGGACCACAAAGGAGCTGGCCGACCTGGTGGCCGAGGTGATCCCCCGTCGCTACCACCCCCAGAAGATACATCCGGCCACCAAGACCTTCCTGGCGCTCAGGATAGCCGTCAATGAGGAGCTGAAAAACCTGAAGGAAACCCTGGAGAAGGTCCCCTCCTCCCTCAGGAAGGGGGGGCGTCTCGGCGTCATCTCTTTCCACTCCCTGGAGCACAAGGTGGTAAAGGAGGCCTTCCGGAAGTTCTCCAGCGACTGCATCTGTCCCTCCTGGTTTCCACAGTGCCTTTGCGGTGGGGGAAAGAAGGTGATGGAGATAGTCACCCGGAGGCCCATAACGCCTTCGGATGAAGAGAAGAGGGATAACCCCCACAGTCGCAGCGCCCAGCTGAGAATCGCAGAGAGGGTCTGAGGGATGAAGGGAAAGGGATCGCTGCGAAAGAGGAGAGTCCGAAGAAAGGAGGCCTCCCTCTCGCCCCTCCAGCTCCTTTTGATCCTCCTTCTCTTCTTAGAGCTCCTCTTTCTGGTCTGGACGCGCCTCGAGACGGTTCGCTTAGGCTATGAGATCTCCCGGCTCACCAGGATCAAAGAGCAATTGGAAAGGGAGAACAAGGAGTTGAGGGTTGAGATGGCCACCCTCTCCTCAGCCCCCCAGCTCGAGGAGAGGATCCGGAAGGAACTCTCCCTCTTCCCCCCATCGAAGGGTAAGGTGATCATCGTCAACGAGGGGTCTCGATGAAGCAGAAGGACTTCTTCCCTAAAAGGGCCTACCTCCTCATCTTCCTGATATTGGGGGGGCTCTTTGCCATCGGGTGGAAGGCAGGGGAGGTCCAGATCGTCCATCGAGACCAATACCTCGCCCTCGCCCATAAACAGTACTTTTACAAGGTCACCCTTCCCCCTCGGCGAGGTATCATCTACGACCGAAAGGGAAAGGAGCTGGCCGTAAGCGTCAGGACCCATTCCCTCTATGCAAACCCCCGCCAGATAAAGGACAGGAGGAAGGTCGCCCGCCTCCTGGCCCCCCGTATAGGGAGGCCAAGGGGGGAAATCGAGAGGCTCCTGAGGACGCCCCGGTACTTCGTGTGGCTCAAGAGGAAACTCACCCCCTCCCAGAAAGAGGAAATAGAGGCCTTAAAGATAAAGGGGATAGGCTTCCTCCCGGAGAACAGGCGTTTTTATCCCTACAGGGAACTCGCCGCCTCCCTCATCGGCTTCGTGGGGACGGATTCCCAGGGATTGGAGGGGTTAGAAAGGACCTACGAGCGCTGGTTGAGGGCGGCCCCCAAGACCCTGATACTCGATAAGGACGCCCTCGGCAACTGGATCTTCCTGCCCACCTTGGAGGAACGCCCCTCTCCTTATGACATCCACCTCACCATAGATGTAAACGTCCAGTACATGCTGGAGAAAGAGCTGAAAAGGGGTATAATAGAGACAGAAGCGAAAGGAGGGGTTGGGATCGTCGTTGATCCCTGGAAAGGGGAGATACTGGCGATGGCCACTCTCCCCTCTTTTAATCCCAATCTCTTTCAGAACTATCCCCGCAGTCGCTGGCGCAACAGGGCGGTTGCGGACCTCTTCGAACCGGGGAGCCTGATAAAGGCCTTCCTCGTCGCTGCGGCCATCGAGGAAGGACTGGTAAGGGAAAGGGACATCTTCTTCTGTGAGAGGGGAAGATATAGGGTGGGGGACGTGATCATCCACGACGCCAAACCCCATAGGTGGCTCGATATAAGGAGGATCATCCAGTACTCGAGCAACATCGGAGCGGTGAAGATAGGAGAGGTGCTCGGTCCGTACAAGTACTACCATTACCTGCGGCGGTTCGGCTTCGGAGAGAGGACAGGAGTTGACCTCATCGGAGAGGAGGAGGGCATCCTGCGCCCTGCCCGGAGGTGGACGAGGGTCGATCTGGCAACCTTATGTTTCGGTCAGGGGCTTTCCGCCACCCCGCTGCAGCTGGCCATGGCCTTTTCCGCCATCGCCAACGGGGGAAAGCTGATGAGGCCATATGTGGTCAGATCGATAACCGATCGACAGGGGAGGGTGGTAAAAGAGGGCGGGCCCAGGGTCAAGAGAAGGGTTATAGGTGAGGCGACGAGCAAGGTCATCCTCTCTTTCATGAAATCCGTGGTTTCCGCGGAGGGGACGGGGCGGGAGGCCAGAGTGATGGGGTACGCCATCGCGGGCAAGACGGGCACAGCCCAGAAATACGACCCAGCCCTTGGAAGGTACAGCGATGAGAGGTTTGTCGCCTCCTTCGTCGGGGTCCTGCCGGCCGATGATCCGAAGGCGGTGGTGCTCATCATGCTGGATGAACCCTCAAACCATGCCCATGGAGGGACCGCCGCCGCCCCCGTGTTCCGGAGGTTGGCTGAAGGGCTCATCAAATACTGGGGGATACCGCCGCAGCTGCGGCTTGCCTCCAGGATAGAACCCCTCCCCTCATCCCCCCATTGGAGAGAGCGGAGGAGGATATACAGGGATCCGTCGAGGATGCCCGACCTTCGGGGCCTCTCGGTGAGGCGGGCCTTGAGGCTCCTTGAGGGAAAGGGGGTGATCCCCATAGTAGAGGGATGGGGCCTCCTTCAGGATCAGGACCCTCCTCCGGGTAAGAGGCTGCGAAGGGGACAGAGGGTATGGCTCAGGTTTAGCCCGAGATGGAGTTTGGGGAGTTGATAAAGGGGCTGGAGATCATAAGGTCAGAGGGCGATCTCGGGAAAGAGGTCAGGGGCGTCGCCTACGATTCGCGCCTCCTCAAGGAGGGGGAGGTCTTCGTCGCCATAAGGGGGACGAGACGGGATGGACACGACTTCATCGAAGAAGCGATAAGGAAGGGGGCTTCAGGGCTGATCCTGGAGAGGGAGCCCTCAGGCAGGCTCCCCGTCCCCTGGGTCCAGGTCCCTTCGGGCCGCAGGGCCCTCGCCCAGATCTCCTGCCACCTCTTCTCTCACCCTTCCCTCTCCCTGAGGGTCGTAGGGGTGACGGGAACCAACGGAAAGACCACTACCACCTACCTGCTGGAGTCCATCTTGAAGGAGGCCGGCCGGGAGGTGGGGGTGATGGGAACCATAAATTACCGGTACAAGGGGAAAGAGGTCCCGGCCCCTGTCACCACCCCCGAGTCCTACGACCTGCAGAAGATCCTGCGGGAGATGGTGGAGGAGGGGGTTCAGGATCTGGTGATGGAGGTCTCCTCCCATGCCTTAGAGCAGGGGCGAGTGGAGGGATCCCACTTCGATGGGGCGATCTTCACCAACCTGAGCCACGACCACCTCGACTACCACGGGGAGATGTCTCGATACTTCGAGGCAAAGAGGAGGCTCTTCACCGAGGTGCTGCCCCAGAGCAGAAAAGATGACCGGTGGATGGCCTACAACGTCGAGGACCCCTGGGGAGAGAGGTTGGCCGAGGGGATTTCGGGGATGAGGAAGCTCCCCTTCGGGATAAAGAAAGGTGAGGTAAGGGCCCTAAGGTACTCCCTAAGCCTTCGGGGGATCGAGGCCGAGCTTTCAACCCCTGAGGGAGTCTTCGTGCTGCGGTCTCCGCTCCTCGGCAGGCATAACCTCTACAACGTCCTGGCTTCGGTGAGCGCTGCCATCCTGCTGGGGGTGGAGATCGAGGCCATCAAGAGGGGGGTGGAAGGGCTCGGCTGCGTCCCCGGGAGGATGGAAAGGGTGGACGATGGCGAGGGGCCCTCGGTCTTCGTCGATTATGCTCACACCCCAGATGCCCTCCGTTCGGTGCTCGAAGGGGTCCGCAGGCTGACAAAGGGGAGAGTGATCGTGGTCTTCGGCTGCGGCGGGGAGAGGGACAGGGAGAAGAGGCCCCTCATGGGAGAGGTGGCGGCATCCCTGGGCCACAAGGTGATCATCACCTCGGATAACCCCAGGGGAGAGGACCCGTATGAGATCATCCATCAGATCGAGGAGGGATGCAGGAGGGCAGGAGGGGACTGGATCGTCCTGCCGGACCGCGGGGAGGCGATTCGGAGAGCGGTGGCCATGGCAGAGGAGGAGGACGTGGTCATCATCGCTGGCAAGGGCCACGAGGCCTATCAAATATGGGGGGATAAAAGGGTCCCCTTTGACGATCGAGAGGAGGCAAAGAAGGCCCTTGAGGGAAGGCGATGGCGAGCTTCAGCCTGAGGGAGGTCCTTGAGGCTACGGGAGGGAGGCTCCTTCAGGGAGGAGAGGTGAGGTTCGAGGGGGTGAGCACTGACAGCCGAAAGATAAGGGGCGGGGAGCTCTTTTTCGCCCTCAGGGGAGAGAAGCACGACGGACATGACTTCGTCCCGGAGGCGATCCGGAAGGGGGCCTCAGGGGCGGTCATCCATAAGGAGACCCCCGGAGTCCCCCCTGAACGGCCCCTGATATTGGTGAGGGATACCCTCTTCGCCTTGGGGGAGCTCGCCCGGTGGTGGCGAAAGAGGTGTCCCTTTGCGCTGGTGGCGATAACCGGGTCTGTGGGAAAGACCACCACCAAGGAGATGCTGGCAGGGATCCTGGCGACCGAGAAACGGGTGGGAAAGAGCCCGGGGAATTACAACAACCTGATAGGTGTCCCCCTTTCCCTGTTTCGGATGGACGATCGGGTGGAGGTGGCGGTCCTGGAGCTCGGCATGAACCGACCCGGTGAGATAAAGAGGCTCTCCGAGATATCCCAACCCCAGATAGGGGTGATAACCGGCATTAGGCCCGTTCACCTCGAGGGCCTGGGGGATGTGGAGGCGGTGAAGGAGGCGAAGGGAGAGCTTCTCTCATCGATCGAGGACGGTGTCTTCGTCTATAACGCCGATGATCCGAGGACGAGGGAACTGGCGGGTCGCTTCAGGGGGAGGAAGGTCTCCTTTGGCCTCTCCCCCTCCGCCGAGTACAGGGCCTCGGAAGTCAGCCTCAATGAGGGGCTGCGCTTTACCCTCTGGACCCCTCAGGGGAAGCTTTCGTTGAAGCTCCGCCTCCTGGGGGAGCACTTCATCTGGAACGCCCTCGCCGCCTCGGCCTGCGCAGATCTCCTGGGAATCGGACTGGACGGGATAAGGAGGGGACTTGAGGGATTTAGACCCCTCCCGATGAGGATGGAGCTGAGGACCGTCAGGGGGGTCAACGTCATCAACGACGCCTACAACGCCAACCCCGCCTCCATGGAGGCGGCGCTCAAGGCCCTCTCCTCTCGCAAAGGGAGGAAATTTGCCTTCCTCGGTGATATGGCGGAGCTGGGGTCCGAGACGGAGAGGCTCCACCAGGAGCTGGGAGAGTTCTGCGCCCGCCTCCCCTTGGAGGGACTCTTCCTCCTTGGAGAGCAGGCCTGTACGGTGGCCGAGGGGGCCAGAAGGGGGGGGATGGAGGAGAGGAAGATCGTGGTGGCAAGGGACCACAGGGAGATTGCCCAGGCCCTGGCAGAGAAACTCCAAGAAGGCGACTGGCTCCTGGTGAAGGGGTCCCGGGTCATGGCCACCGAGAGGGCGATAGAAATCTGGGAAGAGATCTCAGGAGGAGAAGAAGTATGATCTATCACCTGCTCTATCCCCTTCATACCGTCTTCGGCGTCTTCAACGTCTTCCGCTACCTCACCTTCCGCACCATAGGGGCCACCCTGACGGCCCTCCTCCTGAGCCTGGTCATCGGCCCCTGGGTGATAAGGAAACTGAAGGAGCTCCACATAGAACAGTGGGTGAGGGAGGATGTGCCCAGAAGGCATATGGAGAAGAACGGGACCCCCACCATGGGGGGGCTCCTGATCATCGTGACGGTCGTGGTCTCCACCCTCCTCTGGTCGAACCTCACCAACTTCTACATCTGGCTCGTCCTGCTGACGATCATCGCCTTCGCCGCCATAGGCTTCTGGGACGATTACCGGAAAGCGACGAGGAGAAAGGGGATATCCGGGAGGACAAAGCTCCTCTTCCAGTTCATCATCTCCTTGGGCGTGGCGATCCTGATCTTCTCCCATAGGGGATTTGACCCGAAACTCACCTTCCCCTTCTTCAAGGAATTGAGGCCCGATCTGGGCTTCCTCTACCTCCCCTTTATCCTCTTCGTCATCGTGGGAGCATCCAATGCGGTAAACCTCACCGACGGGCTGGATGGACTGGCGATAGGACCGGTGATGATTACCGCCGGGACCTTCGCCCTCATCGCCTACCTGGCAGGACATTACGATTTTGCCCGCTACCTCCTCATCCCCTTCGTGAAGGGGGCGGGGGAGCTGAGCATATTCTGCGGTGCGGTGGTGGGGGCAGGGTTGGGCTTCCTCTGGTTCAACGCCTACCCTGCCCAGGTCTTCATGGGAGATGTGGGCTCCCTGTCGCTGGGCGGGGCCCTGGGAACGGTGGCGGTGATCACCAAACAGGAGTTCCTCCTCGCCTTGGCAGGGGGGATCTTCGTGGCGGAGGCCCTTTCGGTGATCATCCAGGTGGGCTATTACCGGCTGAAGGGGAAGAGGGTCTTCAGGATGGCCCCCATCCATCACCACTTCGAACTCAAGGGATGGGCGGAGCCGAAGATCATCGTCAGGTTCTGGATAATATCGATCGTGCTGGGCCTTCTGGCCCTGAGCACCCTGAAACTGAGGTGATGGAGCTCGAGGGGAAAGAGGTGACCGTGGTGGGTCTGGGAAGGAGCGGAGAGGCGGTGGCCTCCTTCCTCCTCAAGAGGGGAGCCCGGGTCTTCATAACGGAGGTCATGGAGAAGGAGGCGTTCTCCTCCCTTCCTCCCTGGTTTGATGAGGTGGAGGCGGAGTTCGGCGGACATACCTCCCGGTCCATAGAGGGCAAAGATCTGATAGTGCTGAGCCCGGGAGTCGATCCCTCCCACTCCCTCTGGGTCAAGGCACGTGAGCAGGGGATCCCGGTGGTGGGGGAGCTTGAGTTCGCCTCCTGGTGGGTAAAGGAGCCGGTGATCGCGGTCACCGGGACCAATGGCAAGAGCACGACCGTCTCCCTCATCGGGCACATCCTCTCCTCTGCGGGGAGGAAGGTCTTTGTGGGCGGTAACATCGGCTCCCCCCTCACCCGATACCTGATGGAGGAAGAGAGGACGGATTACCTGATCCTGGAGGTCTCGAGCTTCCAGCTCGAGACGGCCTCAAGCTTCCACCCCTGGGTGGCGGTGCTCCTCAACATCGCCCCCGATCACCTCGACCGCCACCCGGACCTTCCCTCTTACCTTGAGGCCAAGCTCAGGATCTTCGCTCGGCAGACGCCTGAAGACTGGGCGGTCCTCAACTTCGACGATCCCCTGATCCGCTCCGCCTCTGAGAGGATAAGGGCGAGGGTCCTGCCTTTCGGTGTGAAGGAACGGTGGCCAAGGGGGGCCTTTATCGAGGGCGATGAGGTGGTACTCCCTCACGGAGGAAGGGTTTCCCTGAGGGGATGGAAACTCCCCGGACGCCACAACCGGGAGAACCTCCTTGCGGCCCTCACCGTGGCCTCTTTGTGCGGCGTGGGTGAGGAGGAGATGGCCTCCTCGATGGCCTCCTTCGGGGGACTCCCCCATCGGCTCGAGCTGGTTGCCACCATACGGGGTGTCTCCTTCTGGAATGACTCCAAGGCCACCAACGTGGCAGCGGCCTCGGAGGCCATCCTGAGCTTTGACCGCCCCATCCTCCTCATATTGGGGGGCAGGAACAAGGGAATGGACTTCCGCCCATTGAGGGAGGCGATCTCCCGGAGGGTGAAGGCCGTCGTTGCCCTGGGTGAGGCCAAAGATGAAATCGTTCAAGCCCTCGACGGCCTGGTCCCGATCAAGGAGGTGGAAGACCTCGAGGAAGGGATCCAGAGGGCATGGGAGATGGCAGAGGAGGGAGAGGTGGTCCTCCTCTCCCCGGCCTGCTCTTCTTTTGACATGTTTCACGACTATGCCCACCGGGGGGAGGTCTTCAGGGAAGCGGTCAGGGCCCTAAAGGATAAGGTGGAGGATGCGGCTTAGATCGGAGGAAATGATACTGCTGGCGGTCCTGGTCCTCGTTTCCCTCGGCACGGTCATGGTCTACAGCGCCAGTGGCATCCTCAGTCAGCTTCGCCAGGGAGATGGATTCTTTTACCTCAAGAGACAGCTCCTTCACCTCCTCTTGGGGATGGGAGCCCTCCTCTTAGCGATGAGGCTCAATCCGAGAGGGTGGGCAAAGCTCGCCTACCCCCTCATGGCCCTCTCCCTCACCCTCCTCCTTCTCGTCCTTCTCCCCTCTGTGGGAGTGCAGAAAGGGGTTGCCCGCCGCTGGCTGGCAACCCCCCTCTTCTCCTTTCAACCGTCGGAGCTGGCCAAGTTGGCCTCCGTGATCTTCATGGCCTACATCCTGGCGAGAAAGGGGGAGAGGATAAGGGAGAACCCCTGGAAGGTCGCCCCCCTCCTGATGGGAGTGGGAGGGGCCGTTGCCCTCATCCTGCTGGAGCCCGATGTGGGAACGGCCCTCTTCCTCTGCCTCCTGGTGACGATGATGCTCTTTCTGGGAGGGAGTCGGCTCTCCCAGTTGATCCTCGTCCCTGTGGCCATCTCCCCGGCCCTGGCGGTCTTCCTCCTGAGGAAGGGCTACGTGATGGAGCGGATCGAGGGATTCATGAGTTCCCTGGCCGATCCCACCAGGATCGGCTATCAGCTCGAGCAATCCCTGATCGCCTTCTCCAGGGGCGGGGGCTTTGGGGTGGGGCTGGGGGCGGGAAAGCAGAAGCTCTTTTATCTCCCCGCTGCCCATACGGATTTCATCCTCTCCATCGTCGGGGAAGAGCTGGGCCTGGTGGGGGTGGGGCTGATCATCCTGCTCTTTGCCCTCATCCTCATCTGCGGGTTCAGGATAGCGATGAGGACGCCTGATCCCTTCCTCCGGTACCTCGCCTCGGGGATGACCCTGATGATCGTCGTGCAGGGTGTGATCAACATGGGAGTGGTCCTGGGGCTCCTCCCCACGAAGGGGATCCCCCTGCCATTCCTGAGCTATGGGGGGACGTCCCTCCTGATAAACATGGCGGCTGCAGGGGTGCTGGTGAGGGTTGGAAAGGAAAGTGGCTGAGAAGGTTATAATAACAGGAGGAGGCACAGGAGGACACCTCTTCCCCGCTTTGGCCCTGGCCGATGAGTTTCGGGAGCGGGGCTGGGAGGCCCTCTTCGTCGGCTCGGGAAAGGAATGGGAGAGGAAAATCATCTCCGCCCGCTCCCTCCCCTACCGGGGGCTTCCCGCTGCCCCCATAAAGGGAAAGGGGGGGATGGAGCTCCTTCGCGGGGTCATCACCTTAGGGGTGGCCTCTCTGAAGGCCTTGAGGGTCCTCCAGTCCCAGAGGCCCTCCTTGGTATTGGGAGTGGGAGGATACTCTTCAGGGGCGATGATCCTCGCTTCAGCCCTCAGGGGAACCCCTCGGGTCATCCAGGAGCAGAACGTAATCCCGGGCCTTGCCAATCGTCTGGCCGCCCGCTTCGCCCAGAGGGTCTTCTGCTCCTTTGAGGAGACCAGGAATTTCTTCCCAGGGGGGAAGGTCTCCGTCACCGGAAATCCCATAAGGCGGGAAGTGCTCTCCTCCTTCGAGAGGTCCAGGAGGGGAGAGCGGTTCACCCTGCTGGTGCTGGGTGGAAGCCAGGGGGCCAGAGCGATAAACGAGGCGATGACCGATGCCCTTCCCTTCTTTGGGGAGATGAAAGGGATCATCCGGGTGATCCATCAGACAGGAGAGGCGGACAGGGATTGGGTGGAGGAAAGGTACCGGAGGGAGGGAGTGGAGGCGACGGTCCTCTCCTTCATTGAGGACATAGGCAAGTGTTACGCCAAGGCCCACTTGGTAGTCTCGAGAGCAGGGGCCTCTACCGTGGCCGAACTCTGTGCCCTGGGGAGGGCGGCGGTGCTCATCCCCTACCCCTTCGCCGCCGATGACCATCAGAGGCGAAACGCCGAGTTGCTCCAGAGGCACGGGGCGGCGATCCTGATAGACGAAAGGGCGCTTAAGGGCGAGCTCCTGGCCGAAGAGATAAGGCGCCTGTGGCTCGACCGCTCCTCCCTCCAGCAGATGGAGAGGAAGGCCCTTGCCCTTGGCAGGAGGGACGCCGCCTCAAAGGTAGTGGAGGAGTGCCTCCAGCTGGTGGAGAGAAGGTAGTGTATCGGGGAAGGATAAGGCAGATCCACATGGTGGGGATAGGAGGAGCTGGCATGAGCGGGATAGCCGAGGTCCTCCTCAACATGGGATACCGGGTGACGGGCTCTGACATCAGGGAGACGAAGGTAACGGAGCGCCTGGCCTCCCTCGGTTGCAGGATACACTATGGCCATAGCCCTGAGAACGTCGAGGGGGCCGATGTGGTGGTGGTATCCTCGGCCATAAGGGAAGACAACCCCGAGGTGAGGGCGGCCAGGGAGCAGGCCATCCCCGTCATCCCCCGGGCGGAGATGCTGGCCGAGCTTATGAGGGTGAAGTACGGGGTGGCGGTGGCAGGGGCCCATGGAAAGACCACCACTACCTCGATGATCGCCGCTGTCCTGGCCCAGGGGGGACTGGATCCCACGGTGGTGATCGGCGGGAGGCTCAAGGGTCTGGGAGGCGGAGCGCGCCTTGGCGAAGGGGACTTCATGGTGGCTGAGGCAGACGAGAGCGACGGGAGCTTCCTCCGCTTGAGTCCCACGGTCGCCGTGGTCACCAACATAGATCGGGAGCACATCGATTTTTACGGGGATATGGAACACCTGAAGGAGGCCTTCCTCGAGTTCATGAACAAGGTCCCCTTTTACGGAAGCGCCATCCTCTCGATGGACGATGAGCACTTGCAGGAGCTCATTCCTCATCTGAGGAAGCGATACATCACCTACGGCTTGAGCTCTCAGGCGGACGTTCGGGCCGAGGAGGTCGAGAGGGGCAGGTGGGAGGTCTCCTTCTCCGTGACCTTCAGGGAAGAGGGGCTCGGCAGGATCCGCCTTCCCCTTCCCGGGATCCACAACGTCTACAACGCCCTGGCCGCTGTGGCCTGTGGTCTGGAGCTGGAGATACCCTTCCCCGCCATCCGAGAGGCCCTCTCCTCTTTCTCCGGGGTGGAGAGGAGGTTTCAGAAGAAGGGGGAAGTGGACGGGGTACTCGTGATAGACGATTACGCCCACCATCCCACTGAGATCAAGGCCACCCTGGCCACCGCCCGCAACCTGGGCAGGAGGGTGATCGCCCTCTTTCAGCCCCATCGCTACAGTCGGGTGAAGGACCTTTTCGAGGAGTTCCTCACCGCCTTCTACGACGCCGATCTTCTCTTCGTCACCGAGATCTACCCCGCAGGGGAGGAACCGATAGAGGGGGTGAATGCCGAAGGGCTCTATCGTGGGATAAGGGAGCACGGACACAGGAAGGTGCAGTTCGTGCCGGAGAAGGAGCGGCTCGTGTCCACTCTCCTTCCCATCCTCTCCCCAGGGGACGTGGTGATAACCCTGGGGGCGGGTAACATCTACGAGGTGGCAGAGGAGCTGTTGGAGGAACTGAGGAGATGAGCCTCCAGACGCTCGCAAGGGAGATAGCTCGAGGATTGAGGGGGGAGGTACAGGAGGGGGCCCTGATGAGCCGCTGGACCTCCTTCAGGATCGGGGGGGAGGCCCTGCTGCTCAGACCCAAGGACGGGGATGACCTCCTCTGGCTCCTGGAATTCCTGAAGGGAAAATCCATCCCTTGGCGGCCCTTGGGAGGGGGTACAAACCTCCTGGTAAGCGACGAGGGGGTGAAGGATCCGGTGGTAGAGCTCTCTTCCCTCTCCCATATCTCTGTCGAAGGGGAGAGGATCCGGGCCGGGGCAGGGGTGAAGATGGGGGAGGTGATGAGGATCTGCGCTGAGGAGGGACTTTCGGGACTTGAGCCCCTGGCCGGGCTTCCGGGGACGGTGGGCGGAGCGGTTCGGGGGAACGCCGGTGGGGCCTCCTTCGGGATAATGGAAAAGGTGGAAGAGATCCTGGTTCTGGACCGAGAGGGCAGATGGAAGAGAAGGGGAAGGGAAGAGCTCTCCTATTCCTATCGGTCAGGCCCCCTCGAGCCGGGGGAGCTCCTCTGGGAGGCGACCCTCCTCCTCGAGAGGAAGGACCCTGAAGAGGCGAAAGAGGGAATTCGTCTCCACCTCCAGAGGAGGAAGGAGACCCAGCCCCTGGAGCTTCCCAGCGCAGGATGTGTGTTCCGTAACCCCCCTGGGAGAGGGGCCGGGGAACTGATCGAGGAGGTGGGGGGGAAGGGCCTCAGACTGGGCGATGCGATGGTCTCGGAGAAGCATGCCAACTTCATCGTCAACCTGGGCCACGCCACCGCCCGGGACGTCTTGGGCCTGATAGACCTCGTGCGCGAAAGGGTGCTGAGGGCCACGGGTGTGGAGCTTCAGCTGGAGATAGAGGTATGGGATGGATGAAGGGGAAGAGAGTCGGGGTGATCATGGGAGGGGTCTCGAGCGAGAGGGAGGTGTCGCTTAAGAGCGGGAAGGCCATCCTCGAGGCCCTGAGATCCAAGGGTATCAATGCGATTCCCCTCGAGGTGGGAGAAGATCTGGTCCAGAAGGTCCTCGAGGCAAAGATAGATGTCGCCTTCTTAGCCCTCCACGGGAGGCTGGGTGAGGACGGAACCGTCCAGGGACTCCTGGAGCTCCTCCGCATCCCCTACACCGGTTCAGGAGTCCTGGCCAGTGCCTTGGCGATGAACAAGATAAAAGCGAAGGAGATATTCCTTCACCACCAGATCCCAACCCCGGAGTTCATCGTCTGGCATGAAGGCACCCAGCCTCCCTTCCCCCCTCCTTGGGTGGTGAAGCCGGCCTCCGAGGGGTCCACCATCGGGGTCTCGGTGGTGAGGGATGAGGAGGAGCTGGAGGAAGCGATCCAGGAGGCCCGCCGCTACGACCACCAGATCCTGATAGAGAGGTTCATAGATGGAAAAGAACTGACGGTGGGGATCCTGGACGGCTCACCCCTTGAGGTCGTCGAGATCGTTCCTAAGAGGGGGATTTACGATTACCGGGCCAAGTACACCCCTGGGATGACCGATTATCTGGTGCCGGCCCCCCTCCCCTCTGAGGTGCGCCGAGAAGTCCAGGGGTGGGCCCTTAAGGCATACGAGGCCCTGGGCTGCAGCGGATGCGCCCGGGTGGACCTCCTGCTGGACCCCGCGGGGGTATGGATAACGGAGGTTAACACCCTGCCGGGGATGACCTCCACGAGCCTGGTCCCCAAGGCGGCGGCCTCTGAGGGGATCAGCTTCCCGGATCTAGTGATGAGGATCCTCGAGGGGGCATCCCTGAAGATAGAGGTTGGGGGTAGCAGATGAAGAGGGTGGCCCTCATCTTCTCCCTCGTCCTCCTTGTCGGATTCCTTTGGTGGAATTTCCCGACGGTGGCCCGGGTGAAGCTGAAGGGGTGTTCCCCTGAGAGGGCCGAGGAGATGAAAAGGCTAATCCTTCCCCATATCAAGGGGAAGACCATCTTTGAGGTGAGCATAAGAAGGGTGGCCCGTGTCCTCATGAGCCATCCGTGGGTGAGGAGCTGTGAGATCTGGCGCCACTGGCCCGACGGGCTCGAGGTGAAGGTCCAGGAGCGGCGGATCGTCGCCCTCCTGCAACAGAAGGGCAGGCTCTGGTGCCTCGACCAGGATGGGGTGCCCTTTAAACCCTGGGAAAGGGATGACCCCTGGAACCTGCCCGTGGTGAGCGGTCTGGAGGCGGGAGAGCTGGAGAGGGCCCAGGATCTGGTCTCCCTTATCATGGCCTTGCAGGACCATCCGCTCTTCAAAAGGTACGGGGTGGCGGAGATCTACTGGGGAGGAGAGAGGGGGGCGGTGGTGGTGACCGAGGAAGGGGGAATCTTCATCTACATGGGGAAGGAGGGGTGGTCCCAGAAGCTGAAGAGGCTTACCTGGGTATGGCGGTATCTGAAGGAAAGGGGGCTTGAGGCCCGTTACTTTCTCTGCGAGGGCCCTGACCGGATCGTGGTCGGGCTGAGGAGGGGCGAACATGGGTAAGAGGGACGACCTGATAGTGGGTCTGGACATCGGGACGACCAAGATATGTGTCCTTGTGGCCGAACCCACCCCGAGGGGGCTGGACGTGATAGGGATAGGCACCCATCCCTCCCACGGGCTCCGGAAGGGGGTGGTGGTAAACATTGACGCCACGGTCAACTCGATAAGGCGAGCGGTGGAGGAGGCGGAGCTTATGGCCGGCTGCGAGATCGCCTCCGTCTATGTGGGGATCGCTGGCGGTCACATAAAGGGGATCAACAGCGAAGGGGTGGTGGCCCTGAAGTCGAAGGAGGTGACCGAGGCCGATATCCGCCGGGTGATAGACGCCGCCAAGGCCGTGGCCATCCCCATGGACAGGGAGGTCATCCACATCGTCCCCCAGGAATATATCGTCGATGGTCAGGACGGGATAAAGGACCCGCTGGGGATGAGCGGGGTGAGGCTCGAGGTGAAGGTCCACATCGTGACCGGGGCGGTGACCTCGGCCCAGAACCTGATCAAGTGTGCCAACCGGGCAGGCCTGGCGGTCAATGACATCGTGCTTCAGCAGCTCGCCTCAAGCCTCGCCGCCCTCACCCCCCAGGAGAAGGAGCTGGGGGTGGCGTTGGTGGACGTGGGGGGAGGGACGACCGACATAGCCATCTTTCACCGGGGCAGCATAAAGCACACGGCGGTGCTTTCCCTGGCGGGCGATCAGATAACCAACGACATCGCCATAGGGCTGCGCACCCCCATCGAGGAGGCGGAGAAGATAAAGAAGAAGTACGGATGTGCCCTCACCTCCTTAGTCCCCAAGGAGGATAAGATAGAGGTCCCCATGGTGGGCGACAGGGGCGGAAGGATCGTCTCCAGGGCACTGCTTGCCGAGATCATCGAGCCCAGGGTGGAGGAGATCTTCACCCTGGTGCAGAAGGAGATCGCCTCCTCGGGCTTCCAGAGGCTGATCGCCTCGGGTATCGTCCTGACGGGGGGGACGGCCCTCCTTGAGGGGGTGGTGGAGCTCGCCGAACAGATCTTCGACCTGCCCGTCCGCAGGGGATATCCCCAAGGGGTCGGCGGGCTGGTGGACATCGTGAGGAACCCGATCTTTGCTACCGCCGTGGGGCTGGTGCTCTACGGACAGAAGGGGAAGAAGGGGAATTTCCCTCCCCATGAGGAGAACATCTTCGATAAGGTGACCCGCAGGATGAAGGAGTGGTTCAAGGAGTTCTTCTAAGGAGGTGAGGGAGATGGAGGAATGGGAGGAGTTGACCTTTAGATTTCAGGAAAAAGAGTTCGTAAAGGAGGTCTTGGAGATGTTTGAATTTGAAGAGAATCAGAGGGAAGGGGCGAGGATCAAGGTGATAGGAATAGGGGGTGCGGGCTGCAACGCCATCAATACGATGATCGAGTACGGTCTGGAAGGGGTGGAGTTCATCGCCGCCAACACCGATGTACAGGCCCTCCGGAGGTCCCGGGCCCCCATAAAGCTGCAGCTGGGGGAGAAGCTCACCGGAGGAAGGGGAGCAGGGGGAAACCCGGAGATAGGTCGGGACGCGGCCATGGAGAGCTTAGATATGATCCGCGACCTCCTTCAGGGGGCCGACATGGTCTTCGTGACCGCCGGGCTGGGAGGTGGTACGGGGACCGGGGGAGCACCGGTGGTGGCCCGGGCGGCCAAAGAGCTGGGGGCCCTGACGGTGGCCATCGTCACCAAGCCCTTCAACTTCGAGGGGAAAAGGAGGATGAGGCAGGCCGATGAGGGGTGGGCTCAACTGAAGGAGGCGGCAGACACCCTCATCACCATACCCAACCAGAGGCTTCTGGCCGTAAGCGGTAAGGAGACCTCGCTGCTTGAGGCCTTCAGGAAGGCCGACGAGATCCTCTATCAGGCAGCGAAAGGGATATCCGACCTGATCCTGGTCCCTGGCCTCATAAACCTCGATTTCAATGACGTGCGCTCCGTCATGTCGGAGATGGGGATGGCCATCATGGGGATGGGCACCGCCTCCGGCGAGAACAGGGCGATGGAGGCGGCAAAGGGAGCCATCTCGAGCCCCCTCCTCGAGGACATCTCCATCCACGGGGCAAAGGGGGTGCTCATCAACGTGACCGGCGGTCCGGACATGACCCTCCATGAGGTGAACGAGGCCTCCACCTTCATCCAGAAGGAGGCCCACGATGAGGCCAACATCATCTTCGGGCCGGTGGTGGAGGAAGGGGTAAGGGACGAGATGAGGCGGACGGTCATCGCCAGCGGCTCGGGGGCGCAGGAGAAGGAAGTGCGCCGCCCCATACCCCCCATCTCACCGGAGGAGATGAACGACATGGAGATCCCGGCCTTCATCCGTCGCGGGAGGGTATTGGACGACTTCAGGGGGTTCCGGTTCGAGCCGAGGAGAGAGGCCCCCGACGAGGAGAGATACGATGTGCCCACCTTCATGAGGAAGCAGGCGGACTGAGGAGACGTGTCCTACAAGTTGAGGAAATGGTACCAGGACCTCCTCTCCAAGGAGAAAGGGACCGTCCAGAAGGATTGGGGGGGGAAGATCACCGTCTGTCTCATCTTCCCGAACCATTACTGGGTGGGAATGTCCAACCTGGGCTTCCAGATCGTCTACCAGCTCCTGAACTCCTCCCCCGACGTGGTATGCGAGCGGGCCTTCCTCCCGGAGAGGGAGCTTCTCGAGGAGCACCAGAGGACCAACACACCCCTCCTCTCCCTGGAGAGCCAGAGGCCCCTCTCTCAATTCCAGATCCTCGCCTTCTCCCTCCCGTACGAGAACGATTACCTCAACCTCCTCCGGATCCTCCACTGGGGGAGGGTCCCCCTCAGGTCTGAGGAGCGCACCCCGCGGGACCCCCTCATCGTCGCCGGAGGGGCGGCCCCCACTCTCAATCCCGAGCCCCTCTCCCCCTTCGTCGACGTCTTCCTGCTCGGTGAAGGAGAGGCGACGATGGGACGATTCCTTGATGCCTTCCGCCGCTGGGGGGACGATCGAAGGAGGCTGCTTGAGGGACTCGCCTCCTCGGAAGGGATATACGTGCCCTCGCTGTACGAGGTCCGGTATAAAGACGACGGGACCATCGGGAGCTTCCGCCCACTGTCCGACAACATCCCTTCCAAGATAAGGAGGCCGTGGCTCAAGGAGATGGATCGCCTCCCCCTCTCCTCCTCCCTCCTTACCCCCGAGACCGAGTTCGGGGAGATGGTCCTCCTGGAGCTGGGAAGGGGATGCCCCTACCGCTGTCGCTTCTGCGCCGTCCGCCCCCTCTATCGCCCCTTTCGCAATCGGCCCTACCCCCTCATAGAGGAAGGGATAGAAGAGGGGCTGAGGAAGGCAAGAAAGATCGGCCTCGTCGGCTCTGCCTTGGGGAACCATCCCGATTTCGAGAGGATCTGCGAGCGGGTGACCCGAGAGGGGGGGATCCTCTCCCTTTCCTCTCTCAGGGCCAATACGGTGACGGAGCGGGTGGCCAGGGCTCTCGCCTCTGGGGGGCAGAGGACGGTGAGCATCGCCCCTGAGACCGGATCGGAGAGGCTCAGGCAGACAGTGGCGAAGGACCTCACCGATGAGGAGATCATGGAGGCAACCAGAATCCTGGTCAAGGAGGGGATAGTAAACCTTCGCCTCTATTTCCTCGTAGGTCTGCCAGGAGAGAGTTGGCAGGATGTGGAGGCGATCCCTCCCCTCCTCAGGAGGATCAGACACATGATGATAAGCACCCTGCGCAAAGAAGGGGGAAGGATCACGGTGAGCGTGAACTCCTTCGTCCCCAAGGCCTGGACCTCCTTCCAGTGGGTCCCCTATGCCGAGGTGGCCGAAATCCAGAGGAAGATGCGCGCCCTCGAGAGGGAGATAAGGGGGATAAGGGGATGCAAGATGATCCATGACCTGCCCAAGTGGGGATACCTGCAGGCCCTCCTCTCGATGGGGGACAGGCGTGTCGGCAACCTGCTTATTATGGCGTGGGAGGAAGGGGGAAACTGGGGAATGGCCTTCAGGCGCTCTCCCCTAAATCCCGATTTCTGGGTCTACAGGGAAAAGGGGGAAAGAGAAATTCTTCCCTTTGACTTCATCGATCATGGGATCCAGAAGGAACGCCTCTGGGAGGAGTACAGGGAGGCGCTTGGACGCTAATCTCCCTCCTCTCCTCCTTTTCCTTCTCCTTTGTCCTTCTTTCCCTTTATCTTTCTCCTTCTTCCCTTTATCGGAGCGGTTCCTGTAATCGGTGGCGTACCAGCCACTTCCCTTCAACTGAAAGTTGGAAAGGGAGATGAGCCTCTGGACCTTACCAGAGCAGAACTGGCACCGCTCGAGCGGATCATCGGTGATCTTCTGCATCACCTCGAACTCTCTCCCACAATCCAGACACCGGTACTCGTAGATGGGCATCCTCTCACCCCCTTTCTCAGATCTACAAAAAATAATGCCCGTTCTCTCCCATGTCAAGGAACACCCCATCCCATTATCATCGCCAATTTGACATCCCTTTCCCCTTCTGTCGATAATAAGGGACATGGCCGAAAAGGTGATCTCCTTGAAGGAAGCG
>CAYRAR010000019.1:0-19898 GCA_964422255.1 uncultured Thermodesulfobacteriota bacterium | reverse complement strand
GGGAAGACCGTCACCACCGTCATCGACCTCACCAAATGCGACGGCTGTAGAGGGGAGCAGCCGCGATTTCTCATACAGTTCGGCGAGTTGCTCCAAGATGCCCTGCCGTTCCTGAGGGGTAGTCTCCCGAACCACCTTCCCCGGGACACCCAAGACCAAGGAGTTGGGAGGGATCTTGGTCCCGGGTGGTATTACGCTTCCCGCCCCTATTATGGACCCCGAGGAGATGACCGCCCCGTCAAGGACGATGGCGCCGATCCCCACCAGGGCCCTGGACTGAACGCGGGCCCCGTGGATGATGGCCCCATGACTTATCAGGGCCTCTTCCTCCACCAGGACGGGATGACCCTCCGGGGCCTCGAGGAGGGCTAAGTCGAGGACCGCTGCGCCCCGCCCTATTCGGATCTGGGCGTTGGAGGCTCGCAGGACCGCCATGGGCCATATGCTGGCATCCTTCTCCACCTGAACGTCCCCAATTATGCGTACTGAAACGTCGATGAAGGCCTCGGGGTGGATCCTCGGTTTCTTATCCCCGTATGGGGTGATCCACGAACGCATCATTCCCTACCTTAGCAAGAGACCGGGAAGAGGTCAACGGAGCTATCTTCTCGGTTTGACATGGTCATCTTATCCGTTTATAGTTTTTAGCGAAGGAGGTTTTGGGTACAGAAGTTGCAAAAGAGGCCAAAATATATAGTCCTCGTCCCAGATGGGGCAGCTGATCAACCCCTGGAGGCCTTGGGGGGAAAGACCCCCTTGGAGGTAGCCCATACCCCCCACCTGGACCTCCTGGCCGAGAAGGGAGAGATGGGGAAGGTAAGGACCATCCCCCCGGGGTTCCCTCCGGGAAGCGATGTGGCCAACCTGAGCGTGTTCGGCTACGACCCCCGGCTTTACTACACCGGCAGGGGTCCCCTGGAGGCGGCAAGCATCGGGGTGGAGCTTGGCCCCGAGGATGTGGCCTTCCGTTGCAACCTGGTGACCCTTGAAGTGGTAGGGCCTGAGGTGATCATGGAGGATTACAGCGCCGGCCACATCTCCACCGGGGAGTCAGCGGGGATCATCAAGGACCTGGACAGGGAGCTGGGAAAGAACGGTTTCCGGTTCTTCCCCGGGGTGAGCTATCGCCACCTCCTCGTCTGGAAAGGGGGAGAAGATGGGGTGAGGACCACCCCTCCCCATGACATCGTCGAGCAACCCATCGCCCCATATCTCCCCGCAGGGGAAGGGGCAGAGGAGCTCCTCAGGCTCATTACCGCGAGCCAGATCCTCCTGAAAGACCATCCAGTGAACCTCCGCAGGGTCGAGGAAGGGAAAAGGCCCGCCAACTCGATCTGGCCCTGGGGGCAGGGCAGGAGACCCTCCATGCCCCCCTTCAGGGAGAAATACGGGCTGGAGGGGAAGGTAATAGCGGCTGTGGATCTGATAAAGGGGATCGGGGTGTACGCCGGGATGGAGGTGGTGGAGGTCCCAGGAGCCACGGGCTGGCTCGACACCGACTATAGAGGAAAGGCCGAGGCGGGCTTGAAAGCCCTCGAGGATGCCGGCTTCCTTTACCTCCACGTGGAGGCCCCGGATGAGGCCTCCCACATGGGGGACGTGGAGGAGAAGATCAGGGCCATAGAGAGGTTCGACCAGGAGGTGGTGGGGACGATCCTTGAGGGGCTCACAGAGGACTTCAGGATCATGGTCCTTCCCGATCATCCCACACCCATCTCCGTAAGGACCCATGTGGATGAGCCCGTTCCCTTCCTCATATACGATTCCCGCAGGGAAGCCCCCTCCCCTTTTGACGGTTTCTCAGAGAGAGAGGCCTCGAAAGGGATCTTCATCGAGGAGGGCTATTTGCTGATGGACCGCTTCATCCGAGGATGAGGAGCAAGTTCATTTTCATAACGGGCGGGGTGCTTTCATCTCTGGGCAAGGGGCTTGCCGCTGCCTCCATCGGCGCCTTAATGGAGAGTCGGGGGCTTACGGTCACCTTCCTCAAGTTCGACCCCTATATCAACGTAGATCCCGGGACGATGAACCCCTTCCAGCACGGTGAGGTATACGTGACCGACGACGGGGCGGAGACCGACCTCGACCTCGGCCACTACGAGCGTTACACCCACGCCCGCATGAGCAACAAGAACAACTACACCACTGGAAGGATCTATTACTCCGTCATCCTGAAGGAGAGGAGGGGCGATTACCTCGGCTCGACCGTCCAGGTCATCCCCCACATAACCGATGAGATAAAGAGCACTATAACGGCCCTGGCGGACGGGGTCGACGTGGTGATCACCGAGGTGGGGGGGACGGTGGGGGACATAGAGAGCCTCCCCTTCCTCGAAGCGATAAGGCAGTTCAAGGGAGATGTGGGCAGGGAGAACGTCCTTTACATTCACCTGACCCTGGTCCCCTACATAAGCACGGCAGGGGAGCTGAAGACAAAACCGACCCAGCACTCGGTGAAGGAGCTCCGCGAGATAGGGATTCAACCCGACATCCTCCTCTGCCGCACCGACCGCTTCCTGCCCCGGGAGATCAAGGCGAAAATAGCCCTCTTCTGCAACGTGGAGCAGGATGCGGTGATCACCGCCAAGGACGTGGAGACGATCTATGAGGTCCCCCTGGTCTTCCACCAGGAGGGGCTGGATGAGAAGATCGTGGAGAAGCTCAACATGTGGACCAGGGCCCCGGACCTGAGCATGTGGGAGGACCTGGTCCGGAAGCTCAAGAACCCGAAGAAAGAGGTGACCATCGCCATCGTCGGGAAGTACGTCCACCTTAAGGACTCCTACAAGAGCCTTAACGAGGCCTTGGTCCACGGGGGGTTGATGAACGACTGCCGGGTGAACCTCCTCTACGTGGACTCGGAGCAGATAGAGGAGAAGGGGGTCGAGGCAGTCATCCCCAAGGAGGTGGACGGTATCCTGGTTCCCGGGGGATTCGGCTCCCGGGGGATTGAGGGGAAGATCGAGGCGATCCGCTATGCGCGGGAGAGGGGGATACCCTTCTTCGGGATCTGCTTGGGGATGCAGCTGGCGGTGGTGGAGTACGCCAGGAACGTGGCAGGGATGAGCGGGGCCCACAGCTCCGAGTTTGACCCCAATACCCCCTACCCGGTCATCTACCTGATGAGGCAGTGGTTCGACTACCGGAAGGGAGGGGTGGTCCTTCGGGACGAGACATCGGATAAAGGGGGTACGATGAGGCTTGGCGCCTATCCCTGCCACCTGAAGGAGGGGAGCTTCGCCCACAAGGCTTACGGCGAAGAGGTGATCTATGAGCGCCATCGGCACCGCTACGAGTTCAACAACCGTTACAGGGAGGCCCTCGAGGGAAAGGGCCTGAGGATCAGTGGTCTATCTCCTGATGGAGAGCTGGTAGAGGTGGTGGAGTATCCCGATCATCCCTGGTTCCTCGGCTGCCAGTTCCACCCCGAGTTCAAGTCGAGGATCTGGGATCCCCATCCCCTCTTCCGCGACTTCATCAAGGCCTCCTTGGAGTACCGGCAGGGCAGGAGATGACGAGGGAGGTGAAGATAGGGGATCACCTGGCGATAGGAGGAGAGAACCCCCTGGTGCTCATCGCCGGTCCCTGCGTGATCGAGGACGAGGAGCTGGTCCTTCGGGTGGCCAGGCGCCTCAAGGAGATCACCTCCTCCCTCGGCATGCCCTTCGTCTTCAAGTCCTCCTACGATAAGGCCAATCGCACCTCCCTTCGCTCCTTCCGGGGGCCGGGGCTAAAGGAAGGGCTCGCCATCCTCAAGAAGGTGAAGGAGGAGGTAGGGGTGGCAGTCCTCTCGGACATCCATCAGGTAAGCGAGGCGGAGGAGGCGGCTAAGGTCCTCGATGTGATCCAGATCCCGGCCTTCCTCTGCCGCCAGACTGACCTTATCCTGGCCGCTGCCAAGACAGGCCTTCCTGTGAACGTGAAGAAGGGACAGTTCCTCTCCCCCTGGGAGATGGCCTTTGTGGTAGAGAAGATCACCTCCTGCGGGAACCACCGGGTCATGCTTACCGAAAGGGGGACGACCTTTGGCTACCAGAACCTGGTGAACGACATGAGGGCGGTGGCGGTGATGAGGTCCCTGGGATATCCGGTGGTGTACGATGCCACCCACAGCGTTCAGCTCCCCGGTGCTGCCCAGGGGGCCTCTGGAGGGCAGAGGGAGTTCATCCCCACCCTGGTGAGGGCGGCGGTGGCGGCAGGGGCCGACGGGCTCTTCATGGAGGTACATCCCGATCCTCCCAAGGCCCTCTCCGATAAGGATACCGTATGGCCTCTGGAAGAGGTCCCCTGGGTGCTGGAGATGGCCTTAGAGATCCATCGGACAGCAAGGAGGTGGTTTCCGTGACCATCGAGCGGGCGAAGAGGGTCCTGGAGATAGAGGCCGAGGCGATAAGGGATCTCGTCGGGAGGCTCGATGAGAACTTCCTGAAGGCCGTGGAGCTTATCCTCGGCTGCGAGGGAAAGGTGGTGGTCACGGGGGTGGGAAAGTCGGGGATCATCGGGAAGAAGATCGCCTCCACCTTGGCCTCCACGGGGACCCCTGCCTTCTTCCTTCACCCCGCGGACGGACTCCATGGGGACCTGGGGATGCTGGAAGGGAGGGATGTGGTCCTGGCCATCTCCAACAGCGGCGAGACCGAGGAACTCGCCCAGATCCTCCCGGTGATAAAGCGACAGGGGAACAAGCTGATCGTCTTCACCGGAAACCCCTCCTCCACCCTGGCCAAGGCAGGCGATGTGGTGATAGATGTGAGCGTGAAGGAGGAGGCCTGTCCTTTGGGCCTCGCCCCCACGGCTTCAACCACTGCCTCCCTGGCCATGGGGGATGCCCTGGCGGTGGCCCTCTTGGAGAGGAGGGGGTTCAGGAAGGAGGACTTCGCCATGCTTCACCCCGGGGGGACCCTGGGGAGGAAGCTCCTTCTGCGGGTCAAGGACCTGATGCATACAGGGGAGGAGTTCCCCAGGGTGTATGAGGAGACCCTGATGAAGGAGGTTCTGGTAGAGATCACCTCCAAGAGGCTCGGGGTCACAGCCGTACTGAACGGGAAGGGAGAACTGGTGGGGGTGATCACCGATGGGGACCTGAGGAGGGCCTTGGAGAGGTACCCGGACCTACTCTCCAGGAGGGCCTCCGATTGTATGACCCGCAATCCCAAGTGGATAGAGGCCGATGCCTTGGCCGCCCAGGCGGTCCAGAGGATGGAGGAACACTCCATAACCTCCCTCTTCGTCTTCCAGAGGCCAGGGGATAAGGTCCCAGTGGGGATAGTACACCTTCATGACCTGCTTAAGGCGGGAGTGGTATGAGAGAGGTAATCGAGAGGGCGTCTCGCATAAGGCTGCTTCTGCTCGATGTGGACGGTGTCCTCACCGAAGGGAAAGTCTTCCTCGATGAGGGGGGAAGGGAGCTCAAGGTATTTTACGTGAGGGATGGCGTGGGGCTGAAGCTCTTGAGGCGAGAGGGGATCGAGGTGGGGTTTATCACCGGGAGGTCCTCAGAGGCGCTCACCCGGAGGGCCGAGGAGCTGGGGGTAGGATGGGTGATCCAGGGGACCAGGGACAAGGTCCGGGCCTATGAGCGGATCGCCCAGGAGGTCGGGGTGGACGCCGATGAGGTGTGCTTTGTGGGGGACGACATCGTGGATATCCCCCTGCTCAAGCGTGTGGGCCTCCCGGTGGTGGTGGCCGATGGGGCGGAGGAGGCGAAGCGCCATGCCCTCTACGTGACCCGTTCTCCCGGCGGGAGGGGGGCGGTGAGGGAGGTGTGCGAGCTCCTCCTCCAGGCCCAGGGGAAGTGGGAGGAGATCATCAGGGGGTATGAGGGCAGATGAAGGGGAGGCGCATAATCCTTATCCTCATCCTCCTCGCCACCTTGGCGACGGCCTCCCTTTTTCCCCTCTTCAAGGGGAAAGGGCGAAGCACTTCCATTCCTCTGAAGGGGGAGGAGAAGGCCGACGTGACGGTAAGGAGAGTCCATTACGTGAGGAGTGAAGGCTCCAGAAAGGTATGGGAGCTTCAGGCGGCCCTCCTCAGCCATTACCAACGGGAGGGGAAGACAAAGGCCAAGGACCTGAGGATGACCCTCTGGACAGAGGACGGAAGGGTCATCACCGTGAAGGGGAGGGAAGGATGGATAAAGGGGAAGAAAGGGGAATACGTGCAGCTTCAAGGGGATGTCCTCATCACCACGAGCGACGGTTACCGGGTGAGGACCGACTCCTTGACGTACGATGGAAGGAGGAAACTGGTCTGGACCTCCTCCCCAGTGGAGCTCTCCAGGGAGGGGATGGTCATGAAAGGGGTGGGGCTTCGGGTCGCCATCGAGGAAAAGACCTTCCAGGTGCTGGGGCAGGTGTCCACCACGATAAGGGAGGGTGGGGTATGAGGTTTATCGCCCTCATGGCAGCCATGCTCCTTCTGGCGGCCTCTCCCCAGAAGGGACCAGGCATCAAGGAGCAGAGGGGGCCGATCCACATAACCTCCGACAGGATGGAAGCCGATTACGGCAACAGGATCATCACCTTCACGGGGGACGTGGTGGCCAAAAGGGGGGAGTTCACCCTCCAGAGCAGGGTGCTGAAGGTCTTCCTGGAGAAGGAAGGGGAGGGGATAGAGAGGCTTGTAGCCGAAGGTGAAGTCCACATAGACCAGGGGGAAAGGAGGGCGGTTTGCTCCAAGGCCACTTACTATTACAAGGAGGGGAAGGTGGTCCTTGAGGGGCACCCGATGGTCTGGCAGGGAGACGACCGGTTGAGGGGCTGGAAGATCATCTTCTTTGTCAACGAGGATAAGGCAATAGCCGAAGGGAAAGGGGAGGAGAGGGTAAGACTCATCATCGTGTCCACGGAGAGAAGACGTGAAGAATGAGCATTTCTTGGAGACCAAGGGACTGGTCAAGACCTATGGGAAGAGGCGGGTGGTGGATGAGGTGAGCATTTCCGTCCGCTCCGGCGAAGTAGTGGGCCTTCTCGGTCCCAATGGCGCCGGAAAGACCACTACTTTCTACATGATCATCGGCTTCGTGAGGCCGGATGGGGGGAAGGTGCTGCTCGATGGTGAGGACATAAGCTCCCTGCCCATACACCTCAGGGCGAGGCGGGGGATCACATATCTTCCACAGGAACCATCAGTCTTCAGGAAGCTCACGGTAGAGGAGAACATCCTCGCCATCCTTGAGACCTTGGATCTGTCCCCTGAGGAGAGGCGGAGAAGGCTCAGGGAGCTGCTCGAGGAGCTCGACATAGCACATCTGGCAAAGAACAGGGCATCCTCGCTCTCCGGGGGAGAACGCCGCAGGGTGGAGATCACCCGTTCTCTTGTCCTGCAACCCCATTTCATCCTACTGGACGAGCCCTTCGCCGGCATAGATCCCATCGCCGTGGAAGAGATTAAGAGGATCATCCGGAGCCTGCGGGACAAGGGGATAGGGGTGATCGTCTCGGATCACAACGTGAGGGAGACGTTGGAGGTGTGTGACAGGGCCTATATCCTCAACGAGGGCCATATCCTGGAAGAGGGACCCCCGGAGAAGATCGCCCGGAGCCGAAAGGCGAGGAGGATCTATCTGGGTGAGGAGTTCCAGTGGGAGGCGAAGCAGAGGGAGAGACGAAAAAGTTAAAGAAGGGGAGACGCTGAGACTGTGGAAATAAAACAAGAGCTCAGGATCACCACCCAGCTGGTGATGACGCCTCAGCTGCAGCAGGCCATCCGCCTGCTGCAGCTCTCCCGGCTGGAGCTTCAGGAGTTCATCCAGCAGGAGCTCAAGGAGAACCCCCTCCTGGAGGAAGTGGAGGAGGGAGGAGAGTCTGCCCTTGCACAGGAAGCCCCAGCCCAGGAGATGGAATGGGAGGAGTACGTGGAGAGGTTCTGGGGAGAACCCTATCCTCCGTCTCGGGTCATAAGGGATGAGGAGGTCCGCTGGGAGGACTTCCTCACCCGCCCGAGCACCCTCACGGACCACCTCCTCTGGCAACTCAGGATGACCGACCTCAACCCCAGGGAGATGATGATCGGGGAGGAGATCATCGGAAACATAGATGAGGACGGCTATCTCCGGGCCACCGTGAAGGAGATAGCGGAGAAGGTGGACGCCGAAATCCCCGAGGTGGAAAAGGTCCTCAGGCTCATCCAGTCCTTTGACCCTCCCGGGGTGGGGGCGAGGGACCTGAGGGAATGCCTCCTCATCCAGTTGCGGCAGCTCCCCGAGTCCTCGCCTCTGCCCAGGATCCTCTTAGAGGAGCACTTCGAGCAGCTGAAGAAGAAGGAGTACCCGGCGTTGGCGAAGGAATTGGGCATCCCCCTGGAGGACGTCCTCAAGGCGGTAGAGGTGATAACGGGCCTCGAGCCCAAGCCCGGCAGGCCCTTCGGCCCTGAGCCCCCCAGGATCATCATCCCCGATGTCTTCATCTACAAACGGGAGGGGGAGTTTGAGGTGGTGCTCAATGAGGACCACCTCCCCCATCTGCGCATAAGCCCTTACTATCAGAAGATGCTGGAGGAGGGAGGATCAGGGGTCCCTGTCGATTATCTGAAGGAGAAGATGCGATCGGCTCAGTGGCTCATAAAGAGCCTGCAGCAGCGACAGGAGACCCTATATCGGGTCACCAAAAGCATCGTCAAGTTCCAGTGGGAGTTCTTGGAGAAGGGGATAGATTACTTGCGCCCCCTCGTCCTCAGGGACGTGGCAGAGGATGTGGGCCTCCATGAGTCCACCGTCAGCCGCGTGACCACCAACAAGTACGCCTTCACCCCTCAGGGGCTCTTTGAGCTCAAGTTCTTCTTCAGCGGCAAGATAGGGGAAGGCCCTGACGAGGTCTCGGTGAGGAGGGTGAAGAAGCTGATAAAGGAGATAATCTCTCAGGAGGACCCCAGGAAGCCTTACAGCGATCAGAAATTATCCCAGATCCTCAGGGTGCGTTACAATATAAAGGTGGCCCGAAGGACGGTGGCCAAGTACAGAGAGGGGCTGGGGATCCCCTCTTCCAGCGAGAGGAGGAGGCCTTGGTGAGATTGACATCCCTCTTCCGATAGGGTTAAATTCAAAGAAATTTGGAGAAGGAGTAAGGTATGCAGATCAACATAACCTTCCGGAAGATGGACCCTGAAGAGAGGATCAAGGCCTATGTGGAGGAAAAGCTGACGAAGGTGAAGAAATACCTCAACGAACCGATCGAGGCCCATGTGGTCCTGAGCGCGGAGAAGTTTCGCAAGAGGGCGGAGGTGAACATAACGGCCGATGGTCTCGTCATCAACGGGACCGAAAACCGGGAGGACATCTATGCGGCGATAGACCTGGTGGTGGACAAGCTGGAGCGCCAGATAAAACGGCAGAAGGAAAAGGCGAAGGGAAGGCTCTCCGCCTTCAAGATGCACGTCCTCTTCCCTACCCCTGAGGAGGGACCGAGGGTCATAAGGAGCAAAAGCTATTCCATCAAGCCCATGTCCTTGGAGGAAGCGATAGAAGAGCTCAACACCTTGAAAAACGACTTCGTCATCTTCACCAACGCAGAGACCGATGAGGTAAACGTGCTCTATCGGAGGAAAGACGGAAACTACGGTCTGATCGAGCCCGAATGACGATGAAGATAGTGGAAATACTGGACGAAGGGGCCATCGTGGAGGAGATCTCCTCCCGGGATAAGAAGGGGGTGCTGGAGGAACTGGTCGGGGTCCTAGTGAAGGAGGGCAGAATCTCCGACGGAAAGGAGGCCATTCAGGTCCTCCTGGAGAGGGAGAAGCTGGGGAGCACGGGGATAGGTGAGGGGATCGCCATCCCCCACGGCAAGCTGCCCGATCTCAAAAACGTGGTCTGCGCCTTCGGCAGGAGCAGAACGGGGATAGACTTCGAGGCAGTGGACAATCAACCCGTTCACCTCTTCTTCCTGCTACTCGCCCCAGAAAACTCAGCGGGTGAGCACCTCAAGGCCTTAGCGAGAATATCTCGGCTCCTGAAAGATAACCATTTCCGCCAACGACTCCTCGAGGCCAAGGACAAAAAAGAGATCTACGAGATCATTGTCGAAGAGGACGAGAAATACTGAGTCCCTCACCTCTTCCACCGCCCACCTTCACGGTGTCCTGGTGGACGTCTTGGGGGTGGGGGTCCTGCTCTTGGGCAAGAGCGGGATAGGAAAAAGCGAGTGCGCCCTTGACCTGGTGATGAGGGGACACAGGCTGGTGGCCGATGACCTGATAAAGGTAGAGCGTTCCGAGGAGGGAAAGCTCTACGGTTCCAGCCATGAACTGGGACGCCACCTGATGGAAATCAGGGGTTTGGGGATAATAGACATCGGGAAGCTTTTCGGGATCGCCGCCACCCGGGACCGAAAGAGGATCCAGCTGGTGATAGAGCTGGTGGAGTCGGATGTGGAGATAAAGGACTTGACTGGCCTGGAGAGCGAAAGCTACGAGATCCTTGGGGTAAAGCTTCCCTTGCGTCGTATCCCGGTAAGGCCCGGCAGAAACCTCACCGCCATCGTGGAGGTAGCGGCGAGGGAATACCTCCTGGAGGAGGAAGGTTACCATACCGCCGTCCAGCTGGAGGAACGGCTCATCGCGAAGATGAGGGAGGGGGGAAAAGAATGAGGGACCTTCAGCTGATCATCATAAGCGGGCTATCGGGCTCGGGAAAGTCCACCGCGTTGGCTGCCCTGGAAGACAGCGGTTACTACTGCGTGGATAACCTGCCGGCCTCCCTCATCCCCACCCTGGTGGAGCTCTGCCGCCATTCCTCAAGGGGGATAAACAGGGTGGCCATGGTGGTGGATATAAGGGGAAAGGAGTTTCTGGAGGGACTCCAGCGGACCATCGAGTCACTGAGGTCAAAAGGACATGAGGTGAGGGTGATCTTCTTCGAGGCCTCCGATGAGGCCCTTATTTCTCGCTACAATCAGACCAGGAGGAGGCATCCCCTGGAGAAGGAGAGGGGGATCCCCCTCTCGGAGGCGGTAAAGGTGGAACGGGAAGAGATGGCCTTCCTCCGGGAGATGGCGGATGAGGTGATCGAGACCACCGCCCTCTCCGCCCGGGACCTTCGCTCCCTGATGATGGAGAGATTGGGACCCTTAGCGAGGGAGGTGCGGGTGGAGTTCGTCTCCTTCGGCTTCAACTATGGCCTCCCGGCCGAGGCGGACATCGTGATGGACGTGCGCTTCCTCCCCAACCCCTTCTACGTGAAGGAGCTGAGGGAGCTGGAGGGACTCCACGAGGCGGTCCGCCGGTATGTCCTCGATAAGGAGGAAAGCAGGGGATTTATAGAGCGCTTCACCAGCCTCCTCGATTACCTCCTTCCCCTCTATGAGAAGGAAGGAAAGTTTTACCTGACCGTCGCCTTCGGTTGCACCGGTGGGAGGCATCGCTCGGTGGTGATGGCGGAGGAACTGGCAGACCTGATGCGAAAGAGCGGCAGGGAGGTTTCGGTGAGGCATAGAGACCTATAAGAGGAGGAACGAGATCGATGGTAGGTGTCGTAGTGGTCACCCATTCGGCCCTGGCCGATGAGCTGGTGTTGGCGACCCAGCAGATCGTGGGGACGGTGGAGGGGATAGAACCCATCTCCATAGACCCCTCCGAGCCCACCGAGGAGATAAAGAAGAGGATAAAGAGGGCCCTGAAGAAGGTAGATACAGGGGACGGGGTGCTGGTGCTCACCGATATGTTCGGAGGCACCCCTTCCAACATCAGCCTCTCCTTTTTGGAAAAAGGGAAGGTGGAGGTGGTTACCGGGGTCAACCTCCCGATGTTGCTGAAGCTGGCCACCCTGAAGGACGAGATGTCATTGGAGGAATTGGCCGCTTTCATCAGGGAATATGGCCAAAGGAACATCCATCTCGCTTCCGAGATCTTGGAGAGGAGAGGTGAAAAGGGAGGAAGGTAAGGGGGAAAGAGTAGAGGAGAGGAGGCTGATAATAAAGAACAAACTGGGCCTGCATGCCCGGGCGGCCAACTTGATCGTGAGAGTCGCCAACCGTTACGACGCCGACATCACCGTGGAGAAGGACGGGATTGAGGCCAACGGCAAAAGCATCATGGGTCTCCTGATGCTGGCCGCGGGCAAGGGGTCTGAGATAGTGGTGCGAGCGAAGGGACAGGACGCCAAGGAGGCGGTGGAAGAACTCTCTGAGCTCATCGAGGGAAAGTTTGGAGAGGAGTAGGGAGAGGAGAATCAAGGGACTGGGAGTCTCTCCCGGGATAGTGATCGGGAGGGTCTTCCGCTTAGAGAGCGGCGGACTGAGCTATTCCGCCCGAAGGATCCCCCATACCCTGATACCCCTGGAGATCCAGCGCTTCCACAACGCCCTGAAGCGTTCCCGGGAGGAGATAGCGGAGGTGAAGGAGCGGATCCTGGCAAGGGGGCTCCATCAGCAGGCCTACATCCTGGAAGTACATCAGCAGCTCCTCGAGGACAGGATGCTGATAGAGGAGACCGAGAACCTGATAAAGGACAAGCTGATAAATGCGGAGTGGGCACTGGAGATAGTGCTGAAGAAGATCACCGAGGTCTTCGAGGGGATAAATGAGGAGTACATTAGGGAGAGGAAGGGTGACATAAAGCAGGTGATCCAGCGGCTGATAAAGAACCTAGCCGGGGAGAGGGGCTATGAGCTCGAGGAGGTGGAGGCAGAGGAAGTGGTAGTGGTCGCCCACGACCTCTCCCCGGCAGAGACCATCCAGCTGAACCTCAGGGAGGTAGCTGGATTTGCCACCGATGTGGGAGGGTGGACCTCCCATACCGCCATCGTGGCCCGTTCCTTGGCGATACCCGCAGTGGTGGCCCTTGGGGAGATAACCGCCAGCACCCAAGGGGGAGAGAGAATCATCCTCGACGGGACCGAAGGCCTGGTGATCATCGAGCCCACGGAGGCCACCATCAGGGAGTATGAACTCAAGAGGCAAAGGTACAAATACGTGGAGCGGGAGCTCCTGAAGTATGCTCCGCTCCCTTCGGAGACGGTCGACGGTTATCATCTGGCCCTCAGGGCCAACATCGAACTGCCGGAGGAGCTTCCCCTCCTTTCCCGTTACGGTGCCGAGGGGGTGGGGCTCTACAGGACGGAGTACCTCTATCTCAACCGGAGGGACCTCCCCACCGAGGAGGAACACCTCCAGGTGTACAGGAAGATAGCCGAAGAGAGCCTCCCCCACTGGGCGACCATCCGGACCTTCGATCTGGGAGGGGACAAGCTCCCCATCCAACTGGGGGCGATCGATGAGCTGAACCCCGCCATGGGCCTAAGGGCGATAAGACTCTGCCTCAAGGAGCCGGAGGTATTCAAGGCCCAGCTTCGGGGGATCATAAAGGCGAGCGCCTACGGAAAGGTCCGCATCCTGCTTCCGATGATCTCGAGCTTGGAGGAACTGAGGGCCACAAAGAGGGTGATAGATGAGATAAAAGAGGAGCTGGAGCGAGAGAGGGTGCCTTTCGATCCCGACCTCCCCATAGGGGTGATGATAGAGGTCCCATCGGCAGCGGTGATCGCTGACCTGCTTGCCTCTGAAGTCGATTTCTTCAGCATCGGCACCAATGACCTGATCCAGTACTCCCTGGCCGCCGACAGGGCCAACGAGGGTGTCTCCTATCTTTTTCAGCCCTTCCACCCGGCGATCCTCAGGCTCATCCGCCACGTGGTGGAGATGGGACACAAGAAGGGGATAGAAGTGGGGGTATGTGGGGAGGTGGCCGCGGACCCCCTTTTCACGCCCATCTTCCTGGGTCTCGGCCTCGATGAGCTGAGCATGAACGCCCTTTCTATCCCCCGGGTCAAGAAGGTGCTCAGGCGCTTCAGCCAAGAGGAAGGGAGGGAGATCCTCAGGGAGGTGCTTCAGTTCTCCACGGCCAGCGAGGTCGAGGGGTTCATCCGGGATGAGATGGTGAGGAGGTTCCCCGATGAGTTCATCCGATGCGTGGAGGCAGAAGCTTGAACGGGTAAGGAAAAACTGGTATTTAAAAGCTTCCATAAAGAGGACAGGAGGTAAGTCGCAATGCCCATGAAGAGTTATCTTTTCACTTCCGAGTCGGTCACCGAGGGACACCCCGACAAGGTGGCGGATCAGATCTCAGACGCCATACTGGATGCGATCCTGAAGGAGGACCCCCGGGCCCGGGTCGCCTGCGAGTGTCTGGTCACCACGGGCCTGGCCTTTGTCTCGGGGGAGATAACCACCGAGTGCTATGTAGATATGCCTACCATCGTCAGGGAGACCATAAAGGAAATAGGCTACAACGACTCCTCCATGGGATTCGACTGGGAGACTTGTGCGGTGATAACCTCCATCGATCAGCAATCCCCCGATATCGCCATGGGGGTGGTCGGGAGGGAAGATCACGAGCTGGGAGCCGGTGATCAGGGGATAATGTTCGGTTACGCCTGCACCGAGACCCCGGAGCTCATGCCCATGCCGATCATGCTCGCTCATAAGCTCACCCGCAGGCTCGCCTACGTGCGCAAGGCCCGGATCCTCGACTTCCTGCGGCCCGATGGCAAATCCCAGGTGACCCTCCAGTACGTGGACGGAAAGCCGGTGAGGGTGGAGGCGATAGTGATAGCCGCTCAGCACACCCCCGATGTTCGCTATGAGACCCTAAAAGAGGGGATCATCGAGGAGGTGATAAAGAAGGTCATCCCCGAGGAGATGCTCGACAAATACACCCAGTTTTACATCAACACCACAGGCCGCTTCGTGATGGGCGGACCCATGGCCGACTGCGGCCTTACGGGCAGGAAGATCATCTCCGACACCTACGGGGGAAAGGGAAATCACGGGGGAGGCGCCTTTTCCGGCAAGGACCCCACCAAGGTGGACCGAAGCGCTTCCTATATGGCCCGCTATGTGGCCAAGAACATCGTGGCTGCAGGCTTAGCGGAGAAGTGTGAGGTCCAGGTGGCTTATACCATAGGCCAGCCCGAGCCCATCTCCTTCATGCTGGACACCCAGGGCACGGGCAAAGTCTCCACCGATGACATAGCTAAGGTCGTCCGGGAGTTATTCGACTTCCGCCCCTCCAGGATGATCGAGCACCTTGATCTCCTGCGACCCATCTACAAGAAGACCGCCTGTTACGGCCACTTTGGAAGGGAGGAACCCGAGTTCACCTGGGAGCGGACGGACAAGGTGGAGGAGTTGAGAAAGGCCCTGGGGCTCGAGTGATGGAATATCACATCCGGAACATAGAGCTCGCTCCTCAGGGCCGAGGGCGGATCGAATGGGCCTCCCAGCAGATGCCCGTTCTTTCCCTGATAAGGGAGAGGTTCGAGAGGGAACGCCCCTTGGAAGGGGTGAGGGTCTCTGGGTGCCTCCACATAACCACCGAGACGGCCAACCTCGCCAGGGCCCTTAAGGCCGGGGGGGCTGAGGTGGTCCTTTGTGCCTCCAACCCCCTGAGCACCCAGGACGAGGTGGCCGCTTCCTTGGTCAAGGACTATGGAATCCTTGTGTTCGCCATAAAGGGAGAAGACCACGACACCTATTATTCCCATATCCGGGAGGCCTTGGCCCACAGGCCGATGGTGGCCATGGACGACGGTGCAGACCTCGTTTCCTCCCTTCACCTTATTGCCTGGGAGAAGTGGGAGGAAATGGCTCCTCCCCTCAGGGATTGGGCAAAGGGCCTTGATCCCTCCGAGCGTAAGAGGCTCATAGAAGGAGTGATAGGGACCACCGAGGAGACCACCACCGGGGTCATTCGCCTGCGGAGCATGCAGCAGGAGGGGATCCTCCTCTTCCCTGTTATTGCGGTGAACGATGCGGACACCAAACACCTCTTCGACAACCGTTACGGCACAGGGCAGAGCACGGTGGACGGGATCGTGCGGGCCACAAACAGGCTCCTTGCCGGCTCCACCTTCGTCGTTTGCGGCTACGGCTGGTGTGGAAGGGGGGTGGCGATGAGGGCCAAGGGGATGGGGGCCAACGTGATAGTGACCGAGGTGGACCCCTTGAAGGCCCTTGAGGCGGTTATGGACGGTTACCGGGTGATGCCCCTCCTGGAGGCAGCCCCCTTGGGGGACTTCTTCGTCACCGTCACGGGCTCCCTCCACGTGATCCGCAAAGAGCACTTCGAGAGGATGAAGGACGGGGCGGTGGTGGCCAACTCGGGCCACTTCAACGTGGAGATAGATATCGAAGCCCTTGAGAAGATGTCCAAAGAAAAAGTGAGGATCAGGCCCTTTGTGGATCAATACACCCTTCGGGATGGGCGCAGGATAAACCTCCTGGGCGAGGGAAGGCTGGTGAATCTGGCCTGCGCCGAGGGCCATCCCTCGAGCGTCATGGATATGAGCTTCGCCAACCAGGCCTTGGCCTGTGAATATCTGGTAAAAAAAGGAAGGGAGCTCGAACGGAAGGTCTATCCCGTTCCCCCTGAGATAGACCGGGAGATAGCCCGCCTGAAGCTCAAGAGCATGGGGGTGGAAATAGACTCCCTCACCCCGGAACAGGAGAAGTACCTTAAGAGCTGGGAGATGGGGACTTAAGGGGTCTTCACCCTGAGGGTTCGCATCCTGTTTATCGCCCCTGCCAGCTCGAAGATCCTCGCCGCCGCTAAATTCCCTACCCGAAAGGGACTGAGACAGTCGAGCCCCTTCTCCTCGATATCCCTCATCACCCGCTCCAGTCCCTCCCTTAGGGTCAGCCCTCCGTCCGCATACAGAGTAGCGTAGCGGTGGATCATGAGGCCAATGGCCCGGGTCTGACTGATATCGACCAGTTGCTCCAAGCAGGAGAGGTCTATGGCCGTCGTTCCGTAGAGGATGGTGCGCAGGCCCTTCGCCTCTATCTTGACCTCCCGCTTTCCCCGGCTCGGATCGAAGCTCGCCTCCAGGGGCACCCTGGGGGTGATCTCGCCGAACTCCTCCCCTCCCTCGTCCTTCCGGTGGGTGCCGTACCGATGAGCGATCTCCTTCGCCCGCTCGGTCACACAGCGGGGGCGATAGCTGTCCATCATGATCACCGTGTCGGCCACGTCGAAGTAGTCCCCTGAACCGCCCATAACCAAGATGGTCGATACCCCCAGATCGGTGTAGAGCTTACGGACCTTGTCCACAAAAGGGGTTATCGGCTCCTTCTCCTTGGCCACCAGGGCCTGCATCCTCTCGTCCCGGATCATGAAGTTGGTGGCCGAGGTGTCCTCATCGATCAGCAGGACCCTCGCCCCCACCTCGAGGGCCTCCATGATATTGGCCGCCTGGGAGGTGGAACCCGAGGCGTTATCGGTGGAGAACCTCTTGGTGTCCTTCCTCAAGGGGAGGTTGTCAATGAAGGGGCTGATGTTCACCTTCTCCACCCTCCTTCCGTCCTCTGCCCTGATCTTCACCGCTCGGGGATCTGTGACCACATACTCCCTGCCATCTCCAGGGATGTGGTTGTAAATGCCCCTCTCCAAGGCGTTAAGCAGGGTAGATTTTCCGTGAAACCCCCCTCCCACGATGAGGGTCACCCCTTCGGGTATCCCCATGCCCCGCACCCTCCCCCTGTGGGGAAGCTCCGCCTCGACAGCAAGCTCCTCTGGCACCTCCACCGGGATCGCCCCCTCCTCCAGGGGGCGGTCATCCACACCGCTCCTTCTCGGAAGTATCGCCCCCTCCCGGACAAAGGCCACAAGCCCCTTCTCCTTCAACATCCCCCTCAAGACCTCCTGGTCTTCGGCCACGTTCACGTGATCTCTCAGCGCCCGCTCATCCACACTCCTCAAGAAGAGGGAATCCCCGACGACCTTCGGGATCTCGGTGAAGAAGATCTCCGTAGCCTCCCTCCCCAGTACGGTCCGCCCCGCAGCAGGCAGCCCCACCACAAACCTCACCTCAAGCCACTCCCCGTCCACCACCACCGAAGTCCGCTCCAGGATCTCCTGCCCCCCCACGTCTATGTCCACAAGGCCGCTCCTTCCGCTTCCCCTCCTCCCCTTTGTGTAGCGACGGATGGCCCTGTGGAATTGGCGGGAGAGGAAGTCACAAAAAGCTATCCGTCTTATCCTATTGGACCAGAGATCAGGGGGAAAGCCCGTATCCTTCAAGTGAACCCTCACCCTCACCCGGGAAGGGGCAGCAAAGGGGTCCCCCTGGACATGATCGATCAGAAGTCCGTAAAGGCCGAAGTCATAGGCTCCTCTTATATCGTGATAGGCCTTGTAGCCGCGGCCATCTATCCTCTGCAAGGTCCTCCGTAGCTCCTCCTTGGACTTCATCCTCCCCTCTCCAAGATCTTGATCACCTCCCTCACCTCCCTTACCCCCACCAGCTCCACTCCCTCTCGGGAGCCGATCCCGCGGGCGGTACTCCTGGGAAGAAGGCACCTCCTGAAGCCCAAACGGGCGGCCTCGGCCACCCTCTCCCTACCGTAGCCAACCCCCCGTACCTCTCCGGTAAGCCCCACCTCGCCGAAGACGACCATCCCGGAGGGCAGAGGACGATCGAGGTGGCTTGATAGGATGGCCATCGCCACGGCCAGATCCCCTGCCGTCTCCTCCACCCGTAGTCCTCCTGCCACGTTCACAAAGAGATCATGATGGGAGAGGTTGACCCCTACCCTCTTCTCCAGCACCCCTACAAGGAGAAGCAGTCGGTTGTAGTCGATCCCCATGGCCGTCCTTCGAGGATACCCCCCCACCGCAGGGGCGACCAGGGCCTGGATCTCCACCAGGATCGGCCTCGTCCCCTCCACCGAGGGCATCACCACGCTCCCCGGACTCCCCTCAGGCCTCTCGGATAGGAAGAGCTCAGAGGGATTGGGGACCTCCTTAAGCCCCTTTTCCCCCATCTCAAAGACCCCCACCTCGTTGGTGGAGCCGAAGCGGTTCTTCGTCGCCCGAAGGATGCAGTAGGGGCTGTCCTCGCGGCGTTCCATGTAGAGGACCACGTCGACCATGTGTTCCACCACCCTGGGGCCGGCTATCGCCCCCTCTTTGGTCACATGCCCTATTAGAAATGCGGCCATTCCCTGGGACTTGACCAGCTGGGTGAGCCTTGCAGCCACCTCCCGCACCTGGACCACGCTCCCTGCTCCAGAGGGGACCCTCTCGGAGGAGATCGCCTGGATCGAATCGACCACCAGCACCTCTGGAGAGAGCTTTTTCACCTCCTCGGTTATCTCCTCCAGGGAGGCGGAGGACATGACCGAAAGGTCAGGCCCCTTCACCCCCAGGCGCCTCGCCCTTAAGGCCACCTGCCTGAGGGATTCCTCCCCTGAGATGTAAAGGCACCTCGTCCCCCTTTTGGCCAGCTCGTGAAGGACCTGAAGCATCAGGGTCGACTTCCCCACCCCTGGGGCACCCCCGAAGAGGATCACCGATCCCATCACCACCCCTCCCCCGAGGGTCCGATTGAACTCCTCCATCGAGGTCTGAAGCCTCACCTCCTCCGTGGAGATCTGGGAAAGGGGGGTGGGAGGTTCGTTAAGGAGAGACCGTTCCCCTGCCGAGGGCCCTCCTTTCTCCTCCTCCCTCTGAAAGGTGCCCCACTCACCGCACTGGGGACATCGGCCGAGCCAGCCGCTGGACCGATATCCGCAGTTCTGGCAGATGTATCCCCTCCCCTTGACCATGGGTGGAATTTTGGCAGAAGCCCTCACCCCATGTCAATTTCAATTTGAGCAATTGACAAAGGGTAAGAAATTCCCTATAAAAGGGGAAAATTGTGAAAAATCTTACTAAAGGAGAGGGAAGTATGAGGGAAGTGGTGATCGTGAGTGGGGTGCGCACCCCGATAGGGAGCTTCGGGGGGTCACTGAAGGATGTACCGGTGGTCCAGCTGGGGGCGCTGGTGATCAAGGAGGTCCTGAAGAGGGCCGGGTTCAGGCCTGAGGTGGACCCGAAGGTGCTGGAGGTCGAGCCGGAGGCCCTCAAGGGGAGGGGAATGTGTGAGCTGGAGAAGGGATACTATGACTGGGATGACTCCCTCAGGCCC
>CAYRAR010000018.1:0-20416 GCA_964422255.1 uncultured Thermodesulfobacteriota bacterium | reverse complement strand
CTTCAAGGACGCACTGAAACACATCCTCCGTCAGGATCCGGACGTGGTACTTATCGGAGAGATGAGGGACTTGGAGACGATCGAGTCGGCCCTCACCATCGCCGAGACAGGCCACCTGACCCTGGCCACCCTCCATACCAACTCCTGCGCAGAGACGATAAACCGTATCATAGACGTCTTCCCACCCCATCAGCAGCAGCAGATAAGGACCATGCTCTCCTTCGTCCTGGAGGGGGTGCTCACCCAGCAGCTCCTCCCCCGGGCGGACGGGAAGGGCTTGGTGCTTGCGTTGGAGATCATGATCCCCACTCCGGCCATCCGCAACCTCATCCGGGAGAACAAGATCCACCAGATCTACGGCCAGATGCAGATGGGGCAACTGGAGACGGGAATGCAGACCATGAATCAGTCCCTCCTCTCCCTGTATGAAAGGGGCCTTATTACCTTACGGGATGCGATGGAGCGGTCGCCGAACCTGGAGGAGTTCAGACAGATGTTGAGTGCCAAGGCCTCCAGAGAGGAGAAAGGAAGAAAAGCGAGGGGAGCAAGATATGCCTAAATACGTCTGGGAAGGCAGGACGATAGGGGGGGTCATAAGAAGGGGTGAATTGGAGGGGCCGAACGAGACGGCAGTGAGGGCCTTTTTGCGCCAACAGGGGATCATCCCTGTAAAGGTAGTGGCCAAAGGGAGGGAAGTCCAGATAACCTTTCCCTTCTTCAAGAGAAAGGTAAAGAGGAAAAGTGTCGCTGTCTTTACCCGGCAGCTGGCGGCTATGATCGACGCTGGTCTCCCTTTGGTGCAGGCCTTGGATATCCTGGCCACCCAGGAGGAGAACCCTCAATTTAAGGAGATCATTTCCAGGATAAAAACGGAGGTTGAGGGAGGATCAACCTTTGCCGAGGCCCTGAGGAAACATCCCCAGGTATTCGATCGCCTATACGTCAACCTGGTGGTGGCCGGCGAGGAATCGGGAAACCTGGATACCATCCTCAACCGTCTGGCGACCCATATCGAGAAAATGGAGAGCCTTAAGCGGAAGATCCGCTCGGCCATGGTCTACCCCTCCATCATCGTCTCGGTGGCGATAATCGTCACTACGGTCCTGCTCGTATTCGTGATCCCCGTGTTTGAGAAGCTCTTCTCGGGGGTGGGGATGAGCCTGCCCATGCCCACTCAGATCGTCATAAACGTGAGCAAGTTCACCAAAGCCAATATTCCCTTTGTCCTCCTCGCCCTCATCATCGCGGCCTTCCTCGTAAGGAGGTACTATAAGACGGAAAGGGGGCGGATGCAGATCGACACCCTCCTGCTGAAGATGCCCATCTTCGGCGTGCTGATCAGCAAGGTCTCCATCGCCCGTTTTGCCCGAACCCTCGCCACCCTCATTGTCAGCGGTGTCCCCATCCTTGACGCCCTCGACATAGTCGCGGCGACGGCGGGAAACCGGGTGGTGGAGAAGGCGATAAGGGAGGGGCGGACCCAAATCAGCGAGGGACAGACTATCGCTGAGCCCTTGGCCAGAAGCGGGGTCTTTCCCCTCATGGTGACCCACATGATCTCCGTCGGGGAGACCACGGGGGCCCTCGACCAGATGCTGAACAAGGTGGCCGATTTCTATGAAGAGGAGGTGGACGTAGCTGTAGCAAACCTGAGCTCCATGATAGAACCCATCCTCATCATCTTCTTGGGAGTGGTGATAGGGGGGCTGGTAATTTCCATGTACCTCCCCATCTTCAAGATGGCTGCTGCCTTTTAAGCGCTCAAGGGCATGCCCAGAAGACTTCAGAGGCTGCTCTTCTACCGTCTTGTCCTCATCACCCTTTTTTTAATAGGCGGATTCTACATCGAGGAGACGGGCGTAGTCATCCCACCGGAGATCCCGTGGTATGCCTTCTACCTTCTGATCGCCCTCCTCTACACCACGACCCTCCTCTTCTTCGGTTCCCTTTACTTCGGGAAGATCCCTGAGGGGGGCATCACGCGCTTCCTCTACTTCCTCATCGCCACGGATATCCTGATCATAACGGGAATGATCTACCTGACGGGAGGGGGAACCAGCCCTTTCTCCCCTCTCTACTTCCTCGCCGTGCTGGAGGGAGGGGCCATCTTGGAGAGGAGGGGGGGGATAATGACTGCATCGATGAGCAGCATAAGCTACGGCATCCTGATAAACCTGGAGTATTACCTGATCATCCCTCCCCTTTACCCCCAGTACCTTTACGAAAGCCTCTACCTCTTTTACAAGCTCTTCTTGACCATCCTGAGCCTCTTCCTCGCCGGTTACCTGACGGGATTTTTGGCGGAAGAGGTCTCGAAGAGGTCCCGCCTGCTCTCCAAGACGAGGGAGGAGTACAGTCGCCTTGAGGCCTTCAGCAGAAATGTGCTGCAGAGCCTGCAGAGCGGCCTCATCACCGTTGATTTGAAGGGCCGCATCACCTTCATAAACGCTGCCGGAGAGCAGATCCTGGGCCTGAAGAGGGCCTCCATCAGGAACCTTTCTCTCTTGGACATCTTTCCGGAAATCGAGTCCTATCTCAGCGGGGAAAGGGCTCAGCGGGTGGAGGTGAACTACACGAAGGACCCCTTTACAAAGCTGCAGCTTGGCCTCTCCTTCTACCCCCTGCGGGACCACAGGGGTGAGCTGAGCGGAAAGGTGGTCATCTTCCAGGACCTGACCAAGATGAAGGACATGGAGGAATCGGTAAAGAGGAGCGAGCGGCTGGCCTCCGTCGGGCAGCTGGCCGCCGGTATAGCCCATGAGATCAGAAATCCCTTGGCCTCCATCAGCGGCGCGATACAACTCCTCCGGGAGGAGGAGTTCTCCAACCCCCACGCCCAGAGGCTGATGGAGATCATCGTCACTGAGTCCAACAGGCTCAATCGCCTGATAAACGAATTCCTCCTCTACGCCCAACCCCCCAAGGCGACCAAGAAGAAGGTGGAGCTGGACAAGGTGGTCGAGGACACTCTGGAGATCTTCTTCCGCACCCCGCAGTGGAATTACGGCATAAGGTTGATAAAGGAGATAGAGAAGGGGATTGTGGTAGAATGTGACCCCCAGCAGATGCAGCAGGTTCTCTGGAACCTCCTCATAAATGCGGTGGAGGCGATGGAGGGGAAAGGGGTGCTGAAGGTGGGTTTGAGAAAGGAACCGGCGGATAACAAAGTGATCCTTAGGGTCACCGATACGGGGAAAGGGATACCGCCGGATAAGGTGGAAAGGATATTCGACCCCTTCTTCACCACTAAGGAGAGGGGGACGGGGCTCGGCCTCTCCATCGTCCACAAGATAATAGAACAGCACCGAGGGACAATAACGGTCCTGAGCAAGGTGGGGGAGGGGACCACCTTCAACATAACCATGCCGCTGAAAGCCGAGAAGGGAGGAGGGTCAAGGTAATGGAGGCGAGGATCCTGGTAGTGGACGACGAGAAGAGCATGTGCGATTTTCTGGAGATAATGTTGAAAAAAGAGGGTTACAACGTGACCGCCACCACGGACCCGAAGGAAGCCCTGGCGGCCCTGGAGAAGGATTTCTTTCACATGGTCCTCACCGATATCCGGATGCCGGAGGTGGATGGGTTCGAGATCCTCAGGCGAGCCAAGGAATTGAACCCTGATACCCTGGTGATAATGATCACCGCTTACGGGTCCCCCGAGGGGGCGGTCGAGGCGATGAAGCAGGGGGCGTATGACTACATCACCAAGCCCTTCCAGGTGGACGAGGTGAAGCTCACCATCCGAAAGGCCCTGGAGCGCTACCTCCTCTGGGAAGAAAACGTAAGGCTGCGCCAATTGGTGGAGCAGCGATATCAGTTCTGGAACATCGTGGGGAAGAGCCCGCGGATGCTGAAGGTCTTTGACCTGATTGAAAAGGTCTCCCAGGCGAAAGTCAATGTCCTCATCCTGGGAGAAAGCGGTACGGGGAAGGAGCTGGTGGCCAAGGCGATCCACTACAACAGCCCTCGCAAGAATGGCCCCTTCGTGCCCATAAACTGCGGAGCCATCCCGGAGACGCTTCTTGAGAGCGAGCTCTTCGGCTATGTACGCGGGGCCTTCACGGGGGCGGTTACCAGCAAAAGGGGGCTCCTCGAGATAGCCAGCGGCGGGACCCTCTTCCTCGATGAGATCGGGGACCTTCCCCTATCCCTTCAGGTGAAGTTGCTCCGGGTCATCCAGGAGAGGGAGTTCAAGAGGGTGGGGGGAACCGAGGACATCAAGGTGGACCTCCGGATCATCGCGGCCAGCAATCAGGACCTCGCCGAAAAGATCCGGAAGAAGGAGTTCCGGGAGGATCTCTACTATAGGCTGAACGTGATCCAGATAAACCTCCCCCCCCTGAGGGAACGGAGGGAGGACATCCCCCTCCTGGTCCACCACTTCGTCGACAAGTACAGCAAGGAGATGGGGAAGGAGATAAAGGGGGTTACCCCTGAGGCGATGGAACTGCTGGTGAACTACGATTATCCGGGGAACGTGAGGGAACTCGAGAACATCATCGAGAGAAGCGTGACCCTTGAGACGGAGCCCTATATCACCGATAAACACATCCGTTCGTACATGAGCGAACGCCTCCTCTCCAGGGAACTCCCCATAAAGGTGGAGATACCGGAGGAGGGGATCGACCTTAACCGCGTCATCGAGGAGATCGAGAAGGCCTTCCTTCTGAAGGCGCTGGAGCGAACGGGAGGCATGAAGAAGAAGGCCGCAGAGCTTCTGGGGATGAACTTCAGGGCCATCCGTTACAAGCTCGCCAAATACGGGCTTTAGCGGCCGAAGCGGCGCTCCAGCTCCTTACGGTCCAATTCTATGAAGACGGGACGGCCATGGGGGCAGGTGTGGGGGTGAGAGACGGAAGAGAGGTCCCGAAGGAGCTTCTCCATTTCCTCCCGGCTCAGGGGGGTGTTGGCCTTAACCGCTCCCTTACATGCCATAAGGGCCCAAATCTTCTCCCTCGCCTCACCTTTTGATCCCGCGCTCAGCTCCTGAGCCAGCTCCTCGAGAAATCCCCTTATCTCATGGGTGCGCAGAAAGGAGGGGACGGCCTTTACCGCCAGGGTCTGCTCACCGAAGGGCTCGAGATGGAGACCAGAAGAAGCCAGCTCCTCGATATGCTCGGTAAGGATCTGGAAGTCCTCTCTCCTCAGGTCTATGACCAGAGGGACAAGGAGCCTCTGCGAGGTGTAATTCCCCTCCTTTTTCCTTAGCCTCTCGTAAATTATCCTCTCATGAGCGGCGTGCTGATCCACGATGAGGAGCCCACCGTTGCCCTCGGCGACGATATAAGTCCCGAGGACCTGCCCCAGGGGACGCCATCTGGGTTCTTCCAACCCCAGCTCCCCGGTTTCACAGACCGGTGTTGCCTGAAGGTACCCGGCCCCTTCCTCCCTCACCTCAGCCCTTGCTTCAGCGGAGGGGGCAGTCCCTATCAGGGGACAGGAAAGGGCCCTCCCCAGGGCCTCCGCAACCAGATGATAGACCGAATCCGCCTTGCGGAACCTGACCTCCGTTTTGGTGGGATGGACGTTCACGTCCACCTCCTCCGGGGGCACCCTGAGGAAGAGAACGGCGACAGGATAGCTGCCCTTGGGGATCATGCCCCTATAGGCCTCCAGCAGCGCGTGGGAGAGGAGGCGATCACGCACGTAGCGGCCGTTTACATAAAGGTAGATCCCCTTGGGGTTTGCCCGGACAAAGGTGGGCTTGCTGATCCACCCCTCGACGACCCTCCCCTCATTCTCCCCCCTCACCTCGAGGAGGGAGGGGAGGGCCTCTTTCCCCATCACCGCCCCCAGCCTCACCCTCAAATCCCTTGTCGGAGGGAGACGCAGAAGGGAGCGGCCGTTGTGTTTTAGGTAGAATCCCACCTCGGGGTAAGCGAGGGCCATCCGCAGGACCACCTCCATGCAGTGGGTGAGTTCGGTCTGGGCCCCCTTCAGGAACTTCTTCCTTGCTGGGAGATTGAAGAAGAGGTCTTCTACCTCCACCCGTGTCCCCTGAGGAGCACCGACCTGGAGCGATTCCTTTATGTTGCCCCCTTCAACCCATACCCTTGTACCAGGCCCCTCCTTTGGCCTGGTGGTGATGGTGAGGCGAGAGACAGCGCTTATGGCCGCCAAGGCCTCCCCCCGAAAGCCCAGGGTCTTGATGGCGAAGAGGTCCCCCTCATCGAAGATCTTGCTCGTGGCGTGCCTGAGCAGGGCCAGCCTGGCATCCTCTGGCTCCATCCCCTCGCCGTCGTCGGTCACCACAATCCTTCTCCTTCCCCCGTCCCACAGCTCCACCCAAATGTAATGGGAGGTCGCATCCAGAGAGTTCTCCACCAGCTCCTTCACCACCGAGGCGGGCCTCTCGATCACCTCACCGGCGGCTATCTTCTGGGCGACCTCAGGGGGGAGCACCCTTATTCTGGCCAACGCCACAACCTCCTATCCCTCCACCAGCCTTCCCACTCCTCCCTCTTTCCCCTCATCTCCTCCTTCCCCATGAGTCCCTTTGTGACCCTTTTCCCCTCCTCGACCGCCGGCTGATCGAAGGGGTTCACCCCGTAGAAGGAGCCGCAGAGGGCGACCTCCACCTCCCAGAGATAAAAGAGCCCTCCTAACACCGAGGCCGTGAGCTCCTTCAGGGAGATGGTATAGTTTGGACAGCCTCCCTTCGTGAGGGCGAACTCCGTCGCCCTCCTCTCCGCCTCAAGGAGGGAGGCGAAGTCCTTCCTCTGGAGATAGGAGACCTCCTCATCCCTCCACCCCACGTCAGGGATGGGGACTTCGGGATGGCCCTCGATGCTCAGGAAGGCGATCACCTTGTCTCTTGGGCCGTCGAGCCAGAGCTGAAGCTGGGAGTGCTGATCCGTCGTTCCCACGGCGGTAAGGGGAGTGGGAGCCAGGTCCCTCCTTTTACCGAGACTCTCCCCGATGAGCTGCCTGCGCCAGGCCGAAAGCCCCCTCAACGAGTCACTGTAGGGGAGGGTGACCCAGTTCCCCTTCCCCTTCTGGGTATGGAGCTTGTAGTGAGCGAAGGCGCTGAAGAGGGCGGGGTTCCATTCCCCCTCCTTCATCGCCCTGTCCATCTCCACGGCCCCGAGGAGCAACTCCTCCACATCTACCCCTACGAGGGCCGCGGGAAGGAGCCCAACGGCCGTCATCACCGAGAACCTCCCCCCCACGCCGGGAGGGACGGGGAGGGCCCTTATCCCCTCGCTTTCGGCGAAGCGGCGCAGGGGACCTCGCTCAGGATCGGTGACCACCACTACCCTCTCCTTCCATCCCTTAGACCATCTCCTCTTCAGGAGATCGAGAAAGGCGAGCAGTTGGGAGAGGGTCTCCACGGTGGTCCCCGATTTGCTTATGGCCAGGATGAGGGGGTCCCCTGTGCTGGCCCTCTTCAAGGCATAGGAGAGGGTAGAAGGGTCCACGTTATTGAGGATGAGGACCTCGGGGCCCCCTTCCCCTGCCTTCCCCTGAAAGCGGAAAAAGGGGTGAAAGAGGGCCTCCATTATCGCCTGAGCCCCCAAGGACGATCCTCCTATCCCCAGGATCACGAGAGGATCGAACTTTCCCCGGAGCCCCTCGGCCACCCTCAGCACCTCATCGGGCCGATGGTAGGGGAGATCCAGGAAAGGGTGCTTTCCCTCCGCCCTCTCCCTCTGGAGCTGCCAGAGGACCTTTTCGGCCTTTGGCCTCCCCCTCTCCCATTCGGCCAGATCCAGACCCTCTTCCCCCACGGCATCACTCAAGAGGTTCGAAAAGTCTATCCTTATCCTCCCCTTCATCATCCTCCCCTTTTAGGCGAGGTCCACGGCCCCCATCCGGCGGAACTTCTCGTAGCGCTCTTTCAACAGCTCCTCAGCGCTCATCCCTTTCAATTCCATCAGGTGTCGGATGAGGGTTTCCTTCAGCAGTTGGGCCGCCCCCTGATGATCCCTGTGGGCCCCTCCCAGGGGCTCGGGCACGATCTCATCTATCACTCCCAAGCTATGGAGGTCCTGGGCAGTGAGCTTCAGGGCCTCTGCGGCCAGAGGAGCCTTATTCCCGTCCCGCCAGAGGATGGCAGCGCAGCCCTCGGGCGAGATGACGCTGAAGATGGCGTTCTCCATCATGAGGATCCGGTTACCCACGCCCAAGGCGAGGGCCCCACCGCTGCCCCCCTCCCCTATTATGGCGACCAGGATGGGGACCCCGAGGGACGCCATCTCCTGGAGATTTCGGGCGATCGCCTCGGCCTGCCCCCTCTCCTCCGCCCCCACCCCCGGGTAGGCGCCCGGGGTGTCCACAAAGGTAATCACCGGCTTTCCGAAACGCTCCGCCAGCTTCATCAACCTCAGTGCCTTCCTGTACCCCTCAGGGTGGGGCATCCCGAAGTTGCGGCGCGAAAGCTCCTGGAGGTCTCTCCCCTTCTGCTGCCCTACCACCATCACCGTCTCCCCCTCCAATCGGGCGAGCCCTCCCACCACCGCGGGGTCGTCCCTGAAGGCCCGATCTCCGTGAAGTTCCACGAAGTCGGTGAAGATATGGGCGATGAAGTCGAGGGCCCGGGGGCGATCGATGTGCCGGCAGAGCTGGGTCCTCTGCCAGGGGGTGAGGTTGGAATAGATCTCCCTTTTGAGCCGAGTGATCTTGGCCTCAAGTTTCTTGAGGCGGGCGAGGGTCTTTCTGTCCTGGGGGGCGAAGCGGGATAGCTCCTCATATTCCCGCTCAAGCTCCATAAGGGGCCTTTCAAAGTCGAGATAGTGCCTCAGCATCTCACTCCCACTCCACCGCCCTGTATCCCAGGAACCCCTCAACCGACCTCTTCAGTTCCTCTGTGGGGGCGAGTCCGAAGGGAAGGGAGACCGTGACCTCCTTTGAGGGGAAGGAGATGTGCAGGTAGGCCTCGCAACTGCCACGGTTCTCCTCGAGAATCTTGGCAAGGCCCAAAAGGTGATCCCTGCCGATGCCGTCAGCCCGCAAGCAGATGGATACCCTCTTGGGAGGTTCACCCTTAATCTCCTCTAAGGGGAGGAGGTCCCGGGCCCTCAGGCGAGGACGCCCATCATCATCCTTCTCGAGGATCGCCTCCACCAGGAGGGGGCTCCCGTCCCCAAGGAACAGACGGCTCTTCTGGTAGAGGTCGGGAAAGACGATCACCTCCACTCTCCCCTTGAGGTCCTCGAGGAGGAAACGGGCCATCCGCTCCCCCTTCTTGGTACTGAGCTCCCTGACCTCTGAGGCCACCCCTGCCACCTTTACGAGCCTCCCCGATTCCAGTTCTCCCAAGGCCTCGGTATCCAGGGAGGTGAGCTCCTGGGCCTTCCTCTGGAAGGGTACAAAAGGATGGGAGGTAAAGTAGAAGCCGAAGACCTGTTTTTCTGCCGAGAGGATCTGCCCCTCTGTCCACTCCTCCATATCCGGAAGCCTCCTCTCCTTGGAGGGCTGAAGTTGCGCAAAGAGGATCGGCTGTCCGCTCCTTCGCTCCTTCTGGTTTCTCGCCCCCCACTCCATCGCCTCATCCAGCACGGCCATAAGCTGAGAGCGATTGGCCCCGGTGCTGGAGAAGGCCCCGGCCTTGATCAGGCTTTCTATCACCCGGCGGTTTACCTTCCTGGAGTCGACCCTCTCGCAGAAGTCAAAGAGGTCCTTGAAAGGCCCTCCCCGCCTCCTTTCCTCAACGATCGCCTCAACTGCTCCGGCACCGACGTTCTTTATGGCGCCAAGGCCATAGCGGATCCTGGGCGTCCCCTCCCTCTCTACCGTAAAACCCCACTCGCTCTGGTTTACATCCGGCGGCAGTATCTCTATGCCCTTCTCGCGGCACTCTCCTACATAACGCATCACCTTATCGCTGTTGTCCATATCGCAGGTGAGCAGGGCGGCCATGAACTCCTGGGGGAAGTGGGCTTTGAGGTAGGCGGTCTGGTAGGCGATCATGGCATAGGCCGTGCTGTGGGACTTGTTGAAGCCGTATTCGGCGAACTTGGCGATCTTGTCGAAGATCTCCCGCGCCTTCTCCTCCGGGAGGCCCTTTTTCGTGGCACCGGCGATGAAGCGCTCCTTCAACCTCTCCATCTCCACGGGGTCCTTTTTGCTCATCGCCCGTCTCAGGATGTCGGCTTCCCCGAGGCTAAAGTCGGCCAGGCGGCTGGCGATCATCATCACCTGTTCCTGATAGACGATGACCCCGTAGGTATCCTGCAGGATCCGCTTCAAGGCGGGATGCTCATAGGTGATCTCGGCCTTCTTGTGCCGCCTTTTTATGAACTCCTCCACCATCCCGCTCCCCAGGGGGCCAGGACGGTATAGGGCCACGAGGGCTATCAAATCTTTGAAGCTCGAGGGCTTGAGCTTCCGCAGGAGTTCCCTCATCCCCAGGCTTTCCAGCTGGAACACCCCGGTGGTGTCCCCTTCGGCGAGGAGCCTGAAGGTCTTCCGGTCGTTGAGGGGCAGACGGCCCAGGTCGAGCTCCACCCCCCGGGTCTCCTTTATCAACTGGACCGCCTTCTTCATTATGGTCAGGGTCTTTAAGCCCAGGAAGTCGAACTTCACAAGGCCTATCTTCTCCACATCCTTCATGGCGTACTGGGTGACTATTTCCCCCCCAGTACCCCGATAAAGGGGGAGATATTCTGTGAGGGGTCGATTGGCGATGACCACCCCGGCTGCATGAGTGGAGGCGTGACGGACCATCCCCTCCAGCTTCCTCGCCAGTTCGATCAACTGGGCCACTTGGGGGTCCTTTTCGGTCAGCTCTCGCAACCTCGGCTCCACCTTCAGGGCCTGATCCAGGGTGATGTTCAGGGCGTTGGGGATGAGCTTGGCGATGAGATCCACCTCTTTATACGGCATATCGAGGACTCGGCCCACGTCCCTCACTACCGCCTTGGCCTGCATCTTCCCAAAGGTGATGATCTGGGCCACCTTTTCCTTGCCGTATTTGGAGGTCACATAGCGGATCACCTCGTCTCTGCCCTCATAGCAGAAGTCCACGTCTATGTCCGGGAGGCTTATCCTCTCCGGGTTGAGGAACCTTTCAAAGAGGAGGTCATACTCTAAGGGGTCGATATCGGTGATCCCCAAGGCATAGGCCACGAGGCTTCCGGCCGCTGAGCCCCGCCCCGGACCGACAGGGATACCCCTCCTCTTGGCGTAGTTGACGAAGTCGGCGACGATCAGGAAGTATCCGGCAAAGCCCATGGAGTTTATCACGTCCAGTTCCTCACGGAGACGCCGCAGGTATCGGCTCTTCTCCTTCTCCTTTCCTCCTTCCTTCAGGCGCTCCTCCAGGCCCTCGTGGGCCAGCCGACTCAGGTACTGGTCCAGAGATTCCCCTTCAGGGGGGCTGAAATGGGGGAGGTGATAGGTGTCAAAATGAAGCTCCAGGTTGCACCTCTCGGCTATCTCCAGGGTGTTATCCAGCGACTCAGGATAGGAGGAGAAGAGGACCTCCATCTCCTGGGGGGAGCGGAGGTGAAACTGCTCAGAGGAGAACTTCATCCTCTTCGGATCCTTCAGGGTCTTTCCGGTCTGGATGCAGAGGAGCACGTCGTGGACCTGGGCGTCCTCCGGCCTCAGGTAGTGGCAATCGTTGGTGGCCACCGGCTTTATCCCCAACTCCTTGCCGAGGCGGAAGATGGCCCCATTTACCCGGTGCTGCTCCTCAAGGCCGTTGTCCTGAACCTCGAGGTAGAACCTCCCCCCAGAGAAGACCTCCTTGAACCAGCCCGCGACCCTCCTCGCCTCTTCGTACCGGCCCTGCAGGAGGAGGTGGGGAATCTCTCCCTTGAGGCAGCCGCTCAACGCGATCAGCCCCTCGTTGTGTTCCTCCAGCAACTCCTTGTCTATGCGTGGCTTGTAATAAAACCCCTCGAGGTGGGCGAGGCTGACCATGCGATTCAGGTTACGATAACCCTCAATGTCCTGGATGAGAAGGGTCAGGTGGTAGGCTGCATCCTTCAGCCCTTTTGCGTCCCTTTCGAAGCGGGAGCCAGGGGCCACATAGACCTCGCAGCCGACGATCGGTTTAATGCCATGGTTTATGGCCCCCTGGTAAAACTCTATCGCCCCGAACATGTTGCCGTGGTCGGTCAGAGCGACCGCATCCATCCCGTATTCCTTTACGAGGGGAAACAGTTCCTCAAAGCGGATCGCTCCGTCAAGTAAACTGTACTGACTATGGAGGTGCAGGTGGACAAACTTTCCCTTCATTACTCCCACTCGATGGTGCTTGGGGGCTTGGTGCTGATGTCGTAGACCACCCGGTTCACTCCCGAGACCTCATTGACGATCCTCTGGGAAAGTCTCTCCAGAAGGGAGTAGGGCAGCTTGACCCAGTCAGCGGTCATCCCGTCGAGGCTCTGGACCACTCGAAGGGCGATCACGTTCTCATAGGTCCTCCTGTCCCCCATCACCCCCACGGTCTTAACGGGGAGCAGGACCGCGAAGGACTGCCATACCCTCTCATACCACCCCTCCCGCCTCATCTCCTCCTCCACTATGGCATCGGCTTCCCTCAGGATCCGTAGGCGCTCCTCGGTGACATCCCCGATTATCCTCACCGCCAGCCCCGGTCCGGGGAAGGGCTGGCGCTTCAAGATCTCCTCTGGCAGTCCCAGCTCCTTTCCCACCTCTCGAACCTCATCCTTGAAGAGCTCCCTGAGGGGTTCTATGAGTTCAAGGTCCATCTTTTCAGGGAGCCCCCCCACGTTATGATGGCTCTTGATGGTGGCCGATGGCCCCCGGTAAGAGGTGCTCTCGATCACATCGGGGTACAGTGTCCCCTGGGCCAGATAGCGTACATCCCCGATTCTCCTCGCCTCCTTCTCGAAAACCTCGATGAAGAGATTCCCGATACGCCTCCTCTTCTCCTCCGGGTCCACCACCCCCTTGAGACGTTCAAGGAAGAGCTTTGCCGCATCCACCACCCTCAGATCCAGGTGAAAGCGCCTCCCGAGAACTCTCTCCACCCGCTCCCTCTCGCCCTTACGGAGGAGGCCATTGTCCACGAAAATGCATGTCAGCCTCTCCCCCACCGCCCTCTGAACGAGGATCGCCGTTACCGAGGAGTCCACACCACCGCTTAGGGCACATATCACCTTTCCATCCCTCGCCGTCTCGCGGATCTCCTCCACAGCCCTCTCTACGAAGGCCCTCATGTTCCATCCCCCTTGGAGGCGACAGACCTCAAAGAGGAAGTTGGCGAGCACCTCCCTTCCGATCTCGGTGTGAGCCACCTCGGGATGAAACTGCAAGGCGTAAAGCCTCCTGTTGGGATCTCCCATCGCGGCATAGGGGGAGTTGGCGGTGTGACCGAAGACCTCAAACCCGGGAGGTAGCTCCTCCACCCTGTCGCCATGGCTCATCCAGACCCGATACCCCTTCGTCGTCCTTAGGCCGGAGAATATCCCCTGGGCCCTGTCCACCGTCAGGACCGCCCCTCCGTATTCCCTCTCGGGGGCTGGACTCACCTTACCCCCCAAGAGATGGGCCATCAGCTGCATGCCATAGCAGATCCCCAATATCGGTATTCCCAAGGAGAAGACCTCTTTCCCTATGGAGGGAGCTCCCTCTTCGAAGACCGAAGCGGGCCCGCCGGAAAGGATGATCCCGTCGTACTCGCTGAGCTCTTCGATTGAAAGATTTGGGGCGTGAATTTCGCTGAACACGCCGAGCTCCCTCACCCGGCGCGCTATGAGCTGGGTGTACTGGGAACCGAAGTCTACAATGACCACCTTCTCTTGAGCCCTTGCCATGACTTAAGCCTTTTACTCCACTTCGTCCCTTGAGAGCAGACCCGCCTTAACCAATTCATCGGCTGAGGGCTCCTTCCCCACCTCCAGAAGGTAGATCCTCTTGGCCCACTTGAGCCTCTCCTCGCCAAGCCTGCTCAGGTAGGACGCGGAGATGGTCAACCCCTGCTCCATCCCCCTCCCCAAGAACCGGAAATCAAGGAACCCAAAGGAAAGGAGGAAAAGGATCAGGCAGAATCCCCCAATGATGACCGCCCTCCCCCATCCCTGGGTCCATGGTCTCTTTTCCCCCAGCACCGAGGGGGAGGGCAGGAAGATCTCCCGCTTTATCCCGATGGGCTTTATGTACCCCTTCTCGAGCAGTTCCGAGATGATCTCAAGGGTGAAGAACTGTCCGAAGAGGGAGCTGTTTATGATCTCATGCACGCTCCTCTTGCCGTCGACCAAATCATATATCATCTTCCTGTCCCAGGGCAGTTCCTTCCCTTCCCTCTCCAACATCCCCGTTGGCCTCAGGATCAGAAATTTGGTGGGAATCTTCTTCTCGATCTGGGAGGACTCATCCACCATGCGGAGGATGTTGAGCATTATCTCTTCCACGTCGAGAAAAAAGGAGACCTTCCCCGAAATCTTTACGGGCAGGGCCTCAAAGCGGAAATGCCCCTCTCGCCAGTGGAAAAGGTCATATATGATCTCGTAGACCTGGTTGCAGAGGGTCTCCCGAACCACCTCCTCACTTACCAGGCCCTCCTTCACGATAATCTCCCCTAAGGGACGAGGGGCCTTCTTCTGCTCTTCCAGTACCCTCTCAAGCGCTTCCTTAGGCAAAAAGCCCGCTTTTACCAGCTTTTCCCCTATCGGGTCTATCTTGCTCTTGGGGGAGGGGACAGCATGGACCACCTTCCCCTCAAAGAAATACACCTCCACCTTATCCTCATCCTCCCTCCAAGAGCGCAAGATACCGCTTTTGCCCTGTTGTCCAAGAAGCTGGATGATCTCCAAGATGTTGAAGTCCCTCAGGTTCCCCTCTAAGCTCATCGGATCTCCCTTAACTCCTCAAGTCTCAATGGGCCCGGGAAGGGGCACCCTTTCCCTGTTCTCCCTCCGCCTCCCGTCTCTGATAAAGAAATAACAGAAGAGGAGAAAAAGCAATCCTCCGAGGACGACCTCCCCTATCCCTTTGGAGGGCAAGGGGTAAAGGGAGACTGGGGCGCGTTCCCATAGGTAAAGACCGGATATGAAGGCCGAGAGGAGGATCAGGATGATGAGCCCTTTATAGGGGTAGCCCTTCCACAGATGAGCGCCCCCGGGGAGGAAGGAGAGCACCCGCATGGTCCTCCTTTCCCTTCGCATCTTCTCCATGATCTGGTTGAATTTCCTAGACTTGAGCTCCTTGGAGGTCTCCTTTCCCCTCACGAGGAGAAGACATTCACCACATACCCTGTTCTCCCCTTCCTTGTGGGAGACCCCATTGGAGATGACCATCCCACAGAGGGCACACTTCTGAGGACTTCCCCACTCCTCTCTCCTCCCCACCAAGACGAGGACGAGGAGGATGAGGAGGATGAGGGCCGGGGACATCAAGGGCAAACGATCCGAAAGCGCCCTCCCCCAGGCACCGTAGATCCACCAGGGAAGCTCTTCTCTGCAATAGTTTCCAAAGATCCTGCTGTAGAGGTCCCCTCGCGAAAGGGACGAATCGATCAGGTAGCGATTGGGATGGAGGCTTTCTTTTTTCAGGTGATCGGTTATCAGCTTAGGAGACAGTTCCCTCGCCTTCTGAAAGTTCCTGTCAGCCTCGTCAAGTAGGAGGATGGACTTCTTGCCCAGGGCCTTGCTCAGGTTGTAATAAAAGCCCCCCTCCACGGGTGCAAGCTCAATGGCCCTTTTATAGCATCTTATGGCCTTGTCCACCTCCTCTGAGAGGAGGAAGATGTTCCCCATGTTGTTCCACACCTGGGGGTCCCTCGGGTTCAAGGAGAGCAGCCTCTGGTAGAGGTCCAGGGCTTTCTGCCACCTCCCTTCCCTCTTGTAAACCAACCCCAGGGTGAGGAGGGAGTCCCTGTCATAGGGGTTGAGGCTGACCCACCTCTCGAGCCTCTTGACCGCCTCGCCATCCCTTCGTCCATACAGGGCCTCATAGGTGTCGAGGACCACCTGGGCCTTTCCGCTGCAGCAGTAAGAGGCCCACCTCTCGGGGAGGGGCAGGAAGTAGACCAATAGCAAGAGGGAGAGGAACAGGGCCCCTCTCTCCCCTTTCCGCAAAAAGGGCCATAGGATGAGGGAAAGGGCGAAGGCGCTCCATAGAAGGTTGAGATGAAGGACAAGGGGGAGGGAAAGAAGCCCTATTCTTCCCAGTCCCTTGATCAGGTCCCTTTCCTCTCCTTTGAGCTCCTTCTTCAAAGGGTAAAGGAAAAGGGGCATCCTCTTCGAGATCAACAGGAGGCAGAAGAGGAGGACGCCGAACTGGACCGCAGAGCTTGCGATCAAACTCCACCTCCCCACCTCTCCCACCATGAGGGATACATTTCGCCATCTCGCCTTGAGGCCGTCTACGTAATGCTTTATGAGGACCGAAAAGTCCCACGGGGTCTTGAGCCAAAGAAGCTCCCCCTGATAGAAGTACAGGTAGGGAAGATCCGGGGCCAAGGAGACGGATGCGGCGATCAACCGTAAGGCCAACTCCCTATTGAAGATCTTCGCCCTCTGGGCCTCCCGAAAGAGGAGGATCGCATAATCCCAGAGGTTCTCTATCCCTTCATTCAGCTTCTCCTCTCCTATCTCCTTGAGGACAAGCTCCGCCTCCTTCAACCTTCCGCTGATGATGAGGCCTTTTCTCTTCTCCCAGAGGGCATGGAGGTTGTCGGGAAAGAGGGCGGTGGGGAACCCCAGATTGAGGAGGAAAAAGATAAAAAAATAATGGGTTACCTTCCTCTGCCACCTCTTTTGCTTCTTGGGCAACGTACTCCTCTACTCGAGGCGATAGTTGGGGGCCTCTTTCGTGATGATCACATCGTGGACGTGGCTTTCCCGGAGGCCTGAAGGAGTTATCTTGATGAACCGGGCTTTCTCCTGCAGTTCCTGGATATTACGACACCCCACATATCCCATTCCCGCCTTAAGCCCGCCTATCAACTGATGGATGCAGAAGGATATGGACCCCCGGTAAGGAACCCTTCCCTCTATCCCCTCGGGCACGAGTTTTGTCTCATCGGCCTTGTCCCCTCCCAAGTAGCGATCGGCGCTCCCTTCCTTCATGGCCTCCATGGAGCCCATGCCTCGGTACACCTTGTAGGTCCTTCCCTGATAGAGGACTATCTCCCCCGGACTCTCGTCGGTGCCGGCGAAGAGGTTTCCGATCATCACCGCGTCGGCCCCTGCAGCTATGGCCTTGGTTATGTCTCCGGAATATTTGATCCCCCCATCGGCGATGACGGGGATATTATGGCGCCTGGCCACCCGGGCGGCTGCCATTATGGCCGTGATCTGGGGGACACCAATCCCCGCCACGATCCTGGTGGTGCAGATGGAGCCAGGGCCTACCCCTACCTTTATCGCATCGGCCCCCGCCTCTATAAGGGCCTCTGCCCCCTCTGCGGTGGCGATGTTCCCCCCTATCACCTGGCACTCGGGATAGGTCTCCTTTATCCAGCGGACGGCCTCAAGGACCCTGTGGGAGTGCCCGTGGGCCGAGTCGACCACGATCACATCCGTACCGGCCTCGATCAGGGCGGCGGTTCTATCCTTGAGGTCCTTTCCCACCCCCACGGCCGCCCCTACCCGCAACCTGCCCAGGTAGTCCTTACAGGCGTTGGGGTATTTCTCCATCTTTTCTATGTCTTTTATGGTGATGAGCCCCTTGAGGTTAAAGTCATCGTCCACCACCGGGAGCTTCTCGATCTTGAGGCGATGGAGGATCTCCTTCGACTCTTCCAGGCTTATCCCCTCCTTGACCGTTATCAGCTTCTCCCCCTTGGTCATGACCTCAGAGATGGGGGCATCGAGCCGCTTCTCAAAACGCAGATCCCTGTTGGTGAGGATCCCCACCAGCTTTCCCCTCTTCGTCACCGGAACCCCCGAGATCCCGTAGCGTCTCATCACCTCTATCGCCTCGTACACCTTCTGTTCTGGCTCCATCGTTATGGGATCGATGATCATCCCGCTTTCGAACTTCTTGACCTTCTCCACTTCGACGACCTGCTGCTCTATGGAGAGGTTCCGGTGGATGATGCCGATCCCCCCCTCCTGGGCCATGGCGATGGCCGTCCGCGCTTCGGTAACCGTATCCATCGCAGCGCTTATCAGGGGGATGTTGAGGGGGATGGCGTTGGTGAGGCGAGTGGTTACATCGACTTCTGTGGGCAGAATCTCGGAAGCAGCCGGAAGGAGCAACACATCGTCAAAGGTAATGCTTTCGCCGACGATCTTCTCATCCATCGTCTTTCGCTTTTTAAGAAAATATAACAGACCCCCTGAAGAGGAGTCAACCGCTCGAGTGCGCCAAGGAGCTGCTCCTGAACGGGATTTGGGTGGATAGGCTACTCGTTGACAAAAAAAGAAGGAGGGTATATTTTGCTTATTTCCTGAAGGAGAAAGAGATGAGCCGTATAGGCATCGTGGGAACCGGATCATACCTTCCAGAGGACAGGATCACGAATCATGACCTGGAGAAAATCCTCGACACCTCTGACGAATGGATATTCACCCGCACCGGGATAAGGGAACGCCGAGTCGCTCGTCCTGATCAGGCTACAAGCGACTTGGCGAAGATCGCCTCGGAGAGGGCCCTGGAGGCAGCGGGCCTCTCCCCAGAGGAGATAGACCTCATCGTCATGGCCACCATAACTCCGGATACTCACTGTCCTGCCGGGGCCAATTGGCTGGAGGCGAAGCTCGGGGCGGTGAACGCCGTGAGTATGGATGTAACTGCCGCCTGTACGGGCTTCATCTTTGCCCTTTCGGTAGCGGAGCAATACATAAAGACGAAGACCTTCCGGAACGCCTTGGTGGTCGCCGCCGAAGTGATGACGCGCACCCTCGATTGGACGGACAGAACCTCCTGCATCTTATGGGGAGATGGAGCAGGAGCGGTTGTCCTGAAGGAAGTAGAGGACGAAAGCGGAATCCTCTCCATTCATATTCACACCGATGGAGCTCACGGCGATACCCTCCTTATGCCCGGCGGAGGGTCGAAGACCACCCCTATCTCCCACGAGAGCGTGGATAAAAAGCTACACACCCTGAAGATGATAGAGGCCAATCAATCTTTCAAGGTGGCCGTGAAGAGGTTCGCCGAGGCATGTGAGGAGGCGCTGGCATACAACGGCGTGGACATCAACGACGTGAAGGTAATAATCCCCCACCAGGCCAACCTGAGGATACTGCAGGGGATGGCCAAAAGGCTTAACGTCTCTATGGATAAGGTCTACACGAACATCGATAGATACGGAAACATCTCCTCAGCCACCGTCCCTATCGCCCTCGACGAGGCGGTAAGGGATGGAACCATTCAGAAGGGAGACCTGGTACTCCTTACCGCCTTTGGCGGAGGCCTCACCTGGGGTAGTTCCCTTATCAGGTGGTAGGCCGCCTACCCTCCCTGAGGACCTCAAGCATCTCTTGATGGATCAGCCCGTTGGAGGCGACGATCTCTTGACCGAATATATCAGGTGAATTTCCGTCGAAGTCGGTAACCTCCCCTCCCGCTTCCTCCACGATGATGGTGCCAGCGGCCACGTCCCAGGGCTTCAGTTTCAGCTCCCAGAAGCCGTCAAATCTGCCCGCTGCCACATAACAGAGGTTCAAGGCGGCTGAACCATCGCGCCTTACAGCTTGGGCACGCATGATCATGTTGCAAAAGTGATCGAGGTTGTTTACAGGACTCTCCCGCAGATCGTAAGGGAAACCTGTCGAGACGAGCGATCTGATGAGCTTCTTAGTCTTCGACACCCCTATCCTTCTGCCGTTAAGGTAGGCCCCCTCCCCCCTTTGTGCCCAGAACATCTCATCCCTTGTGGGGTCATATACCACCCCGAGGATCAACCGCCCCTCCATCTGTAAAGCAATGGAAACGCAGAAGATGGGGTAACCGTGGGCATAGTTCGTTGTGCCATCAAGGGGATCGACGATCCATCTAAAAGAGGAGCCTTTGGGAGAAAGAGGGGTTTCTTCAGTCAGGACATCATGATCAGGAAAGTGGGTCCTTATGAGGCTGATGATCCTTTTCTCACATGCCCTATCGACCTCGGTGACGAGGTTCAACTCCCCCTTAAATTCAACCCTCTTTTCCCTTCCCAATCCATGAAGCTGAAGCCTTCCTGCCTCCCTGGCGGCCTCCATCGCTACCTTCAAGAAGTCCCTCACTACTCCTTCCCTCCTTCTCGGCTATTACCCTCAACGCCTCCTGAGCCCTCTTTTTATACTCCGGATAGGAGGCCGCTTCAAGGAAGGCCTTCTTGGCCTCCTGGAGCCATCCCATCTTCCACGCACAATATCCCATCAGCAAAGAGGCATAACCCCCTTCTCCTCGTGAGGTCGCTTCCTTTAAGGCCTGATAGGCCTCTTTATACCTCTTCTCTTTATAAAGGATCTCCCCCTTACGGAGAAAACGCTCGGCAGTCGGCTCCTTCTTGATGGCAAGATCGATAAATGCAAAGGCTTCCTCTATTTTATGGGCTGCGAGATAGAATGTG
>CAYRAR010000017.1:0-20418 GCA_964422255.1 uncultured Thermodesulfobacteriota bacterium | reverse complement strand
TTAAAGGACAAGCCCGATGGCAAATACATCGAGGTGACCGCCATCACGCCCACCCCTCTGGGAGAGGGCAAGACCACTACCACTATGGGCCTCCTCGAGGGAATAGCCAAGAGGGGGAAGAACGTAGGCGGCGCAATCCGTCAGCCCTCGGGCGGCCCCACCATGAACATAAAGGGTACGGCCGCTGGCGGGGGCAATGCCCTGCTCATCCCCATGACCGAGTTCTCAATGGGGCTCACGGGGGATATCAACGACATCACCAATGCTCATAATCTGGCGATGGTCGCCCTCACGGCCCGGATGCAGCACGAGTTCAACTATTCGGATGAGGAGCTGGCCAAGAGGAACCTGCGTCGCATCGATATAGACCCCCGCAGGGTGGAGATGAGGTGGGCCATAGACTTCTGTGCTCAGGCGTTGCGCCGGATCATCATCGGCCTCGGGGGCCGGATGGACGGCTTCATGATGGAGTCCGGCTTCCAGATAACGGTCAGCTCCGAGCTGATGGCCATTCTCTCCATCGCCATGGACCTGAAGGACCTGAGAAAACGGATCGGCGAGATAACGGTGGCCTACGATAAGAAAGGAAACCCTGTTACCGCGGAGGATCTGGAAGTAGCAGGCGCCATGTGCGCCTGGATGCGTAACACCATCAACCCCACCCTCTGCTGCACCGTGGAGTATCAGCCCTGCATGGTCCACGCTGGTCCCTTCGCCAACATCGCTGTGGGACAGTCTTCCATCATCGCTGACCGGGTCGGCTTGAAGATGTTCGATTACCACGTGACCGAGAGCGGATTCGGGGCGGACATCGGTTTTGAGAAGTTCTGGAACGTGAAATGCCGCCTGAGTGGCCTCCACCCCAACGTCTCGGTGATCGTCGCTACCATAAGGGCGCTGAAGATGCACGGTGGAGGACCCAGGGTTGCCCCAGGGCTCCCACTGCCTGAGGAGTATAAGAAGGAAAACCTGGAACTCCTGGAGAAGGGGATCGTTAACCTCATCCATCACATCAACATCGTGAAGAAGTCCGGGATCAAGCCCGTCGTCTGTATCAATGCCTTCCACACCGATACGAAGGATGAGATCGCTCTGGTGCGCCGTTATGCTGAGCAGGCAGGGGCCCGTTGCGCGGTGAGCGAACACTGGCTCAAAGGCGGAGACGGGGCCTTGGAACTGGCCGATGCGGTCCTGGATGCCTGCGAAGAAAAGGTCGACTTCAAGTACCTTTACCCCTTGGAGATGCCCCTGAGGCAGCGGGTCGAGGTCATAGCCAAGGAGGTCTACGGAGCGGATGGCGTGGTCTGGACACCTGAAGCCGAGGAGAAGGCGAAGCGGTTCGAGTCGGATCCCAAGTTCAGGGACTACTACACCATGATGGTCAAAACCCACCTGAGTCTCACTCACGATCCGAACGTGAAAGGGGTACCAAAGGGATGGGTACTGCCGGTGAGGGATATCCTCCTCTTCTCCGGTGCCAAGTTCCTCTGCCCCATGACCGGAACCATCAGCCTGATGCCCGGCACCTCTTCCAACCCCGCCTTCCGCAGGGTGGACGTGGACGTGGAGACCGGACAGGTGAAGGGTCTGTTCTGAGGGCTTCCCAACTCCGTCTCGAGAGGGGGTCGAGCCAAGAGGCTTGACCCCCTATTTTTATAGGTAACTGTACAGCTTTCCTATATTTTTTAAAAAATTGTCCCTTGACTTTGTCCGCTCAGAGGAATAGAATTTAAGGCAGCGAGAATGAAGTGGGAAGCTTTCAATGAACTGGAGGAGAGGATAGAGAAATTGACAAAAGGGTACCTTTCCCTGAAGGAGGAGAGGAACAACCTTCTGAACCTCCTCAGGCAGAAAGAGGAGGAGATCTCCTCCCTTAAGGGAGAGCTGGAGGAGATGAGAACCGAGAAGGAGGAGATAAGGAGTAGGATCATCGGATTGATCGAGAAGATCGAGAAGGCGGGATTGATGGCCGAGGACTGATGGCCAAGAGGTCAGTGGAAGTTTACATTTACGGACAGAAATACGTGATCAGAAGCGAATCCTCTGAAGAATATGTGAAAGAGGTGGCCAGTCTGGTAGACAGGAAGATGAGGGAAGTCGCCCAGAGGGGCAGTTCGGTTTCCACTTTAAATGTGGCGGTTTTGGCGGCCTTGAACATAGCCGATGAGCTCTTAAAGAGTTCAAGGGACAACGAGGAGCTTCTTAAAAGGATAAAGGATCAGACGGAGAGGTTAGATACGATCTTGGGGTCCGATGCGAAATAGAGGGCGAGGTGAACGAGGAAGGGTTTAAGCTCCTTCGGGAGTTAATCATTAAAGGTTTAAAGAGGGCCTTTTTAGGGGAAAGGGGAGACCTTCACTACGAGGAGGAAAGCAGGATCTGATAGAAGGTCTTCTCTTCCAACTCCTCATCACCTTCCCCCTCAATCCTACAAAGAAGCAGAGGCCTCTCGTTGTCCCGTTAGTGAGGTTGGAGTTCGCAGAAAGGGGGTGAGATGATGGAAGTCTGGTCGGTGGCAGCGTTGTTCCTTACCCTTGTGGCTGGTATCGGGATCGGCCTGCTGGGGAGCAAGAGGCTAAGACGCAAGAGGTTGGAAGAGGCCCAAAGGGAAGCAGCGCGCCTCCTGCAGGAGGCGGAAAAGAAGGCGGAGATCCTGAAGAAGGAGGCCCTCCTGCAGGCAAAGGAGGAGGTTTATCGATTAAAGACGGAATTTGAGAAGGAGATGGAGCGCAGGAGGGAGGAGGTTCAGCGACTGGAGAAGAGGCTTCAGCAGCGAGAGGCCAACATCGACAAAAAGGTGGACCTCCTGGACGCAAAGGAGGAGGAACTGACCAAGAAGGAGAGGGTGCTGGCGGAGAAGGAGAGGGATGTAGAGGAAAAGGAAAAGCTCTACCAGAAGCTCATAGAGGAGGAGAGGGGAAGGCTCGAGAAGATTTCGGGGATATCCGCCGAGGAGGCCAAGAGGATGCTCATGGAGCAGATGGAGGAGGCAGCGAGGCATGATGCCGCCAAGCGGATAAAGGAGATAGAGGACGAGCTGAAGGAGCAGGCCTCCAGGAAGGCGAAAGAGATCATAACCCTGGCCATCCAGCGTTACGCCGGGGAGTATGTGGCAGAGAAGACCGTCTCCTTGGTCAACCTCCCCAACGAAGAAATGAAGGGGAGGATCATAGGCAGGGAGGGGAGAAACATCAGGGCCCTGGAGGCGGCAACAGGGGTGGACCTGATCATAGACGACACCCCGGAGGCGGTGATCCTCTCCGCCTTCAACCCTATCCGGCGGGAGATCGCCAGGATCTCCCTGGAGAGGCTGATAAGTGATGGGAGGATACACCCGGCCAGGATAGAGGAGATCGTCTCCCAGGTGGAGCAGGAGGTGGAGGAGAGCATCAAGGAGGCAGGGGAACAGGCCGCCCTCGACGTGGGGATCCCGGACCTTCATCCCGAGCTGATAAAGTTGATCGGGAGGCTGAAGTACCGGACGAGCTTCGCCCAGAACGTCTATCAACACTCCTTGGAGGTGGCCTTCCTCTGCGGGGTGATGGCCTCGGAGCTGAACCTCAACGTGAAGTTGGCCAAGAGGGCAGGGCTCCTGCACGACATCGGCAAGGCGGTGGATCATGAGGTGGAGGGCGGTCACGCAGCCATCGGTGCCGAGCTGGCGAGGAAATATGGGGAGCCAGAGGAAGTGGTGATGGCGATTGCGGCCCACCATGATGAACCGTCTCCAAATAACCTCCTGGCCGTATTGGTACAGGCAGCCGATGCCCTCTCCGGGGCACGTCCAGGGGCCCGCCGGGAGATGTACGAGACCTATATCAAGCGGCTCCAGGACCTGGAGAGGATAAGCTCCTCCTTCCCAGGGGTGGAGAAGGCGTACGCGATTCAGGCCGGCAGGGAGATACGGGTAATCGTTCAGAACGAGCGGGTGAGCGATGACGAGGCAGTGGTCCTAAGCAGGGAGATAGCCCGGAAGATAGAGAAAGAGCTCAACTACCCGGGGCAGATCAAGGTCACGGTGATACGGGAGCTCCGGGCGATAGACTACGCGAAATGAAGATCCTCTTCATAGGAGATATCGTGGGAAAGGGAGGGAGGCGGGCCGTTAGGGAGCTTCTGCCCTCGATCAGGGAGAGGGAAGGGGTGGAGTTCGTGATCGCCAACGCGGAGAACGCTGCCGGAGGTATGGGGGTCACCTCGGAGAAGGCAAAGGAGCTCCTGGAGATGGGGATAGACGTCCTCACCTCGGGGAATCACATCTGGAAGAAGAAGGAGATCCTCAGTTACATCGAGCGGGAGCCACGGCTGCTCCGCCCTGCCAATTACCCCTCTGGAGCCCCGGGACGGGGGAGCGGCGTCTTTCAGGCAAGGAACGGGATAAAGGTGGGGGTGTTAAACTTGGAGGGGCGAGTCTTCATGAAGGCCTTGGAATGTCCCTTCCGCACCGCCGAAGAGCATATCGATTATCTCAAGAAGGAGAGCCCCATCGTGGTGGTCGATTTCCACGCCGAGGCCACATCGGAGAAGATGGCCATGGGCTGGTTCCTCGACGGGGAGGTGAGCGCGGTGATCGGCACCCATACCCACGTGCAGACGGCGGACGAAAGGATATTGCCCGCAGGGACCGCCTACATAACCGATGCGGGGATGACCGGACCGATCAACTCCGTCATAGGGATTAAGAAAGAGCTGGCGATAGAGCGGTTCCTCACCCTCCTTCCCAACAGGTTTGAGCCCGCCAAAGGAGAGATCGAGCTTCAGGGGGTGATAGTGGAAATAGACGATGAGAGCGGGCTTGCCTTAAATATAAAGAGGATAAGGGAGAGGTTATAGGAGATGGGGGCATATGAGGTCTTAGAGGAGAGGGGATTCATAGAACAGGTAACGGATAAGGGAGGCCTCAGGAAGCTGTTGGAAAGGGAGAGGATAACCTGCTACATCGGATTCGATCCCACCGCCCGGAGCTTCCACGTGGGAAGCTTGGTCCCTATCATGGCCTTGGTCCACATGCAGCGCGAAGGGCACAGGCCCATAGCCCTTGTGGGAGGGGGGACAGGACTGATAGGGGATCCGAGCGGTAAGAAGGAGATGCGAAAGATCATGACCAGGGAGGAGGTGGAGGCGAATGCCGAGGCCCTCAAGGCCCAGCTCGCTCATTTTCTCGACTTTGAGGGAGAAAGGGCCCTCCTTTTGAACAACGCTGATTGGCTCACCCAGCTGAACTACATCGAGTTCTTACGGGACATAGGCCGTCATTTCAGCGTGAACAGGATGCTCGCCGCCGAGACCTACCGGATGAGGCTCTCCACAGGGCTCAATTTCGTGGAGTTCAACTACATGCTCCTTCAGGCCTACGATTTCCTCTACCTTTATCAGAACTATGGATGTGTCCTGCAGATGGGCGGCAGGGATCAGTGGGGGAACATCTGTGCGGGGATAGATCTGATCCGCAGGGTTGAGGGGGGAGATGCCTATGGCCTCGTCTTCCCCCTGATCACCACCGCCTCAGGGGGGAAGATGGGCAAGACCGAGAAGGGGACAGTCTGGCTTGACCCCGAGCTCACCAGCCCCTACGAGTACTATCAGTACTGGATCAACACGGACGACAGGGACGTGGAGCGGTTCCTCGCCCTCTTTACCCTCCTGCCGATGGAGGAGGTCCGGAGGTATGGGAATTTGAAGGGAGAGGAGCTTCGGGAAGCGAAGGAGGTACTGGCCTATGAGGTGACCAAGCTGACCCATGGGGAGGAGGCGGCGAGGAAGGCCCAGGAGGCCTCCCGGGCGATCTTCCGCGGCGAGGGGGGGGATCTGGAGGCGATGCCCACAAGTTATCTGGAGAGGGAGCGGCTTGAGGAGGGGATCCCAGTCTATGAGCTCTTTGTCCTGAGCGGCCTTGCCTCGAGCAGGAGCGAGGCCAGAAGGCTCATCTCTCAGGGAGGAGGGTATCTGAACGGTAGAAGGGTGGAGAGCTTTGAACAGAAGGTAACCGTCGATGACTTGCAAGGGGGATCGATCATCCTCCGGGCAGGGAAGAAGAGGTACCACCGCTTGGTGGTCAGGTGATTAAAGGATAAGGAGGGAGATATGGGGGAAGAGAAAGCGAGGAGAAGTAATTGGGGCCTGATCTTTGCCCTTTTGGTTCTGGCAGCCAGCATCCTCTTCACCGGGATAAGGATATCGAGGATGGTGGAGGCGGAATTTGACCAGTTGAGGGGCCAAGTGATCCAGGAGATAGAGAAGGCCAAGCAGGACTTAAGAAGGGAGGCGATCTCCCTTCTCTTCGCCTACCGGAGGGCAGCGAGGGAGGGAAGGGCTTTGACCCTTAAGGATCTGCAGGAGGGAGGCCGTTTTGCCCAGACGGCCCTAAAGGCCCCTCGGTGATCACCACAATAAGTGCACGTTTCCTAAGTGCACGTTCTTAAGCCCTGCCCTCTTCGCTTCATCGCGGCACCTGTAAGCGTATTCGCGGGGAGTAGGAGGGAGGTCGGTCAGGAGGAAGTCTGGGTGGAAGGCCAATAGGGTATAGGGGATGGAAGGATCCAGCGAGGCGATGAAGCGGGCGATCTGAGAGACCTCGTAATCGTCCACATACCCCGGGACGAGCAGCGTGCTGGCGATAAGGAAGGGCGGGTCAGGCCTTAGCTTGTGGTAGGTGGCGAGGGTGCGAAAGTTCTCCAGGCTTGAGCGATTGCTCACCCCACAGAGGGCGTAGCTCATCTCCTCACTCCAGCACTTCAGATCCACCTTTATACAGCCCCCGCTCTCCAAGGAGACCCGGGCCATCCCTTTCAGCAGAGGGGGAGAGGCTCCACCGTTCGTCTCCCAGCAGATCCTTAATATCCTCCCCTCTTCCCTCTTGAGGGCCTCCCTTGCGGCGAGGAGGGCATGGACCGCCTGGGGGGTGGGATCCCCGCCGAAGAAACATATGCAGCTCGTGGTTCGATCCACCGCCTGGACCAATTCCTCTGTATCACTCCCCCTCCCCTTTGCCCTCCGCCTGTAGGTCCAGTTCTGACAGAAGAGACAGTCAAAGTTACAGGCCTCATAAAAGACGGCCAGATTTTTGTATCCATACTCAGGGCCAGGGGTATAGGAATATTGCGGATACCCGCTCTCGCTGCACCCTGGACAGACCCAAGCGGCGCAACAATTGGTCGGAAGGGGATCGTGATACCAGGAGACAAACCCCTGCCTCATCCCTCCCGTACGGGGGCGTATCCTCCCTCCGATGTTCTCATAAACCCCACAAAAGCCCCGCTCCCCCTCAGGTATTTCACATCGGTGAAAACAGAACTGACATCTGACGCTCCCTCCCTTCGGTACCTCAGGGGGGAGTCCATCCCTTCTGCGTGCCTCCCTGTGCAAGAGGAGAATCGCCTCCCTCTCCTCCTCAAACGCCTCCCTGATGCAATCCGCACACAGGCCGATCCTGTCACTGATGAAAAGAGAATTTGCCCCGCAACGACGACACCGCCCCATTTCCTACTTCCGAGAGGACATCTGCAGAAGACCGGAGGGAAGGGGATTGTGGAAAAACTGTGGAAAAACAACCCCCAACTCCCCCCTACCTTCAGACAAGTCCTCAAAAATAAAGGAAAAGCCATAACACAGCGAAATCATTTAAAAAACCTCTGCCTACATTTTGGGCTTTTTCCCTTCCCGCTCATTTTCCTCAATCCTGATGGGAGGATCAGGGTGGTTTTACCGTGGTTTTCCACAGTTTTTCCACAAACCCTGTGGACTTCAGAAGTCCGCCTTCTCCTCCGGGGAAAGGGAGCGAAGGTGGCATGTATCGTTCAGGTATTGGACGATCCACTTTGTCCCGTCGAAGCGGAAGCAGCTTATGGCCGCAGTGTCCTGAAGGATGTGCCAGAAGTGGGAGTTGTCCAGCCCCAGTAGGAAACAGGTCAGCACCTTGAGGACCACCCGATGGCTGACCAGGGCGACCCCTTGATGGGGGTGGGCCTCCTTTATCCTCTCCAGCGCCCCAGTCGCCCTTTTGCGGACCGCGTCCAGATCCTCTCCGCCGGGGAACACCACCCGGTGAGGCTCCCTTTCCCAAAGGGAATAAAGGTCGGGGTATCTCTCCTGGACCTCGAGGCGGCTCAGCCCCTGCCACTCTCCGAAATCGAGGTCCCTCAACTCCTCCATTATGTGCAGGGGGGCACCACACCTTGCAGCGATGGCCTCTGCCGTCTCCTTGGCCCGGGAAAGGGGACTGGAGTACACGACCTCGATCCCGCGTCCGCAGAGGGCCTCTGCCACCTTCTCCGCTTCCCGCCTCCCCATCTCATCTAAGGGGACATCTGCAGTGCCGCGGAAGACCTCTTCCTTGTTCCAGCGAGTGCGCCCATGTCTGATGAGGTAAAGTCTCACAGTCCCTCCCTCCCCGTGATGAGCCTCTCTATCTGTCCCCCCGTGTAGAAGGTTCCAGGCATTACGATCCCCGTTATCAGGTCAAAGGGAGTGGTCTCGAAGTAGCGATTTCTAACCTTTCCCAAAGGTACTCTCTCCCTCGTCACCTCATCAGGGGGTTTCTCTTCGATGCGAAAGTGAGGGGTCAGAGAGGGGGGAAGGACCTTATACCTTTCGGCAAGGACGTAAAAAGGGACCCCCTCCCTTTTGGCGCTCAACGCCAAGGGGTATGTTCCGACCTTGTTCACCACTCCCTTCGAGGTGAGGGAGTCCGCTCCCACGATTACGGCATCGCATTCGGCAACCATCCCTGGTGCCGCCGCATCCACTATCACCACTGTACGGACTCCTTTCCCACCCAGCTCCTTTGCCGTCCTTATCCCCTCACAGAGGGGCCTCGATTCCGGGCAGATAACCTCCTCGGGCCTTATCAGCAGGAGGGCCTCGAGCACCGTGGTGCTGAAGGAGTGGGTCATCACCCTCCTCTTCGCCTTGATTACGGAGGCAAACCGAAGGGCCACCCCCCTCGCCCCTCCCCGAAGTTCCTTCAGGAAATCGGTGAGCAGATTCTTCACCCGCACAAGGATTCCCTCTGATCCTCCCTTCCCCTTAAGCACCCGCTCCATCTCGTAGCTTAAGCGCAAGAAAGGGGCCATGGAGGGTTGAACCTCGAGGAGCCTCTGGGCAAGGAGGGAGACCGCCTCCTCCACGGGGTCCTCAGGCCCCCTCTCCAGCCAGTTGAGGATATACACGCAGGCCTTTGTAGCGAGCTCCCTCGCCCCGGATGTCCTGTCTTCCTTGATCTTTTGCAGTGTTTCTTCTAAGGCAGGAGGAAGTCCCTTCATCCCCTTATTTCACTTCTGGTGAAGACCGCCTCAAGCTCGTAACCCTCTGCGGCCAAACGTTCTCTGCCTCCCTCCTCCCTGTCCACCAGGGCGAGGACTTGGACCACTTGGAGGCCGTGTTCCTCGGCGATCTTTATGGCCTTAAGGAGCGATCCCCCGGTGGTCACCACGTCCTCCACCAGGGCTACCTTCATCCCCTTCCTTAGGGCCTTGTCCCCTTCGATCCAGAGGCCTTTACCGTGCTTCTTGGGCTCCTTGCGGATGATGAAGGCCGGAAGGGGTGCCCCCTCGAGGTGGCTCACGAGGGCTATGGCAGTGACCATCGGGTCCGCCCCCAAGGTGGGCCCCCCCACCGCCTCTACTCCCTTTCCTCCGGCCTTTATCATCTGAAAGAGGACCTTCCCCACCAGATAGGCCCCCTCGGGGTCCAGGGTGGTCTGCTTGCCGTCGATGTAAAAGTTACTCCTGCGCCCCGAGGAGAGGATCACCTCCCTCTCCTCGTAGGAACGTCTCCTCAGAAGCTCAAGGAGCCGAGCCCTCTCTCTTTCCATCTCATCAAACCTCTTTGATGAAGAAGTCCAGCTGCATCCTCTGGGCCGGGGGAGGGACGGGGTAAGAGCCGGTGAAACAGGCATAACAGAACTTCTCCTCATCCCCGGCCACACACCTCTTGAGCCCCTCGAGGCTGAGGTAGCCGAGGGAGTGGACGCGCAAAAACCTCCTTATTTCCTCCACCGAGAGGTTGGCCGCTATCAGCTCCTTGTGGGTAGGGGTATCTATCCCGTAAAAGCAGGGGCTGATGATGGGGGGAGAGCTTATCCGCACGTGGACCTTGGAAGCCCCAGCCCCCCTTATCATCCGCATGTTCTTGCGCACGGTGGTCCCCCTCACGATCGAGTCATCCACTACCACCACCCTCTTCCCCTGGATGGCCTTCTGAACCGGGTTCAGCTTTATCTTCACCCCGAAGTGACGGATCGACTCCCTCGGCTCGATGAAGGTCCTTCCCACGTAGTGGTTCCTGATTATCCCCAGCTCCAATGGTATCCCGGACTGATGGGAAAAGCCTATCGCCGCCGGGAAGCCAGAGTCAGGGGTGGGGACCACGATATCGGCCTCGGCGGGGTGCTCCCGGGCCAGTTCCACCCCCAACTGGCGCCTCACCTGATAGACGCTGCGGCCGAAGATGAAGCTGTCGGGACGGGCAAAATAGATGAACTCAAAGATGCAGTGTCTCGGTCTCACCCGGGGAAAGGGAAAAAAGGAGTGAACGCCGTCCCTATCTATCACCAGGACCTCCCCCGGTTCTATCTCCCTAATGAACTCCGCCCCTATCAGGTCGAAGGCGCAGGTCTCAGAACTCACGACGAACCCCCTCTTCAGCTTTCCCAGCACGAGGGGCCTGAACCCATGGGGGTCGCGGGCAGCGATGAGCTCCTTTTCGCTCAGGATCAGAAGCGAGTAAGCCCCTTCCACCTCGCTCAAGGCGGCGATTAGCCTCTCCACCGTGGAGGAGTTCTCCGAGGCCCGGGCGAAAAGGTGGATGATTACCTCGGTGTCCATGGTGGACTGGAAGATGGCCCCGTCCCCCTCCAGCTGACGCCTGAGCACCTGGGCATTGGTCAGGTTTCCGTTGTGGGCGATGGCCACCCCTCCACGGGAGTAATCGAAGACAAAGGGTTGGGCGTTCTTCAGGTGGGAGGCCCCGGCGGTGGAGTAGCGCACGTGGCCGATGGCGCTGTCTCCGGGCAGTTTCTTCAGCACCTCCCTGTCAAATATCTCCGCCACGAGCCCCATCGCCTTGTGGGAGTAGAGGTTATGGCCATCGGAGGAGACGATCCCAGCGCTCTCTTGGCCCCGGTGTTGCAGGGCGTAAAGGCCCAGATAGGTGAGGTTGGCTGCCTCGGGGTGGCCATACACCCCGAAGATTCCGCAGCCCTCTCTCCAAGGCACGTCAAGCATCCCTAAAAGAGCTTCCCCTGTTCGGGCTTAAGCCCCAGGTATTCGTATGCCCTCTTGGTGGCCACCCTCCCCCGGGGGGTGCGATCTATGTAACCCATCTGGATGAGAAAGGGCTCGTATACCTCCTCTATCGTCCCCCTGTCCTCGCTTACAGCCGCTGAGAGGGTCTCCACTCCTACGGGTCCTCCCTTGAACTTCTCCACCAGGGTGCGGAGGATCTTTCGGTCCATCCTGTCCAGTCCCCACTGGTCTATCTCCATCAGGGAGAGGGCCTCAACAGCCGTCTCCCTCGTTATCACCCCATCCCTCCTCACCTGGGCGAAGTCCCTCACGCGCCGCAGGAGCCTGATCGCCACCCTGGGGGTACCCCGGGAGCGAGAGGCGATCTCCGCGGCTCCCTCCTCCTCTATCTTCACCTTGAGGGAGCGGGCGGCCCTCAACACTATCTCCTTGAGCTCCTCCGCGGAGTAATAATCGAGCCGGAGTACCACCCCAAACCTATCCCTCAGGGGGGAGGAAAGGAGCCCCACCCGCGTGGTCGCCCCCACTAAGGTGAAGCGGGGTAGATCGAGCCTTATCGCCCTGGCGCTGGGCCCCTGCCCGATCACGATGTCGAACTTGAAGTCCTCCAGGGCAGGATAGAGGGCCTCCTCCACCGGACGGGGAAGGCGGTGGATCTCATCGACGAAGAAGACGTCCCGATCCTGAAGGTTGGTGAGGATGGCCGCCAGGTCCCCGGGCTTCTCTAAGGCGGGACCCGAAGAGACCTTTATTCCCACCCCCAACTCATGGGCTATGATATGAGCCAGAGTTGTCTTCCCCAGCCCCGGAGGGCCATAAAACAGGACGTGATCAAGGGCCTCTCCCCTCTCCTTGGCTGCATCCACGTACACTCGCAGGTTTTCCTTTACCGATCCCTGTCCGATATACTCATCAAACCCCTTGGGACGAAGCTCCTCTTCCCACGGGGAGAGAAAGGGAACTTTCTCCAAAGCCACACCTTTGGATTCGTTTCTGGTGAAATTTTGACATAAAAAGGGCCTTTAGGCAAATGCCCAAAGCCCACAAAGGGCGACAGTGCCTGTCTATCCCCTTCGCCTTAGTTAAGATGCTTGACTTGTTTTCAGAGGATATGTTAGCAATGGCTCACGATGAAGAGGTTATTCGTCGTCTTTTTTCTTCTTGTCATTTTCCTCCTTGGGTGTGGTAAAGGGGGGACCGATCTCCTCCCGGAAGAGGTGGATGGATTTCAGGCGGCCGGCAGCGCTCGACACTTTCTCGGGGAGAAGCTCTTCGATTATATGGACGGGGGGGCAGAGCTCTTTCTGGAATATGGGTTCGTTCAGCTCTGGGTCAGGGAGTATCGAGGAGGGGAGAGGGCGATCAGCGTAGAGGTCTATGAGATGAAGGACCCTCCCGCCGCTTTCGGGATCTGGACGGCGGAGGGGAGGGGGAAGAGGGTTCCTGTAGGGCAAGGTGGGAGGTGGGGAGGAGGGCTTTTGTCCTTTTGGAAGGGGAAGCATTACGTGCGGCTCCTCTCGGAGGGGGGAAGGGAAGGAGGTCTCCTTCCCCTGGGGGAGGCCATAGCCGAGAGAATCTCCGAGGAGGGCGAGCTTCCCCGCATCCTCATGGGGGAAGAGCTGCCTCAGGCCCTCATCGAGGGAGGCGATTACCTCTTCTTTCGCGGCCCCATCGCCCTGAACAACTTCACCTTCATTTCCCATAGGGATCCCCTTAAGCTGGCCTCTGGGGCGGAAGGGATAGCCTTCAGGTGGCCCTCGGGAGGGAAGGTGGTCGTGGTGAGTTACCCTAATCCCTCGGTCCTGGCCGATGTATTTCGATCCCTTCCCTCTTCGGGTACCTTCAAGAAGGTGACGAGGCAAAAGAAAGGGGTCCTTTTCGGGAAGAGTAGGAGGGGGCTGGCAATGGCAAGGTTTAAGGGTAAGACCCTCTTTTTGGCCTTGGATTTCCCTTCCGAGGATGAGCTCCTCCGGTTAATGAGGGATTTTTCCCTATGAGGGGAATTCGAGCGATAGCGTTCTTACTTTTGGGCGGTTTTTTTGGGCTCCTGGGGTGGCTCCTCTCTGTGGCCGTCCATCATAGGGCTTTGGGTTGGGTGCTGACGGGAATGGCGGTGGGGGCCCTCTCAAGGGGCAGGAGGGCTTCGGGAGCGGTCCTCGGAGGGGTGGCGGTACTTGTGGGGTTTTTGATCGGGGGGCTGATCCATTATCCCATGCTCGCCTGGCCCCTCCTGGGACTGAGCCTTGGCTCGATGGGGGGGAAGGGGGTCAAGGGTCCCGCTCTGGGCTTTTTGGCCGGGTTTCTCGGTGCCAATATCCTGCCCCTTTTCGTCTTCTTTCTCTTGCCCCTTTTGGGCCTTCCCACCACCTTTGATTGGGATGTGGAGGCTGGGGCGCTGATCCTCGCCTCCGGAGCGATAGCGGGGACATCTGCATGGATGGAAGGGGAGGGATAGGAAGATGGTATCGAGGAGGGACTTTTTGAAGGTGGCCCTGATCCAGACGGTCTCCCTTTCCCTCTGGCGTTGTGGAAGGAGGGCCTTGGAGGCGAGGAAGGGCAATTTGGGGCTGTTTATGGAGGATGGAAGGCCTCTCCTGATCTCGGTGAAGGGGAGGAGACCTGAGGGGATGTTGGAGGCGGCTTTCGATCTGCTGGGGGGATTGGAGGGATTGGTTAAGGGAAAGAGGGTCCTCCTCAAGCCGAATTTTGTCTTTCCTCAACCCTACCCTGTCACCACCGATCCCGAGGTGATCTTTGCCACCGCTCGTCTCCTCAGGGAGGCAGGGGCAAAGGAGGTGGAGGTTTTCGATGCCCCTGGGACCTTCCTGATCGGCACGGAGAAGGAGACCTTCAATTACAACAGGATAGTCGAAAGGGCAAAGGCAGAAGGGGTCAGGGTGGTGATCGGGGACGCTGCCCAGCGCGTTCAATACCTTAAGACCAGGCGAAAGGGCTGGAGGGCATACCCTGAGATAGTGGTCCATAGGAAGGTCTATGAAGCCCCGGTGGTCATAAACATGCCTTCCCTGAAGAGGCATCACACCTCCTATTTGACCTGTGCCTTGAAGAACAACTTCGGCGCCATCTACGGGGCCCAGAGATGGGATGCCCACCTCAGGGGGGAGGGACTTAAGAAGATGGGGAAAGGGGCACGGGAGAGGGCCATGGCCCCCTTCAGGAACCGATCCCATTTCATGAGGGCCCTGGCGGAATTTGCCGACGCGGTGCGTCCGGAGCTATCCATCGTGGATGCAAGGGCAATCCTCACCCGCGGTGGGCCGACCCGGGGAAAGGGAGAGGTGAAGGAAGGGGTTAACCGGATCATCGTCTCCGCCGATATGGTGGCCCTTGACCGCTATTGTTCTTCCCTGATGGAGAGGTACGACGATAGCTATACCAACGACATGATTCTTCCCTATCTTCAGGAGGCGGTCCGGCTGGGTCTGGGGACGATCGAGTTAAAGAACGTCAAGATAGTGGAAAAAGAGGTATAGTGGGCGATGGAGTCGCTACTTTCCTTGGACAAGGAGGCCTTTCTCTTTCTCAATGCCATCCTGGCCAACCCCTGGTGTGACCGCATCCTTTACTTCTGGAGCTATCTGGGAAATGCCCTGGTGGTTCTGGTCCTGGTAGTCCTCTTCTCCCTCAGGTCTCCCTTTCTGAAAGATAATCTTTTGTACTTGGCCCTGGCCCTCCTTCTGGGGGGGATGGTGGTGAATGGCTTGAAAGAGTTGATACAGCGTCCCCGCCCGGTGGCGGAATTCGCCTCCCTGATTACAGCAGGGAAGGTCCACGTGCATGTGGTGGGGGCCGCCCTGACGGGCAACTCTTTCCCCTCAGGTCATACCCAAGTGGCCTTCTCAGCGGCCACCTACCTCTCATTAGCTCTGCCCCGCTTTTGTCTTCCCTTCATCCTTTTGGCTACAGGTGTAGCGGTGTCCAGGATCTCCATGGGGGTACACTTTCCTCTGGACGTGATGGCCGGAGCCCTCATAGGGGCGGTGACGGGGTGGGGTGGCTGGCGGATAAAGGGGATCGTCCAAAAGAGGGCAAGAAGGTCAGAAGCTTGAATTTTTTATTGACAACTTGCTACTTTCCGTGTTTTTAAACAAGATAACGTCGTTTCAAAAATCCTAAGAAAGGAGGGGGAAGGATGAAGAGGTATTTGGTTCTAATTTTATTGTTAGTGGGAGCTTTGGGTTTCTTGATGGTGGGGAGATCGATCTCCCCCATCCCCGCTCAGGCGCAGGGGAAGATCGTCTGGAGGGGGCAGGCTTCTTGGGGGGCAGGGGTCCCTGTACTCTACGAAACGGCCGACTACTTTGCCAAGAAGGTGGCAGAGCTTACCAACGGGCGCTTGATCATCAAGATGAACCCAGGAGGCAGTATCGTCCCTGCTTACAAGGAGCTCGAGGGAGTGCACAAGGGGGCGATAGATATAGCCTGCACGGCGGCCACCATCTGGATGGGGAAGATAAAGGCTGCCCCTCTCTTCGGCTCCGTCCCCGGGGGGTTTGAACAGCAGGAATATCTGGGGTGGCTTTATGCTGGGGGAGGGATGAAGTTGTGGCAGGAGATGTACGACAAGAACGGATATAACGTTCATGTCTGCCATCCCCATGCGGTCATCAGCGCCGAGAACTTCGCCTGGTCCCATAAGCCCATCCGCACCCTGGCCGACTTCAAGGGGTTGAAGTTCAGGACCATAGGCTTCTGGGGAGAGGCCCTTCAGAAATTGGGAGCTCGCGTGGTGACCCTGCCGGGAGGAGAGGTCTACCCGGCGCTCGAGAGGAGGGTCCTTGATGCAGCGGAGTTCTCCATCCCGGCGGTGGACAAGGTCTTAGGGTTCCATGAGATCTGCAAGTACCTAACCGTCCCTGGGGTCCATCAGCCGAGTCTGGTCCTGGAGACCTTGGTGAACAAGAAGTCCTGGGAGAAACTCCCCGATGACCTGAAGGTGGCAGTGGATGCTGCGGCCGATGCCACCATGGTCTGGTGCCTCTCCTACGGGATAAAGAAGAACGCCGAGGCGATGGAGTTCTTTAAGGAGAAGGGGGTTCAGATCATAAGGCTCTCTCCCGAGGTTCAGCGCCAGATAAAGAAGGTCTGCGAGGAGGTGATCGAGGCCCACGCCAAGAAGGACCCCTTCTTCGCCAAGGTGTGGGAGTCCCAGAAGAAGTTTCACGCCCTCTGGGGGCCTTACAAGAAGATCATTACCTTTCAGTTCGATTAGCCTTTCGGGGTCAGGGCCCTGGGCCCTGACCCTAAACTCGAAATGGACAGGCCTTTGCGATCCATGTTGAGGTATATCGACCTTATGAGCAGATGGTCAGGGAAGGCCACAAGCTGGCTCATCCTCCCTCTGATCTTCGAATTGGTCTATGATACAATTGCCCGCTATGCCTTCAATGCCCCCACAGCCTGGTCCTATGACATCTCCTATATGCTTTACGGCGCCCTCTTCATGCTCGGAGCCCCCTATACCCTGCTGGTGGACGAGCATATAAGGGTGGAGGCCTTCTACGAGAAGGCCTCCCGGAGGGGGAGGGCCATCTTGGACATCATAGGCTACCTCCTCTTTTTCTTCCCCTCCGTGGGTGCCCTTTTTTATTTCGGGCTGGATTTCGCCTGGGAGGCGTGGAAGGCGAGGGAGACTTCCATCACCTTCTGGGCCCCTCCCATCTACCCCCTTAAGGCCCTGATTCCTCTGGTTGCCCTGATGTTACTGCTTCAGGGGATGGCCAGGTTTCTGCGTGATATCCACCTCGCCTTCACGGGGAGGGAGCTATGAGCCCGGAGTTCCTCGTCGTGCTGATGTTCGGGGGGCTCCTTTTGGGCCTCTTCATGGGGTTCCCGGTCGCCTTCGTCATGCTGGGTATCTCCCTGATAGTGGGGGTAATGGGGGTGGGAATGGGATTCTTTCACATGATGCTCATAAGGACCTTTCACGTGATGACTGAATATATCCTCGTAGCTGTTCCTCTCTTCATCTTCATGGGGGTGATGCTTGAGCGCTCGGGGGCCGCTGAGCACCTCTACTCGGCCCTTCACATAAATCTTGGTGGGTTTAACGGGGGTTTGGCCGTGGCCACGGTGGTGGTCTGCACGGTTATGGCGGCGGCCACGGGAATAATCGGCGCCCCGGTGGTTACCATGGGGCTTTTCGCCCTGCCTGAAATGCTCAAAAGGGGGTACGATAAGGCCCTGAGCGTGGGGAGTGTCTGTGCGGGAGGCACCCTGGGCATCCTCATCCCACCGAGCGTCATGATGGTGGTTTATGGCCCTATGGCCGGGATTTCCGTGGGGAAGCTCTTCATGGGGGCCATCTTTCCAGGGCTTGTGCTCTCAGGCCTCTACGTCCTTTACATCTCCCTCAGGTGTGCCTTTAAGCCCGAGCTGGGGCCTGCCCTCCCTCCGGAGGAAAGACGCCTCCCCTTGGGGAAGAGGGTCTGGATGGTCACGACCTCTCTCCTTCCCACCGTCTTCCTCATCCTCTCGGTGCTGGGGGTGATATTCTTCGGCGTGGCTGCCCCCACCGAGGCAGCGGCCATGGGGGCCTTGGCCAGCATGTTCCTCGCCGCAGGCTATGGGAACCTGAATTGGGAGACGCTGAAGGCAGGGGCTTACAGGACCCTGACCGTCTCCAGCATGATCATCCTCACCCTGGTGGGGGCCTTCGTCTTCTCCGGCACCTTTTACATGATAGGAGGGGGGGATGTGGTGACGAGCCTCCTGCTCGGTCTCCCCATAGGGAAGTGGGGGATGCTGACGATCATGCTCCTCTCCTACTTTGTGCTAGGGATCTTCATGGAGTGGGTCGGCATCCTCCCCATCCTCGTCCCCCTCTTCACCCCTTTGGCGGCCAAGCTCGGCTTTGACCCCCTCTGGTTCGCCATCCTCTGCTGCGTGGCGATGCAGACCTCCTTCCTAACCCCTCCCATGGCCCCGGCGATCTTCTACATCAGGGGGGTGGCCCCTAAAGAGGTGAAGTTCGGCGACATCGTTCGGGGGGTAATCCCCTTCATCGGGCTACAGCTCGTGGGCATCACCTTAGTGGTGTTGATCCCCTCCTTGGCCACCTGGCTTCCCGGATTGATGATCAGGGCAAGATAGAGGAAATCAGAGGGGCAGCCTCTTCTGTGGCACCCCGAGGGTAAACTTCCCCTCCTTTATCCACTCCTTGAGGATTTCGGCTATCTCCCGGGCCTTGGAGTAGCTGGAGAGGGGGACAGTGGGGACTTCCTTCCCCTGAAAGAGGACCTTTCCGCCCTTGAGCTCCTTGTAGTTCACCTCCCCCAGAACTCGCGGATTCCCCTGGGGGTAATCCTCACCAAAATCGACTATCTGGGCGTAGATCTCCTCGTCTTTCACCCCGGTGAAGCGTGCCATCTCCTCGTCGAGCACGGGGATCGGTATCCCTATCCCCACAAAGAGCGAGGGGCCGTACCCCTGGATGCTCGCCCCCCTCAGCCACCGGGGACTCATCCCCTTGAGGTCTCCGATCACCGCCAGGGTCCCGGCCGGGGCCTTGGGCACGCCGTCGGGGGTTCGGGGGGCCTGGGGGAAATGCTGGGTTCCGTGCCAGACGACAAACCCCTCCCCTCCTCCCAGGAATATCCTCGTCCCTACGCCGATAGTCCGGTAAAAGGGATCATTGAGCAAGGGGCTGAGCTGACCGGCGCTGCAGTAATTGATATTTCCTGCCTTCGGCTTCAGGACCCCCATGTAGGTGTAGATGAGCCTGTCCGATAGGTTGATGGCGCAGTTATAGTTCTGATAAGCGTTTCTCGGGTTAAAGAGGAAGGCGTCCCTGAAATCCGCAAGGCGCAGATCCATCTCCACCTTCCGGTTGGGATAGGAGTGGGTCCCATACCCCTCGACCACCAAATGGACCTCCCTGCCCGCCACAAGATCCTCTATTACGTGCCCTCCCCCATAGTCGAAGCTCCCGGGATAGATCTTGTTCAGGGGATCGTCTATGGTGGTCTCGGTGGCTCCGATATATATGTCCACCGCTGCCAGGCCTGCATAGGCGGGGACGTTGTTTATCAGGACCCGATGGGACTTTATCCTCGGGCGGGTGTGACCGAAGTTCAGGAAGGCGCCTGAGGAGCACATGGGGGCAAAGGTCCCGGTGGTGACCACGTCCACTTCCCTTGCCGCCCTCTCCGGCCCTTTTTCCTCCACGATCTCTATCATCTCCTCGGCGGTGACCACCACCGCTTCCCCTTTCCTTATCCTCTCGTTTATCTCCTCAATGGTCTTCTGAACCTTTGCCATCCATGTCCCTCCTTTGGACAAAGGGCATCTTAATCCCTCTCCCTTTGCTCGTCAAGAAAGGTCCTGTTTTGAGGATCAGAGGGATCGAGAAAGGGGGAGGGAGGTCCACCCCTCCCCCATGAAGCAGCTATGTACCTTGAGCCGAGGCCTTGCGGATGGCGACTATCGCCTCGATGATCATCCATATCTCGAGGGCGAAGACGATTATGCCGACCACGAACAGCAACGTGTTATGGGTCTTGGCGAACTTCTGGATGTTCAGAACCATCGCCCATCCGGTCATAAGGAGCATGAAGATCATCGGGAGGGCGGTGAACCAGATCGGCTTCTTCAGCTTTGCGAGATAGACGGTCGCTACCAGCAAGGCCAAACCGGCAAGGAGCTGGTTGACGGTGCCGAAGAGGGGCCAGAGGATGAGGGCTCCCTTTCCTCCCTTCTGGGCGAAGGCCAGCAGAAAGGCGGAGAAGACGGCGATGAAGGTGGCCACCCAGCGATTGGCGAGGAAGTTGGCCCCGATGTCCTTGCAGAACTCCCCGATCACATATCTCTGGATACGCGTGGCGGTATCGAGGGTCGTGCCGGCAAAGGATACGAGGAAGACCGCCATGATGGTGGAGCCGATAACGAGGGGGATGCCGTAAGAGGCCATCAGGTTGGCAGATCCCACGATCACGGCGTTAAGTTTGGACCCGAGACCTGCCGCAGCCTGCCAGCTCGCATAGTGGGCCTTCCAGGCAGCCGCCCCCGTGAGGATCTCACCTGCTTTGGTCTTGTAAGCTATGCCGATTGCAGCGGCGGTGGCCACTATCACCAAGGTGGAGAGGGACCCCTCCATGAGCATCCCGCCATATCCGACGAACTGGGCATGGGTCTCCTTGTCTATCTGCTTGGAGGA
>CAYRAR010000016.1:0-20448 GCA_964422255.1 uncultured Thermodesulfobacteriota bacterium | reverse complement strand
CTCAGGGGGGCTCGATACCTCAGTGATCCTCGCCTGGCTCAAAGAACGATATGGCTGTGAGGTGATCGCCTACTGCGCCGACATCGGCCAGGCTGAGGATCTTGAGGAAATAAGACGGAAGGCCTTAGCCACTGGGGCTTCTAAGGTCTACATAGACGATCTGCGGGAGGAGTTCGCCAGGGACTTCGTCTTTCAGGCCTTGAAGGCCAACGCCGTTTACGAAGGGGGATATCTTCTGGGAACCTCTATCGCAAGGCCGCTGATCGCCAAGGGCCAGATGAGGGTGGCTAAGGAGGAGGGGGCGGACGCCGTCGCCCACGGGGCAACGGGCAAGGGGAACGACCAGGTCCGTTTCGAACTGACCTATTACTACTTCGACCCCGATATAAAGGTGATCGCCCCCTGGAGGGAATGGGAGTTTAGATCCAGAAGCGACCTCGTGGCCTATGCCAAAAGCCGGGGGATCCCTGTACCTGTCACCCCAGAGAGGCCTTACAGCTGCGACCGCAACCTCTTCCATATAAGCTACGAGGGCGGCATCTTAGAGGACCCCTGGCGGGAACCCGATGAGGGGATGTTCACTATGACTGTGGCTCCTGAGAGGGCTCCTGACCGTCCCACTTATGTGGAGATAGATTTCGAGGACGGGGTTCCGGTAAAGGTGGATGGGAAGGAGCTTTCTCCAGCGAAGCTTTTGGCACACCTCAATGCCCTCGGAGGCTCCAACGGGATCGGCCGTGTAGATATAGTCGAGAACCGATATGTGGGGATGAAATCGAGGGGAGTGTACGAGACCCCTGGAGGGACCATCCTCCATATAGCCCACCGGGCCATCGAGTCGATCACCATGGACCGGGAGGTGATGCGTATAAGAGACAGCCTCGTGCCCAAGATCTCAGAGCTCATCTACTACGGTTACTGGTTCTCCCCTGAGATGGAGACCCTGATGGAATTTGTAAACGCCACCCAGAAGGGGGTCACAGGCACCGTCCGCCTCAAGCTCTATAAGGGAAACTGTATGGTGGTGGGAAGGAAGTCCTCCAGATCCCTTTATCACCCTGAGTTCGCCACCTTTGAGGAGGACCGGGTCTATCGTCAAGCAGAGGCCGAAGGGTTCATTCGGTTGAACGCCCTGAGAATAAGGATAAGGAGGATGCTGGGGATATGAAGGAGAAGTACGACCCTCAAGAGATAGAGCTGAAATGGCAGAGATATTGGGAGGAGAAGGACCTTTTCAGGGTGACGGAAGACCCTAAAAAACCCAAGTATTACCTCCTTGAGATGTTCCCCTATCCCTCTGGCAAGCTCCACATGGGTCATATACGGAATTACTCGATAGGGGATGTGGTGGCTCGCTACAAGCACATGCAGGGGTTCAATGTCCTTCACCCGATGGGGTGGGATGCCTTTGGACTACCTGCTGAGAACGCCGCCATAGAGCACGGGATCCATCCTGCCAAGTGGACCTATGAAAACATCGACTATATGCGCTCCCAGCTTAAGAGGATGGGCTTCAGCTACGACTGGACGAGGGAATTCGCCACCTGTGATCCCTCCTACTATCGGTGGGAGCAGCTCTTCTTTATCAAGATGTACGAGCGGGGGCTGGCCTATAAAAGAAAGGCCCTTGTGAACTGGTGCCCTGGGTGCCAGACGGTGCTCGCCAACGAGCAGGTGGAGGCAGGCAGGTGCTGGAGGTGCCACAGCGAGGTGGATAAGAAAGAGCTCGAAGGGTGGTTCTTCCGGATAACGGATTATGCGGAGGAGCTTCTCTCCTGGTGTGACAAACTCGAGGGATGGCCTGAGCGGGTCATCACGATGCAGAAGAACTGGATAGGGAAAAGCGAAGGGGTGGAGATAGAGTTTCCGTTGGCCGATGGGGACGGGACGATAACCGTCTTTACCACCCGGGTGGATACGGTCTTCGGGGCCACCTTCATGGTCCTTGCCCCTGAGCACCCCATGGTGATGGAGCTGGTCAAGGGGAAGCCTCAGGAGGGGGAGGTAAGGGCCTTTGTGGAGAGGATGAAGAAGGAGGATCTGATCAGGAGGGGCTCCGAAGAGGTAGAGAAAGAAGGGGTCTTCTTGGGGGCATATTGTTTAAACCCCATGACTAAAAAGAGGATTCCCATCTGGACGGCCAACTTCGTACTGATGGAGTACGGTACGGGGGCGATAATGGCCGTTCCGGCTCACGATCAGAGGGATTTTGAGTTCGCCAAAAAATACGGGATATCTATCGTCGTGGTGGTCAATCCCCCTGGGGAGGAGCTCGACCCCGCCACGATGACCGAGGCTTATACCGGTGACGGGGTGATGGTCAACTCCGGTCCCTTTAACGGGATGGGAAATAGGGAGGCAGCGGAGGCGATCACTGACCACTTGGAACGAGAGGGCCTTGGAAGAAGGGCGGTGAACTGGAGGCTTCGCGATTGGGGAATCTCCCGCCAGAGGTATTGGGGGGCGCCGATCCCCATTGTGTACTGTAATAGGTGCGGGATCGTGCCCGTGCCTGAGGAGGAGCTTCCTGTGAAGCTCCCTCTCAACGTAGAGTTCAAACCCAAGGGGGGTTCCCCCTTAGCCGAGTGCGAGGAGTTCGTCAGGACCCGCTGCCCCCGTTGTGGGGCAGAAGCCCGCCGTGAGACGGACACGATGGACACCTTCGTCGAGTCCTCCTGGTATTTCGCCCGGTTCGCCTGCGCCGACTACGATAAGGGCCCCCTTGATCCCAAGAGGGTGAGGTACTGGCTCCCCGTGGATCAGTACATCGGAGGGATAGAACACGCTGTGTTGCACCTGCTCTACTCCCGCTTCTTCGTCAAGGTCCTCAGGGACATGGGGATTGTAGAGTTTGACGAACCCTTCACCCGTTTGCTCACCCAGGGGATGGTGATAAAGGACGGGGCCAAGATGTCCAAGTCAAAGGGGAACATCGTGGACCCTGATGATATGATAGCCCGTTATGGGGCCGATACCACAAGGCTATTCATCCTCTTCGCTTCTCCACCGGAGAAGGACCTGGACTGGAAGGAAGAGGGGGTGGAAGGTTCCTTCCGGTTCCTCAATCGGCTCTGGCGTCTCATCTACGAGATGAGGGAGCGGATAGAAGGGGTTGAGCCCTTCCGCGGCCCCCAGTCCTCCTTGACCCCTGAAGGGGTCCAGTTCCGCCGTCAGGTCCATAAGACGATAAAGAAGGTGACTGAGGACATCGAGCGCTTCCACTTCAACACCGCCATAGCCGCGGTGATGGAGTTGGTGAATTATCTCTACCTCATGAAGGAGAAGGAAGTGCAGGAACCCCAGATCCTTCCCCTCTGGCGGGAGGCCCTGGAGAATCTGGTGATCCTCCTTCACCCCTTTGTCCCTCACATAACGGAGGAGCTCTGGGAGGCCCTGGGCCATGCCCCCAGCCTCTGGGAGGTCCCCTGGCCCAGCTACGACCCCGATGCCGTCCTTGAGGAAGAGATGCTCATCGTGGTCCAGGTGAATGGGAAGCTTCGGGACAGGATCACCGTGCCTGCTTCCTGGGACGAGGAGCGGATAAAGGAACGGGCCTTAGAGAGCCCTAAGGTGCGGCGCCACACTGAGGGGAAGGAGATAAGGCGGATTATCTATGTTCCGAAGAGATTGGTGAACATCGTATGTTGAGAAGGATCATTTCCCTTTTCCTCGTTTTCTTCTTCGGCTGCGGCTATCACTTCGTGGGGAAGGGCAAACTGCCAGGGGAGATCGGATCCATCGCCATCGCTCCCTTTAAGAACCAGACCGATGAACCCCACCTGGGAAAGATAATGGAAGAGGCCTTTAGGGCAGAGTTGATCAGCCGCAGGGGGATCAAGGTGGTGGAAGAGGGGTCGGCTGAAGCGATCCTCAAGGGAAAGATCACTTCCCTTCGGTTTGCCTCCCTTGCTTACGATGCTGAAGGGAGGGCGAGGGAGTACAGGGTCTCGGTTTTCCTTGATTTCCAACTGGTCAGGAAGAAGGACCAAAAGGTTCTCTGGGAGGTAAGGAGACTTACTGAAAGAAAGGAGTTCCAGGTCCGGGGGGATATCGCCCTTGATGAGGGGCGAAAGGAGGAGGCCCTGAGGGAGATTGCCCGCGATCTCGCCCGAGAGGTGTACCTGCGGATGACAGAGGGATTTTAGGGAAGGCGACGGCGGTAAAGGATCCCCTCTATTCCCCATCCAAGACGGTAGAGAAGGCTATAGAGACGAAACTTCTTGTGGTAGTTTTCCATTAAGGCCTTGATATCATCTCCATTCTCACAGTAGACCCGCCAGAAGGCGAGTTTATCCTTCACCGATATGGGTACCCCCCATCTCTTAAGCTTTTCCGCCGATCGGTCAAGCCTTTTTAAGTTGCGGGCCACCTTGGTAGGTTTTGGTGGGGTGGTGAGCTTCGCCCTGTCGAAATCTACCAAAAGGACCTCCTCTCCATCCACCAAGAAATTCTTCAGATGAAGGTCGGCGTGAAGGAGCCCGAGGCGGTGGACCTCTCGAGTTACCAGGGCCGCTCTTTCGATGACCTTTCGCCGCTCGGCCGAAGGAGGAGAGCTGAGGAGATAGGTGATCATGTCCTTTGCCTTCGGCAAAAAACGCGTGATAAGGTAGCCTCGATAGAAAAAAGGCCCTACTTTTTCTTTAATCGCCGCCGCCACCTCCAGTGTTCTAATCCCCTTAGCTCGCAGCCACTCGGTGACCAGAAGCTCCTTGAAGGGACGGGATCCGAAAACGAACAGGTCCTTACTGAAAGCCCGCAGCACCCCTCCATGGCGGTACTTCCTCACCACCAACCTTATTCCCCCCTCCAACAACAGGAGCTCTCCCCTCCCTTTGAGTTTTCCCCCTCTCATACCCTCCAGCTCCTTGAAGAGACGGCCGGGGTCAAGGAGGCCCTTCTCCCGGAGATACGGCAGGAAATCCTCCCTTGCAAGGATCTCCCTTCTCCCCTCGGTGATCCTGATAAACCCTCCAGGGACTTCAGCGAAGGGCAAATTCCACCTCCCTGAGCTTCCGGGCAGGGGGCATCTCCATCTCCGTCCAGGCGCCCAAGACGTAATAGGGTCTCTTTTTAAAGGGACCAACAAAGAGGGCGACCTTAACGTCCTTGGAGAGGCTCATTTCAGCAAGGTAAGGAGCCTTACCCCATGGGGATGAAGCTGGCGAAAGGTGGCCCCTTGGATCACATAGCGGGCGGCCTCTTGCTCGTCGATGACCCTTGAGCCACAGATGGCGTCAACACCGTGGTCGAAAAGGATAGGGGTAAGAGGGCTGGTAGGCCCAATAAGCACCACGAAGCTATCTGGGGGACAGAGGGAGAGGAGGTCCTCCAAGGTATGGTTTATGAATGCCGTGCCCGTTATCCCCACCACCTGGGAGCGAGGGATCACCTCCTTGGCTTTGTTCGCCTCTAAGTCTCCCTCCCTTGGCCTCTTCTCCAAGACGAAGAGCTTCCGGGCTATCTTCCTGAGCTCAGGCACAAAGGGGAAATGTCCGACAATAGTTATATCTTTCCCCTCTCCTTTTTTCGCTAAGAGCTCGAAGGCATTCACCTTCTTACACCTTTCCTCCTCTACCTCGATGAGGGAGTTTATCGCTGCCATCCCCACCGAGGCCTCAAGAAGGGAGGGGGAGAGGGCTAAGCGGGCGAGTTCCTTTGCCCCCATCTCCTCAAGTCTGCCCGCCTCCTTCACCGGGGGCCCCTGATGGTCCTCATCCCTGAAGGCAGAAGCAAGGCCCGCCCCCTTCGTCATCACCAGGGTCCAGAAGGCCCCGATGAGGACCTTTCTCGTGGGGATATCCTCATCGGGAAGGACCGAAAGGATCTCCTCTGTGATCTTCATTCCTCTTTCGTCGGGTGAAGATCACCCTGTAGCGATCTTCTACCCCCTGGAAGCATATTCGACAGCCCTGGCAACCTCCCTCAGGGGGTTCCTCCACCGCCTTGAGGGGCTCTAAGTGGACCTCAAAGCCCGCCTCCTCATACATCTTCACCGCCTCGCTTAAACGAGGCTCCGCCGCCGCAAACCTCCTCTGCCACCCCTCTTTAAGGAGCTGCTCCTCCCTCTCGGTCATCTCCTCCCCCCTGAGGGAAAAGTGCCCCCTTGACCCTTTCCCACACCCTCTCGATCTCCTTCCTCGCAGCGGTGGGATACTCCAAGGGGCTTTTCCCCTCTACCAGGGCCTCTATTACCTTCCTGTCGAAGGTGATCTTGCCCACCACCTCTATCCCTTCCCTCTCGCAATACTCCTCTATTTCCTTCGTCTTGGAAGGGTTTATGTTAAACTTGTTTATGCAGACCTTGACGGGCACCTGAAAGTGCCTGCAAAGCCCCACAGCCCGCTCTAAGTCGTGAAGGCCCGAGGCGCTCGGCTCCGTCACCACCAAGGCCAAATCGGCCCCTGTTATCGAAGAGATAACCGGGCATCCTATCCCTGGTGGGCCGTCGATGATGACGAGTCCTTTCCCCTCGGCCACCCCCTTGGCCCTCTCCCTCACCTCGGCAACCAGCTTCCCCGAGTTCTCCTCCCCAATCTTCAATTGGGCATAGACCATGGGACCGTTTTTGGTCTCCGCCCTGTACCACCACCCGGAGAGGGCCTCCACCATCTTTATCGCCTCTTCAGGACAGGCGATGGCGCAGAGTCCACATCCTTCACAGTCCACGTAGTCTACCTTCCCATCCTGGATGGCGTTAAAGCGGCAAAGCTCGGTGCAGATCCCGCAGCCCGTACAACGTCCTTCGTCCACCTCCGGCTTTCTGCCCCCGTAAAAGTCCCCCTTCTCCTTTATCTTCGGCTCAAGCAGAAGGAATAAATCGGCGGCGTCAACGTCGCAATCGGCGAGGACCTTATTCTGCGCCAACGCAGAGAAGGAAGCGACCAAGGTCGTCTTCCCAGTTCCCCCTTTACCGCTTATCACCACCAGTTGCTTCATATCGCTTTCTCAGATAGTCGTCTATCGCCTTGTGCAAACCCACTACCCCCAAAAGGGAACAGTGGGCCTTCCCCGAAGGGATGCCTCCAGCGGCCTCGATCACGTCGTCATCGGTGATCATCAGGGCATCGTCCAAGGGCTTCCCCTTCACCAGCTCGCTCAAGATACTGGTTGTGGCTATGGCTGCAGCGCAACCGAACACCTTGTAGCGAAAATCGACGATCCTCTCGTCCTCCACTTTGATGTAGACCCTTATGTGATCCCCGCAGGTCGGGTCCCCTACCAGGGCCACCCCATCGGCATCCGGTATCTCCCCCACATTGCGGGGATTCTTGAAGTGGTCCATTACCGTCTCGTTGTAGAAGAGATATCCCACCTCGTGACGGTCCTGCCGGTAAAGGTCCCTCCAGTCCACCTTACCCCTCCAGGGCCTGCAGGATCTCTTCGTAGAGGGAGAGGAACTTCTCCCTGAACCCCTCCAGCTCCTCCACCACCAGTCTCCCCTCGGAGCAGATCCTTCCGATCCTCTCATCGAAGGGCAATTCCATCAGCACCGGTATCCCCTCGGCGGCACAGAACTCCTGAATCCTTCCGTCACCGAGGTTGGACCGGTTAATGAGAACCCCCATGGGCACCCCCAGCCCCCTGACCATCCCGACGGCGAGCTCCAGGTCGTGAAGGCCAAAGGGGGTGGGCTCGGTCACCAGGAGGCAGAAATCGCTCCCCTTCACCGTCTCCACCACAGGACAGGAGGTCCCTGGAGGGGCGTCGAGGATCACCGTCTTTGAGGAATCGAGGAAGGTCTTCTCCTTTCTTATCACCGGACTTGGCATCGGTTCCCCAATGTGAAGGATCCCTCGGATAAAATCGATTCCCTGGGATCTGCCGATTTCAACCCTCCCGATTTCCCTCGGCTGTTCCGAGATCGCCCCTTCGGGGCATATGTAAGAACATGCCCCACAACCGTGGCAAAGCTCGTCGAAGACCAACACCTTTCCTGGGAAGACCAGAAGGGCATGGAACTCACATGCCTTAGCGCATTTTCCACAGTAGGTACACTTGGATTCGTCCACTCTGGGAACTGATATGGTAACAGGGAGGGTTTTATAAATCTCCGGTTTCAGGAAGAGATGGGCATTCGGCTCCTCCACATCACAGTCGATGAATTGAACTCCATCGAGCACCGAGGCGAGGTTGGTCGCCACCGTGGTCTTCCCAGTCCCTCCCTTTCCGCTGGCGACGGCCAGGATCAAGCCTCTCCTCCGAGGAGGATTTCGGCCACCTTCCTGGGAAGGCCCACCACCACCCTGTCCCTGGGTATGGCCCCATATGCCCTTGAATCATTGCAGCCAAAGGAAAGGGCCGGTTCGCCCGTCAAATATGCTTTAGCCGCCACATTCCCGCAGACCGCCACGACACTTGAAAGCTCTACAGACAGCCGCTGAGAAAAACGGATTTCGTATAAACGTATAAGCTTCATCACCTGCTCGGGCTGCAAATAAGAGAGTAGGACATCTGGGTCGCCCTCCACGTTCAGCCCGACTCCTTTCAAATCTCCGTTTAAAACGGGCAACCCCTTCACTACTCCTTGAGCATACTCCAGAGGAAAACGGGCTTCCTCGTGAAGGCGACGGATCATCTCCCGGGCAGCAGCAGGGTTCCACCCGAAGATATAGGAAGCGCCGTTGCAGTCCAGGCCATCTCTGGTCAGCATAACAGGGGAGACATAAGCCCTTGTCACCGCTTCGCAAAAGCGGATACCCTTCACTAAAGCGAGATCTCCTGCAGGGAGGGCGTCATGGTAAAACTTTATCCCGACCCACCGGCCTCCGAAGACCTGCTGGCATCTCCTAATGAGGTCGTTCATCCCTATTTTCTCATCATTGGAGTTCCGCAATTAGGACAAAGGGCCTGCGAACACGGCATACCCGGCTGGTGGGGTATAGTGGTCCCACACTGAGGACAGATACATTCTCCTCCAGGCCCTAAACCTACTCCCATACCCCTTCCCATGCGTCTTCCCATTCCTCTTCCTCTGCCTCTTCCCATTCCTCTGCCAAATCCCCCAGGGGGACCGGTCCCATCACCTCTTGGCATTCTCCTTACCTCCTTTCACAGCATCTTTTGGGATTGGCGCAGGAGACCCCCCTCTCACAGCACCTGCCGCCACCTGACCACTTCTCGCTGCTTGCCGAAAATCCCCCTTCCTTAAAGGTGAAGGCGCTCGGCGAAAGGATCCGCTCTATGTCCTTGGAACCACATCGCTTGCACTCGAGAGGATCATCCTTCTCACCCATTCCCTGAAAGACCTCGAAGACCTCCCCACAGGCCAGACATCTGTACTCGTAGATGGGCATCTTACCCTCCTTTAATCAGATGATCAGAATCTGCCCCTTCCCATCCCGCTGTGGGGTGGGACGGTGGGAGAAGTGGCCTCCTGGAGCTCTCCCCTCTTGAACATCTCCACGCTTTCCCTCACCGTCCCCCCTGCCCCCACGAGCACCTTTACCCCTGCGGCCTGAAGGGCGGCGGCCGCATTGGGGCCCACATTTCCGGTGATCACCGCCTCGGCCCCATGGCCTGTGACGATCTGAGCCGCCTGGGGGCCTGCCCCTCCTGCTGCCATCATCGCCTCGTTCTCCACGGCCTCATACTCCATCGTCTCCGGATCCACGAAGACGAAGAAACGACAACGTCCGAAACGGGGATCCACAGGGGAATCCAGGGTATTTCCCGTCGAGGTAACCGCTATCCTCATCTCCTCCCTCCTCAGTGTCCATGATGACGGTCCTCATGTCCACAGCTCTCCACCCCCCTTATCCTGCCCTCAAGGTATCCCATGAGGACCTCCTCGAGGGGGGCGGAGGTGCCGGTGGTGACCGCCTCTATACCAAAGCGTGCGAACATATCGATGGCCCTCGGCCCCATCCCTCCGGCGATGATAACATCTACTCCCAACGACCTGATGAACTCCGGTACGACCCCCGGAGCGTGGGCCATGTAATAAGGGTTCTTCACCACTTCTACCCCTTTCACCTCGCCGTCCTGAACCTCCACCACAGTGTAGAAAGGACAGCGCCCGAAATGGGGGCTCAGGTAACCCTTTAAGCCGAGGTCATCCTCGCTCGCCATCGCTATCCTCATTGCCCTCCTCCCTGCGTTTTTCCCTTCTCCATGAACTCCCTGCATCTTTTCGCTATCTCCAGCAGGGCCTTTGAGGCCTCGGAGTCGGGGAAAGAGAGGATGAAAGGTGGACCGCTGTCGCCCTTCTCCACGATGGCGGGGTCAATGGGCACCCGACCCAGGAAAGGAACCCCCAGATCCTTGGCGGCCCTCTCCCCTCCCCCGGTCTTAAAGAGGGGGATGAGGTGTCCGCACTTCGGACATCGCAATCCGCTCATGTTCTCCACGATCCCGATCACCGGGACCTTGAGCATGCGGCTGAAGTTCACTGCCTTCCGGGAATCGAGAAGGGCCACATCCTGAGGGGTGGTCACCACTACCGAACCGTCCACCTCCTTTATCAGGTGGGCCACGCTCAGGGGTTCATCCCCTGTGCCGGGGGGAAGGTCTATGATCAGGTAATCGAGCTTCCCCCAGTTCACATCTCCCAGGAACTGGCGTATGGCCGTGTGCTTCAAGGGGCCTCGCCAGACCACAGGGGAGTCGGGGTTGGGGAGGAGGAAGGCCATCGAGACCACCTTGAAGTTGGGGAATATCTCCACAGGCCTTATCCCATCGTCTCCTCCTACCAAAGGTCTCCACTCCACCCCCAGCATCTTGGGGACGTTGGGACCGTGGATATCGGCATCGAGCAGACCCACATCGTATCCTTCCTTCGCCAGGGCCGCCGCGATGTTAACCGCCACGGTGGTCTTTCCCACCCCGCCCTTCCCGCTTATCACCATCATCCGGTGGCGGATCTCTGCAAGCCTCCTCCGAAGCCTCTCCTCCTCGTGCTTTTTCTTCGTTTCCTCACTGCACTTGGAAGCATGCTCACAGGTTGAACAGGACTTCTCCTCTTCACACTTCTCTTTACCGCTCATCTACTCTTCTCCCTCAAAAAGAAGTGATCCTCAATATAATCCCTTTTGCCCCAATTTCAACCCCCCAGGGATGGGGGAGGACCCTATTCCAGCTCGCGGAGTCTTCTCTCTATTTCCTCTATCTGTCTCTTGAGGTACTCCTGTTGTTCTTTCAAAAACTCCGCCTGATCCCTGAGGAACTCCTTCTCCTGTTCCGGAGTAGGAGGGGGCCCTCCCCATGGTCCCCAAGGTGCCATAGCCCAAGGACCCCATCCCCAGCCCGGTCCCCAGGGGCCCCATGACCAGGGTCCAAATCCCCCTGGCCAATAGGGGCCCGGATTTTGCTGAGGAGGTTCCGAGCCCTGGGCATCTTTAGGCCTTTCATCTCCCTGGGGGGGATAGCCCATGTATCCCCACCAAGGGCCAAAGCGTCTGCGCATCCTTATCACCTCCTTATCCTGCCTTGCCGATTACCAGTAGGGGGCCCAAGGGAAGGCGTACGGAGCCGCCCAACCACGGCCCCAGCCCCATCGGGCCCAGCCGGGGAGTCCGGTAGCCCAGAACCCCCAGCCGCGCCCTCGGCCTCGGCCCCACCAGCCTCGGCCCGGAACCCAAGGGTTCAGATAACCGGGCACGGGGTAGCCGGCACAGTAGCCGGCTCCTCTTCCGGTCATCGGTCCCAGACCCATTGGACCAGTACCATCACCCCAAGGCATCTCCTTCACCTCCTTTCTTCAGAATTTCTACCACCAAGGCCTCCAGAACGGGTAAGGCCTTGGCCACCACGGCCTCCAACCCCACCAAGCCCAACCGGGGATTCCCGTTGCCCAGAACCTCCAACGCCAACCTCGCCCTCGACCTCGCCAGCCAAATCCTGGTCCCCAGAATCCCCACCAAGGCATCTCCTTTCACCTCCTTTCTACTTTAAATTTATGTACTTTTCTTCCCCAATCAAATCACTACCCTCAAAATATGTGGCCCCTCCTCCTTCGCCTCCGAGGAGGACAGGGGCCCATCCCTGCCCGCAATCCTCCACGAAGGTAAAACTCCAGGACCTCATCGGCCTTCCCGATAATTCCCCATATCACATCTATGTTGTGGGCCTTAAAGATTCGCCCCAAAAACCCATCGACCCCTCCGGCGATCAGTTTCGTCACCCCCAAGGAGGCCAAATAAGCGGGCAATTGAAAGGGAGGGATGCGGGAGATATCTACCACCTCCCTCCCCTCTACTCTCTTACCTCTCAGCGTCACTACCATTACCTCCTTCGCAAAGCCTACCTGCGGCGCAACCCTCTCCCCATACAGAGGAATGGCGATCTTCATGGACTTCTCCTAAAGCATAAGGCGTGCCAAATCATAACTTAGCGAAATCTTTTGGATTTTAAAAATTCCCTCACCGTTTACTGTTTCAAAATGCAACAAAAGGCTTTTCTCCCCTGAAGGAAGGCCAAATCTTTGTATGATGCAAATTGCAATATAGAGCATTTTGCATCAGGTGAGGTGGTATTTCTTCATTTTACGCCAAAGGGTGGTCCGGTGGATCCCCAGTTCCCGGGCGGCGCGGGTGATGTTGCCGCCCGAGCGCCTCAAGGCCTCCTTAATCATCTCCCGCTCCCATTCCCTGAGGGAGGCTGCCGGAAGGGATGGGGCCTTTGCATGGAGGTAATGGGGGAGGTGCTCGGGGAGGATGATCCTCCCCTTGCAGAGGATGAAGGCGTGCTCCAGGATGTTCTCAAGCTCCCTAACATTTCCCGGGTAGGTATGGTTGAGGAGCAGTCTCATCGCCTCTTCTGAGACCCCCTCTATCTCCTTTCCCATCTTTTTGTTGTACTTCTGGATGAAGTGTTCCACCAGAAGGGGGATATCGTCCCTCCTCTCCCTGAGAGGGGGTAACTCTACCTTCATCACGTTTAAGCGGTAGTACAGGTCCTCACGGAACCTCCCATCCTTTACCATCTCCTCCAGGTCCCGATTGGTGGCGGCGATGATCCTCACGTCTACCTTCTCCGTGTAGGTGGCCCCCAAGGGCTCGAACTCCTTCTGCTCGATCACCCGGAGGAGCTTCACCTGAACGGCCACAGAGACATCCCCTATCTCGTCGAGGAAGATGGTCCCGCCCTCTGCCAGCTTGAAGCGGCCGGGCTTGTCCTTCTTGGCGTCGGTGAAGGCCCCCCGGACGTAGCCAAAGAGCTCTGATTCAAGCAGGGTCTCAGGTAGAGCACTGCAGTTCACCTTGATCAGGGGGCCGTCCTTTCGGCGGCTCAGCTTGTGGATCGCATGGGCGAAGAGCTCTTTACCCGTGCCGCTTTCCCCCACGATCAACACCGTTACATCGCTCTGGGCGATGTCGGGCAGGATCCGGAAGAGTTCCATCATCCGTGGGTTCCTGCTCACCATGTCCTGGAAGGTGTACTTCTCCCTTATCTCCTCTTCGAGCTCCTTCAGCAGCGAGAGGTCGCGGAAGGTCTCCACCCCGCCGATTATCTCCCCTCGCTCGTTCCTGAGCACCGCAGTGCTCACGCTTACCGGCACCGTCCTGTTGAAGCGGTCCAGGACCCTCACCTCCTTGTTCACGATCTCCTTGCCCGTCTCCATGGTCTCCCTGAGGGGACAGCGCTCCAGGCAGTGGTCGCTCCTGAAGATCTCGTAGCAGTACTGTCCTATCGCCTCTTCCCTCTTGAAGCCCGTTATCCTCTCCGCTGCCCGGTTGAAGGAGGTGATCCTCCAGTCCCTGTCCACGGTGAAGACGCCGTCGGCGATGCTGTCCAGGATCGTAGCGAGGTATTCCTTCTTAAGGGGTATCCTCTTTTTTCCTATTTTCACGGCCGGGCTCTTAAGATATAATCAGTCCTGTTGATCTTTTTATCACAAAAGTTTTTAGCTTTCCAATGAAAGGTTTGCTCCCGGTGATGGGGTTACTCCTTTGTTTATTCATATCTGAGGCGATAGGGGATATTTACTACTATGTGGATGAGGAAGGAGTGGTACATTTCAGCAACGTCCCCACCGATGGGAGGTTCAAGTTCTACATGAAGGAGAGGAGGAGCTCCCCTGAGGAGGAGGGCTCGGCATATGAGGACCTCATCAGGGAAGCGTGCGAGCGATACGGGGTGGATGTCGCCTTGGTCAAGGCGATGATCAAGGCAGAGTCCGACTTCAATCCCCGGGCCGTCTCCCGGAAAGGGGCAATGGGACTGATGCAGCTCATGCCCGGGACTGCTTCCCTCTTGAAGGTGAAGGACAGCTTCGATCCCCGCCAGAACGTGGAGGGAGGGGTCCGGTACATACGGTATCTCCTGGACAAATACGGAGGGGACCTGGTGCGGGCCTTAGCGGCCTACAATGCCGGGGAGGGGGCGGTCTCCTCCTACGGGAGGGTTCCCCCTTACCCTGAAACCCAGCGTTACGTGCAGAAGGTCCTGAGGTATTATCATGAGTACAGGGGGAAGGAGCGATAGCGGCCACTTCTGGAACGTCTCCAACAAGCTGACCATCTTCCGCATCGGTGTCATCCCGGTGATAGCCCTCCTGCTCCTCTTCCCCGGGAGGGTGGGAAGCTTTGTGGCCGCCGCCCTCTTCTTCCTCGCTGCCCTGAGCGATACCCTCGACGGATATTTGGCCCGACGGAGGGGGACGGTCACTGCCGTGGGGAAGCTTATAGATCCCCTGGCCGACAAGCTCCTGGTGAGCACGGTGTTGATCCTGCTCATCCCCCTGGGGAGGGCGCCGGCATGGGCCGTGGCGGTGATCGTCGCCAGGGAGATGGCGGTAACGACCTTGAGAGCCGTGGCGGCGTCTCAGGGGAGGCTTATCGCCGCCTCCCTCTTCGGTAAGGCGAAAAACCTCTTTCAGCTCGCTGCCACAAACCTGCTGCTGCTCCATTACCCTTACTTCTCCATCCCGGTCCACCGTCTCGGTCTGCTGATCCTTTACGTCGCCCTCTTTTTGACCGTTGCCTCAGGGGTGCGGTACTTCCTCCGTTACCTGAGGGGCTAAGCCCTCAAACGAGGGTCAAGGGCGTCCCTCAGTCCCTCCCCCAGGAGGTTATACCCCAGGACGGTTATCAGGATGGCCAGGCCGGGGAAGAGGGAAAGCCAGTAGGCGATCTCTATGTTGTCCTTTCCCGCAGTGAGCATGTTTCCCCAGCTCGGGGTGGGAGGCTGGACCCCTATCCCGAGGAAGCTCAAGGCAGATTCGGTGAGGATCGCCGCCCCGATCCCCAGGATAGCGGCAACGAAGACGGGGCCAAGGGCATTGGGGAGGATGTGGGAGAAAATGATCCGCAGGTCGCTCGCCCCCTGGCTTCTGGCCGCCAAAACGAACTCCCTCTCCTTCAGGGAGAGGAACTCCGCCCTTACCAGCCTCGCCACCCCCATCCAGCTGGTGAGGCCTATCACCACCATGATGTTCCAGATGCTCGGCTCAAGGAGGGCAACTACGGCCAGGATCAGGAAGAAGGCAGGAAAGCAGAGCATGATGTCCACAAAGCGCATGATCAGCCCATCCACCCAGCCGCCGTAATAGCCTGCCACGGCACCAAGGAGCGTCCCTATCCCCACGGCTATCCCCACCGCCACAAACCCCACAAGCAACGAGACCCTTCCCCCCCAGATGATCCGGCTGAGGACATCCCTCCCCAACTGATCCGTCCCCAGGAGGTGTTCTTTACAGGGGGGAACGAGGACGTTCTTCACATCGATGTAGGAGGGATCATAGGGGGCGATGTAAGGGGCCAACAGCGAGACCAAAAGGAGCGTTACCACCACCAACCCCCCAGCCACCGCCAGCTTGTTCTCCCAGAAGTAGCGCCAAAACATCCTCAGCCCACCCTGATCCTCGGATCGGCCCAGGCATAGGCGATATCGGCAAGCAGGTTCCCCAGCAAGGTGAGGACCGACCCTATCACCAGCATTCCCATTATCACCGGGTAATCCCGGGCCATTACGCTGTAAAAGAAGAGCTGGCCCATCCCCGGGATGGAAAATATGGTCTCGAAGATCACGCTTCCTCCGATCAGCCCCGGGACCGAGAGCCCCAGTATGGTGATGACGGGAAGGAGGGCGTTCTTTAGGGCATGCCGGTATATCACCTTTCCTTCAGAGAGTCCCCTGGCGCGGGCCGCAGTGATGTAATCCTGGCGGATCACCTCGAGCATGCTGGAGCGCATGTAGCGGGAGAGCCCGGCCAGCCCCCCGAAGGCCGAAACCAGGACAGGCAAAAGCAGATGTCTCGTCCAGTCGAGGACCTTCCCCCACAGGGAGAGCTTCTCGTAGCCCACGAGGGACCTTATCCCTGAGATGGGGAGCCAGCCAAGTTTGACCCCGAATAGCATCATCAGCAGCAGGGCAAGCCAGAAGGTAGGGGTGGCGTAGCCCACGAAGACGAAGACCGTCAAGGTCCGGTCGCCTAAGGACCCCTGACGGGTGGCGCAGTAAATCCCTATAGGGATGGCCACAAGGAGGATGAGGACCATGGAGGATACGTTTATGAGCAAGGTTATGGGCAGGCGTTCCAGGATCTTTTCCGCCACAGGCCTTCCGTCGGGACTGAAGGAGCGGCCGAAATCAAGGGTCACCACCTTCTTCAGCCAGAGCACGTACTGTACGGGTAGGGGCTTGTCCAGGTTGTAATAGGCCCTGAGCCTCTCCCGGGCCTCTTTGGTGATCTTCGGGTTGAACTCGGCCTGAAGGCCCGTGGGCTCTCCGGGTGCCAGATGGATCACGGCAAAGGAGATCATCGTGATCCCCAAAAGGAGGGGGATCATCAGGAGGAATCTGCGGAGGAGATACCGAGCCATCTCCACCTAATTTTATGTGCTGCGAGAAGAAAAGTCATCCCGAATCTTAGGGGGTCACACCGAACACCTCATTGGGGTTCATGCATGTAGATGGTCCTTATGGGGAAGGGAATCTCGATGCCCTCTTCCTTGTAGCGCCTGTGGAGCCTTTTTATAAATTCATGCTTTATCAGATACTGATCAACGAACTCCTTTGCCCTGAGGATCACGGTGAAGTTTATGCTGAAGTCACCGAAGGTATGGTAGCGGATGAAGGGCTCAAACTCGGGGACTCCTCCCTGCACCTCCCGCATCACCTCCTTCGCCACCTCTATGGTCACCCTCTCCACCTTCTCCAGGTCGCTGTCATAGCTCACCCCCACCTGCACGAGCACCGAGAGCTCCCTCTGGGGGAGGTTGTAGTTGGTGATTACCGCCTGGGAGAGCTTGGAGTTGGGAATGACGTAGATGTTATTGGGCAGAGCCCTCAGGGTGGTGTTTCGCCAGGTGATGTCGGTCACATAGCCCTCCTCCCCCGTGTCCAGGCGGATGTAGTCCCCCACCTTTATCTGGCGGGCGATGAGGATGTGGATTCCTGAGAAGAGGTTGGAGAGGGTATCCTGGAGGGCCAAGGCCGCAGCCAGCCCCCCGATCCCCATGGCGGTGACCAGGGGAGTGATGGAGATTCCCAGGGTCTGCAGCACGATCATCCCCCCGAGGACGAAGATGGCGATCTTGGTCACGTTCTGGAATATGGTGGTAGTGGGAAAGGCCTCCTTTACCTTCTGGCCGTAAAGCCCCACCAAGTTCCCGAGGAGGCTCGCCGCGGAGAAGGTGGCAAGGGATATGACCAGGACTATGAGGACCTTCTGTCCGACGGAGATGGCCTGCGGCGAGAAGGGGCTCAGCTGGAGGGCTGCATAGAGGCCGATCAGGCCGAAAAAAGGGATAACGAAGCGCTGCATGCTCCTTATGATCAGTTCGTCTCCCCACCAGCGGGTCCGCAGGGCCCAGGTCATAAGGCGGCGGAAGATCACCCTGCGGAAGAACCACCCTACGGCCACCCCTGCAAAGAGGACAAAGAAGGAAGGCAAAAGGGAGATAATGGAGATCCCTCCTTCCATCAGGTCCCTCCTGCGCTATCGGTTTCCTTCAGATCGCGAGCCTCCCCTTCTCGAAGGCCTTCAGGTTAAGCTCGTGGAGCTTCTCGGGAAGACGGTTAAGGATGCACTTCAGCCAGACCCCTTCGTCCAGGTCGAGGAGGCGGGAGAAGGCGCCAAGCAGCACGATGTTGGCCGCCCGGGCATTGCCCAGCTCCAGGGCGATCTCGGTGGCGTTTATCGTGTAGACCTTATCGAAGTGCTCCTTGAGAAATTCCTCGATATTCTTGGGGTAGGACATCTCCCCCAGATTCACCGCCGGGGGGTTTATCTCGATCGGGTCCATGAGAATCACGGTGGAGCGGTTGCAGTACTCGAGCCACCTTAGGGTCTCGAGCTTCTCCGTCATGAAGAGGTAATCCACCTCCCCCTTCGGGATGATGGGGGAATAAACCTCTTTGCCGTAGCGGACGTGGCTGCTCACCGACCCTCCCCTCTGGGCCATCCCGTGGACCTCGCTCTTCTTCACATCATAGCCAGCCTCAAGGAAGGTATCGGCCATGATGTCGCTCACCAGGATCACCCCCTGTCCTCCTACGCCGGCAACCAGGATATTGGTTACGTCTCTCTCCATCATACACCCCTTCTTAGATGTATTTGTTTATCTCAAACCCTATGGGGACTTCTTCCCCTTCTCCCTTGATGGCGTCGAACTTGCAGACCTGATAGCACAGTCCGCATCCGTTACAGAGGAGAGGGTTTATCACTGCGGCCCCCTTCCTCTTCTTCACCTTCCCGTCCGCCGTCCTGTACTCGCCCGCCTTGGAGATGTCCCACGAGAGGGCGGGGCAGCCGAGCTCCAGGCACTGGCGGCAGCCCGTGCAGGTCTCCTCATCCACTCTCAGGGGTTTGTTGTAGGATTTTATCGCCCTCCGCAGCAGGGCGCAGGGGGAATCCTTGGTGACGATGAAGGAGGTCTCGTCCTTCTTTACCTCCTCCTTTATCACCTTCTCGAGCTCGTCCAGTCGATAGGGGTTAACCTCCCTGGCGTTCTCTGCCTTCACCCCCAGGGCCTTGGCCAGCTCCACATAGTTGATCGCGAAGGTCTTCTCCCCTTTGGCGGTGTAACCCGAGCCAGGATGTTCCTGGGCCCCGGTCATGGCGGTGGTCCAGTTGTTGAGGACGATCACCGTGGCGTTCGACTTGTTGTAGACCATGTTCATTAAGGGGGTCACCCCAGAATGGAGGAAGGTCGATTCCCCCACCACACAGACCACCTTCCCCAGTCCCTCCTTGCCCAGGACCTGGGTCGTCCCCTCGGTAAGCCCCACGCTTGATCCCATGCAGACCGTGGTGTGGAGGGCCTTAAGCGGAGAGAGGGCCCCGAGGGTGTAACAGCCAATGTCCCCGTGGACGAAGAGCTTGAGCTTCTTAAGGACATAGAAGACTCCCCGGTGGGGACAACCGGGACACATGTTGGGGGGGCGAGGTGGAATGGGATTGGGATAGCTTATCTCCTCCCTCTTGTAGCCTTCCTTCAAGGCTTCTGCGATGATCGTGGGACTCAGTTCCCCGCAGATGGGGATCCTGTCCTTCCCTACATCGATCCTGTACCCCATCGACCGGATGTTCTCCTCGAGGAAGGGATCGAGTTCCTCGATCACGTAGACCTTATCCACCTTGCTGATGAACTCCCCGATGAGCCTCTCGGGCAAGGGCCAGACCATCCCGAGCTTCAGGAAGGAGTATTCCGGGAAGACCTCCTTCGCGTATTGATAGGCAACCCCCGAGGTGATGATCCCCACCGAGGTATCCCTCATCTCCATCCGGTTCTGGGGAAAGGTCTCGGCGAACTCCTTAAGGCGCCGGAACCTCTCCTCCACCACCCGATGGCGCCCCCTGGCAAAGGCAGGGAGCATGGTGTACTTGTCCTCCTTGATGACCGGACCGTATTTCCTTTCGAGTTCTTTCCTCTCCCCCAGCTCCACCACCCCTTTGGAATGGGAGATGCGGGTGACGGAGCGGAGGATGACCGGGGTATCGAACTCCTCGCTTATCTCGAAGGCCAGCTTGGTGAAATCCTTGGCCTCTTGGCTTGAGCTCGGCTCAAGCATCGGCACCTTCGCAAAACGAGCGTAGTGGCGGTTATCCTGCTCGTTCTGGGAGCTGTGCATCTCCGGGTCATCGGCCGTCACCAGGACCAGTCCCCCCTCTATCCCGGTATAAGAGAGTGTCATCAGCGGATCGGCCGCCACGTTGACCCCCACGTGCTTCATCGAGGCCATTGCCCTCGCCCCCACCATGGCGGCCCCAGCGGCTGCGAGGAGGGCGTCCTTCTCATTGGTCGCCCATTCGGCCTTTATCTCCTTATAGGTGGCCAGGTTCTCCAGGATCTCAGAGCTGGGTGTGCCCGGATAGGCCGCCGCAAACACCACCCCCGCTTCCCAAGCCCCCCGCGCTATCGCCTCATTCCCCGAAAGGACCTTTTTCATCGCTCCCTCCTGACTAAGTTAAAATCTTCACAATTTTACGCTTATCCCTTAAATACTGTCAACCCTTGCCTTTGTAGAGGATAACAGGGGAAGGGATCGTTGGGAGCAATTGACACC
>CAYRAR010000015.1:4521-20596 GCA_964422255.1 uncultured Thermodesulfobacteriota bacterium | reverse complement strand
CCTCACATCGACCACCGAGGGGTATTTGCCCTTGAGAGCCCTTAGGCCCTCCATCAGGTACTCTCCCATCCTCTGGCAGTTCTCAAGCACCCCTTCACCCAGGAGGACGTCGAAGACCTCGCAGGCAGCTCTGGCCGCCAGGGGGTTCCCTCCGAAGGTGGAGGCGTGGTCTCCGGCCGAAAACCCCTGGGCCACTTTATCGGTCGTCACCATGGCTCCGATGGAGACTCCTCCCCCCAGGGCCTTGGCCAGGGTCATGATATCGGGCGGGGCGCCGTAGTGCTCGTAGGCGAAGAGTCGTCCTGTCCTCCCCATCCCTGTCTGGACCTCGTCGTAGATGAGGAGGACCCCCTTCTCGTCACAGAGCTCCCTCAGGCCCCTGAGGTAATCCTCCGAGGGGACGTTCACACCTCCTTCGCCCTGGATCGGCTCGACCATGACCGCACAGGTCCTGGGGCCTATCGCCTCGGCTACCGCCTCTAAATCGTCGAAGGGACAGTAGCGGAAGCCGGGCACGAGGGGTTCGAAGCCCTTATGGAACTTCTCCTGGGCGGTGGCGGTGAGGGTGGCGAGGGTGCGGCCGTGAAAGGAGTTCTCCATGGTGATGATCTCGTAGCGCTCGGGGCCGAGGTGGCGCTTGGCGTACTTCCTGGCGAGCTTTATCGCCGCCTCGTTGGCCTCAGCGCCGCTGTTGCAGAAGAAGACCTTCTCCCCGAAGGAGTTCTCACAGATCCTTCGAGCAAGCTCCACTTGGGGGAGGGTGTAATAGAGGTTGGAGACGTGAAGGAGCCTTTCGGCCTGCTCCTTTATGGCGGCCACGACCCTAGGGTGGGAGTGGCCGAGGCTCAATACCGCAATTCCCCCCACGAAGTCGAGGTACTCCCGTCCCTCGACGTCCCACACCCTGCATCCCTCTCCCCTCACCAGGACCACCGGGTAACGGTCATAGGTCTGAAGTACGTATCGACGCTCCTCCTCAATCCAGTCACTCATCCTTCCCCTCTTATCTCGGTCCCCACACCGGCATCGGTGAACACCTCAAGAATTAAGGCGTGCTCTATCCTCCCGTCTATGATGTGGGCCTTCTTCACCCCGCCCTTCAACGCATCGAGACAGCACCTTATCTTGGGGATCATCCCCCCCTGGGCGATTCCCTCCCTGAGGAGCCCCTCGGCCTCGGCGAGGCTGAGGCTGCTCAGGAGGCTCCCGTCAGGGCCGAGCACCCCGGGGACATCGGTGAGGAGGATGAGCTTCTCGGCCCCCAGGGCCTCGGCGACCTTCCCGGCCACGAGGTCGGCGTTTATGTTGTAAGTCTCTCCCCCCTTACCCACCCCCACAGGGGCGATCACCGGGATAAAGCCCCCCCGCTCCAGGGTCTCTATCACCCCCTCGTTGACCCTCTCCACCTCTCCCACGAGGCCCAGATCCTGCCCACCCGAGAAGGTGAGCTTTTTTGCCTGGATCAGCCCCCCGTCCTTTCCGCTCAGCCCCACAGCCCTTCCCCCGTGACGGTTTATCAGGGCGACGATCTCCTTGTTGGTCTTCCCGAGGACCATTTCGACCACATCCATCGTCTCCGGGTCGGTGACCCTCATCCCCTCCACGAAGACCGACTTCTTGCCCAGCTTCTCGAGGAGCTCCCCGATCTGAGGCCCTCCTCCGTGGACTATCACGGGGTTTATCCCCACGTACTTCATCAGGACCACGTCCATGGCGAAGGCTTCCTTCAGGGCCTCCTCCCTCATCGCCCCCCCTCCGTACTTGACCACGATGGTCTTGCCGTAGAAACGGCGGATGTAGGGGAGGGCCTCTATGAGGATGCGGCTCTTTACCCTGTGCTCTTCCATCAGAGGATGTAACGGCTCAGGTCCTCGTCCTTGAGGAAGTCGGCGAGCTTCTTCCTCACGTACTCGGCATCCACCACCACCTCGTGGCCGGCCAGATCCGGGGCGTTGAAGGATATCTCATCGAGGAGTTTTTCCATGATGGTGTAGAGCCTGCGGGCGCCGATGTCCTCGGTCATCTGGTTTACCTTCTCGGCTATCTCCGCTATCTCCGCTATGGCGTCATCGGTGAAGGTGAGCTTCACGTTTTCGGTCTTGAGCAGCTCCACATACTGCTTGATCAGGGCGTTCTGGGGCTCGGTCAGGATCCTGATGAACTCTTCCTTCCCCAAGGGCTCCAGCTCCACCCGGATGGGGAAACGCCCCTGAAGCTCGGGGATGAGGTCGGAGGGCTTGGTCACGTGGAAGGCCCCTGCGGCGATAAAGAGGATGTGGTCGGTGCGGACCATCCCGTACTTGGTCATTACGGTGGTCCCCTCGACGATGGGGAGGATGTCCCTCTGGACCCCCTCCCGGGAGACATCAGGGCCGTGGGTGTGCTCCCGGGAGGCGATCTTGTCTATCTCATCGAGGAAGATGATCCCCGACTGCTCCACCCGCTGGATCGCCTGCCTCACCACCTTGTCCATGTCTATCAGCTTCTGGGCCTCCTCGTGGGTGAGGACCTCCAGGGCCTCCTTTACCTTCATCTTCTGCTTCTTCGTCTTCTTGGGGAAGAGGCCTGAGAGCATCTCCTTGATCTTTATGTCCACGTCCTCCATCCCCGGAGGGGCCAGGACCTCCACCATGGGGAAGAAGCGTTCCTCGACCTCGATCTCTACCAGCCTCTCGTCCAGCTTTCCCTCCCTCAGCATCTGCCTCAGCCGTTCCCTGGTGCGGGAAGGGGATTCATCCTCGAAGGAGGAGGGGTAGCGGGTCGGGGGCAGGAGCAGGTCGAGGATCTTCTCCTCGGCCATCGCCCTCGCCTTGTCCCTGATCTTCTCCTCTTCCTCCTTCTTGACCATGTTCACGGCGAGCTCGGTCAGGTCCCGGATCATCGACTCCACGTCCCTTCCCACGTATCCCACCTCGGTGAACCTGGACGCTTCTACTTTGAGGAAGGGGGCCTGGGCGAGCTTGGCCAGGCGGCGCGAGATCTCAGTCTTCCCCACCCCGGTGGGGCCGATCATGATGATGTTCTTGGGGGCGATCTCGTCCCGGAGCTCGGCCGGGACCTGCTGTCTCCTCCAGCGGTTGCGAAGGGCTATGGCCACGCACTTTTTCGCCTCGTCCTGGCCGACGATGTACTTGTCCAGCTCGGCCACGATCTCCTTGGGGGTCAGGGGACGCCCTGGGGCCTCCTCCGGCTCCTTCCGGACGGGCAGGGCAGCTCCTTCCCTCTTTTCCTCCTTCATAGCTCCTCCACCACTATCTGATCGTTGGTGTATATGCATATTTCGGCGGCGATCCTCATCGCCTCCTCGGCGATCCTTCGGGCATCCAGTTCTGAATGGAGCACCAGGGCCTTCGCTGCTGCTTGGGCATAGGCCCCTCCCGACCCTATCCCGATGATCCCGTCGTCGGGCTCGACCACATCCCCTGTGCCCGAGATGATGAGAGAGTGCTCTTTGTCGGCCACAAGGAGCAGGGCCTCCAGGCGTCTCAAGACCCGGTCGGTCCTCCAGTCCTTGGCAAGCTCCACGGCGGCCCGGAGGATGTTTCCGCTGTACTGCTGGAGCTTCTCCTCGAAGCGCTCAAAGAGGGTGAAGGCATCGGCGGTGGTCCCGGCAAATCCCGCCAGTACCTTATCCTCGTAGATCTTCCGCACCTTCCTGGCCCGGTGCTTCATCACCGTGCTCTCCAGGGTGACCTGGCCATCTCCGGCCATGACCACCTTCCCCCTGTGACGCACGGAGAGTATGGTCGTCCCCCTAATGGGAGCGCTTCGTCGCCCTGGGATGGGCCGCATCGTATACCTCCATCAACTTCCCCATGCTCACCCGGGTGTATCGCTGGGTGGTGGAGAGGTGGGAATGGCCCAGGAGCTCCTGAATTCCCCTGAGGTCCGCCCCTCCGTCAAGCAGATGGGTGGCAAAGGAGTGGCGCAACACGTGGGGACTCACCTTCCGGGAGATCCCCAGAGGCAGGGCGTACTTTTTCAGGAGCTTGGCCACGGCCCGGCTGCTCAAAGCCTCACCCCTGTAGTTCAGAAAGAGGGCGTCCTCCTTCGGGCGGAGTCGATCGCGAAGGGCGAGGTAGCGCCTTAAGGCCTCCTGCGCCTTCCCCCCTACAGGGACCATTCTCTCCTTCTTACCCTTCCCCTTCACCCGAAGGGTGCCCCCAGAGAGGTCGAGGTCTCCTGTCCTCAATCCCACCAGTTCGCTTACCCTCAGGCCGCTGGAGTAGAGAAGCTCCATGATGGCCCTGTCCCGGGCCTCCAGAACCTCCTCCCCCTTAGGGGCCTCGACGAGACGAAAGACCTCATCCACGGTGAGGGAGCGAGGTATGGGCTTGGGCTGCTTCGGGGTGGAGACGAGCTTGGCCGGGTTCCTCTTCACGATCCCCTCCCTCTTAAGGTACCGGAAGAAGGTTCTCAAGGACGCGAGCCTGCGGGCCATCGTCGCCTTGCTCGCCCCACGCTGATGGAGTTCCCCGAGGTAGAACCTGATGTGGAGGTGGTCCACCTTCTCGGGATCAGTGCCGATCCCCTCCTCTTCGAGGAAAGAGATGAAGTCCTCGATGTCGTTCCTGTAAGAACGACGGGTGTGCTCTGATCCCCCTTTCTCGTAGAGGAGATAATCGAGAAAAGGTCCAAGAAAGGACTTCATGAGGTGAATATAATCCACGGAGGTGTTAAAGTCAATTTGAAACAAATTATTAAAAATTCCTTGCAAAAAGGTTAAGCATGTGATATCATCACAAATACTTAAAAGTTTGAGAAAAATTTTGAAGATCCTTTTAGTCTATCCTTCCTATCCCGATACCTTCTGGAGCTTCAGGTATGCTTTGAAGTTCATCTCCAAGAAGGCCTCATTCCCACCGCTCGGGCTTTTGACCGTAGCGGCGCTTCTTCCCGAGGACTGGCAAAAGAGGCTCCTGGACATGAACGTGGAGGAGCTCCGGGACGAAGATATCCTGTGGGCGGATTATGTCTTCGTGAGTGCCATGGAGGTGCAGAGGTCTTCGGCTGTTGAGGTGATAAGGAGGGCGAAGGATCTCGGCAGGAAGGTCGTCGCCGGTGGTCCCCTTTTTACCCTCTCCCCTGAGGAGTTCCCGGAGGTGGACCATCTCGTTCTCAGGGAGGCCGAGGAAGCCCTTCCCCTTCTGATCAAGGATATGGAAAGGGGCAAGGCGAAACGCATCTATGCTTCGTCTAAGTGGCCGGATATAACCGCCTCTCCCATGCCTGCCTGGGACCTGCTCAAGATGGACGAGTACGCCGCCATGTGCGTCCAGTACTGCCGGGGCTGCCCCTTTGATTGCGAGTTCTGTGATATCGCCCTGCTCAACGGCAGGAGGCCCAGGACGAAGACGACCGAGCAGGTATTAAGGGAGCTTGACGGCCTCTACGAGAGGGGATGGAGGGGGACGGTCTTCTTCGTGGACGATAACTTTATCGGGAAGCCGCGGAAGCTGAAGGAGGAGCTTCTGCCTGCCCTCATAGAGTGGATGAGGCAGAGGCGGTATCCTTTCTCCTTTCTCACGGAGGCGTCGGTGAACCTGGCCGATGATGAGGAGCTGATGAGGCTGATGGTGAGGGCAGGGTTTGACTCGGTATTTGTGGGGATCGAAAGCCCTGAGGAGGAGAGCCTCTCCGAATGTAACAAGGTCCAGAATAAAGGAAGGAACCTGCTTGAAGCGGTAAAGAGGATGCAGAGGGTCGGGTTGCAGGTCCTGGGGGGATTCATCGTGGGATTTGACAGCGATCCTCCCACCATCTTCCAGAAACAGGTGGATTTCATTCAGCAGAGCGGCATCGTCACCGCCATGGTCGGGATGCTCAATGCCCCCAAGGGGACGAGGCTGTATGAGCGACTCCAGCAGCAGGGCAGGATCCTTGGGGAGACCACGGGGGACAACACTGATTTTTCCATCAACTTCATTCCTAAGATGGGGTACTGGAAGCTTGTGGAGGGGTACAAGCAGGTGGTGACCCACCTCTATTCTCCTCATGCCTTCTACAAGCGGCTGGTCACCTTCTTGAAAAACTACCGACCGCCGAAGCTGAGGAGCTATCCCCTCCAGTTCCCTTACATCAAGGCCCTCTTCCGTTCCATCTGGGTCCTGGGGATAAGGGAGAAGGAGCGGTTCTACTACTGGAGGACTCTGCTGTGGACCCTGCTGAGGCGTCCTCGCCTCTTTTCCCTTTGCGTGGGCCTTTCCATCTATGGATATCATTTCAGGAAGGTCTTCGAAGGATACTCCTTTATCAAGACGGATAAGGCCTCATAGGATTCAGCGGGGAGGCTTGCTAAAAGGGGAAACCAGCAGTAAAATTGCGCCTTCTCTGAGGGGATGAAGGCCGAGAAGGAAAGGAGCGGGAAGACCAACATCCTCCTGCTCGGGATCGTCAGCTTTCTGAACGACCTGAGCAGCGAGATGATCATGCCCATCCTCCCTATGTTCATCACCGCCCTGGGGGGAGGGGGGCTGGTGGTGGGGCTTGTGGGAGGGGTGAGGGAGAGCGTTTCAAGCCTCCTCAAGGTCCTCTGCGGTTACTGGTCCGACAAGTCCGGAAGGAGAAAACCCTTTGTCGTTTGGGGATACGTCTCCTCGGCCGTCTTCAAGTTTCTGCTGGCCTTCTCCAGGGTCTGGTCCCATGTCCTGATCTTCAGCGGTCTCGAAAGGGTGGGGAAGGGGATGAGGACGGCGCCCCGGGATGCCATCATCGCGGAGTCGATGCCTGCGGAGAGGGGTAAGGGGTTTGGCATCCACCGGGCCATGGACACGGCAGGGGCCATCGCCGGGTCCCTCCTGGTCTTCCTCCTCTTCTGGTTCTGGGGGATGGGGTTCAAGACGATCATCCTCCTGGCAGCGGCCATCGCCCTCTCCTCCCTCTTGCCCCTTCACTTCGTGAGCTCCAGGAGGAGGGAGCCCCAGGACATAACTTTAAAGATAAGCCTTCAGGGCCTTCCCAGGGGGCTACGTTCCTTCATCCTGGTCTCCGGGGTATTCGCCCTCGCCAACTTCAGCTACATGTTCTTCATCCTTCAGGCCCAGACGGCCTTCTCAGGAAAGGCGGCCATCGGCATCCCCATCTTTCTCTACGTGATCTTTAACGTCGCTTACACGGTCCTCGCCATCCCCTTCGGCATCCTCTCGGACAGGATAGGAAGGAGGAAGGTCCTCATCATAGGCTATCTGCTCTTCGCCCTGACCTCCCTGGGATTTTCCCTCTTCCGCTCGGCTGTCGCCTTCCTCGTCCTTTTCGTCCTCTACGGGATGGTCTATGCGATGGTGGAGGGAAATCAGCGGGCCTTCGTCTCGGATCTCTCTCCTGAGGAGCTCAAGGCCACTGCCTTAGGGACCTTCCACACGGTGGTGGGGATCGCGGCCCTGCCTGGGAGCCTGATCGCGGGCCTTCTGTGGCAGAAGGTAAGCCCTTTCGCCACCTTCCTTTACGGGGCGCTGCTGGCCTTCCTGTCCGTGCTACTCTTTGCCTCCCTGTGGGGGTCCTTTGAGAGGAGGGGATGATGAAGGTGAAGGAGACTTATCTTTTCCGGTTGCCCCATGGGAAAGACCTTCTGGAGGCCCTCGGCGAGGAATGTCGTCAGAGGGGGATTAAGGTCGGATTCATCTCGGTAATAGGAGCGGTGAGGGAGGCCACGATCGGCTACTACGACCAGAAGGGGAGAGAATACAGGAGCCGGAGGCTTCCTCAACCCCTGGAGATCACCTCCTGTACGGGTAACGTTTCCCTGAAGGAGGGGGAGGCGTTCATCCACCTTCACATCCTGCTCTCCGATCGGGACGGAAGGACTTACGGGGGACACCTCCTCTCACCGACTCCTGTATTTGCCGCCGAGGCCTGGGTGGTGGAGCTGGAGGGTCCTCCCCCTGAACGCCGCTTCGACGAGACCACCGGGCTTTTTCTGTGGCGCTAAGGATTTCTTGACGGATCCTTTTGTGCTAAAATTTTGTGCGCAACGCCCTTCAGGGAGGTGAGAAGATGAGGGCCTTATGGAAGGGATATTTGAGGTGTAGTCTGGTGACCATCCCGGTGAAGATCTACAATGCGGTGGTAGATAGATCCATTCACTTCGTCCAGCTCCACAAGGACTGCCTTGGTAGGATTAAGCTCGAGCGAGTCTGCTCCAAGTGCGGAAAGAGGCTCACCAGTGAGGAGATAGTCAAAGGTTATCAATACGGAAAGGACAGATATGTGATCGTCACCGATGAGGAGATAGAGCGGGCCAAGCGGGAATCGAGCGATGTGATCGAGATCCTGCGGTTCGTCAAGGAGGATGAGATCCCGCCCCTCTTTTATTCCTCCTCCCACTATCTGGTTCCCGATGGGGAAGTAGGGGCCGAGGCCTTCGCCCTCTTTCAGCGGGCGATGAAGGAGACGGGGAGGTGCGCCTTAGCGAAGATCGTCTGGAGGAACAAGGAACAGCTCCTCTCCATAAGCCCATATAATGGCTCCTTCCTCGCCTTCACCCTCCATTACGCCGCTGAGGTCCAGGACCTAAAGCAGCTTGAGACCGCCCCACAGAAGGAGGTGGATCAAAGCGCCCTCGAGATGGCCAAGGCCTTAATAGAGGGGATGAGCGGGGCCTTCGAGCCATCCAGCTACCGGGATGAGTACACCGAGACCCTGATGCAGATCATCAAGGCGAAGGCCGAGGGCGAGGTGCTGGAGGTGGCACCCAAGGCGGAGGAGAAGAAGGTGATAGACCTTATGGATGCCCTCCAGAAGAGCCTTCAGGCGGTGGGGAAGGGGGCTGAGGAGATCCCCAAAAAGGAGGTGGTATCGGCAGGGGGGAGGCGGAAGGCTACGAAGCGAGCCCGCAAGAAGGCTTAGATGTTCGACCGGAAGATCCGTCCCATGCTCGCTTACCCCTCCCCTCCCTTCGATTCCCCGGAGCACATCTTCGAGGTGAAGTGGGACGGGACCCGCTGTATCCTCTTTTCCAGGAAGGGGGAGGTCCGCCTCCAGAACCGTCGCCTCCTCGACATCACCTACAGGTACCCCGAGCTGCGGGGGCTCTGGAGGAGGATCGGGGCGAAGGAGGCGATCCTCGATGGGGAGCTGGTGGTCCTGGAGGAAGGCAGGCCGAGCTTCGAGAAACTCCAGCAGAGGGAGCACATCTCCGATCCCTTGAAGATCGATCTCCTCTCCGAGAGGCTCCCTGCCACCTATATCGCCTTCGACCTCCTCTTCCTCGATGGGGAGGACTTCACCTCGAGGCCCCTTACGGAGAGGCGGAGGCTCCTTGACGGGATAATCGAGGAGGGGGAGGGGTTGATCCTCTCCCGCTTTGTAGAGGAGAGGGGGACGGCCTTCCTGAAGGAGGTGGTTTCCCGGGGGCTCGAAGGGGTGATGGCCAAGGAGAAGGGAAGCCCTTATCTCATCGGGAAGAGGTCCCGCTACTGGCTGAAGATAAAGCCCCGCAGAAGGGCCACCTGTTATATCATCGGCTACAGCAGGGGGAAGGGGGAGAGGGAGGGACTCTTCGGTTCCCTTCTGCTCGCCACGAGGGAGCAGGGGAGGTGGGTTTATCGGGGGAGGGTGGGGAGCGGTTTTTCGGCCGAGGAGATGCGGAGGCTCGAGGCCCTGATGAAGGGGCTTGAGGTCAGGGAGGGGGTCCTGGAGGTGGACCTCAAGGGAGCAAGGTGGGTGAAGCCCCTTATGCGCTGTGAAGTCCTCTATCAGGAGCTGACCCCTGAGGGTCGGTTCCGTGCTCCCGTCTTCCTGAGGCTCCTCGAAGGGGAGGGTTAGATGGCGGAGCTTTTCGATGAGGGGGAGATAGCCAAGCTGGTAGGGATCTCGGAAAGCCAGGTCAGGTACTGGAGACGCACGGGGCTCATCCCCCCGGCGGAAAGGAGAGGGGGGAAGGCCCTCTTTGACTTTAAGGCCCTGGTCGCCTTCAGGACGGTGAGGCGCCTGCGGGAGGAAGGGATCTCGGTGAGGAGGATAAGGGGTTATATGGAGGCCTTAAAGAGGATGATGCCCGATGTGGATCAGCCTCTGGCAGAGGTGAGCGTCTCGGTGGTGGGCAGGGGGGTGGTCTTCAGCAGGGAAGGGGTAAGGATAGATCCCCAGGGGCAGTTGATCCTCGATTTTTCACCGAGGGGGGAGACCCCTGTGGCCCGGATCACCTCGGACTCCTCCGAGGAGCTTTTCTTCCAGGGGCTCGGATACGAGGAGGAGGGGAGGTGGGAGGGGGCTAAAGAATGCTACCTGAGGCTCCTCGAGACAGACCCTCAGCACGTGGATGCCATGGTCAACTTAGGGACGGTGGAATATCGGCTGGGGGAGAGGGGGCGGGCCGAGGCCCTCTACCGGAGGGCCCTGAGGGTGGATCCCGATCACCCGGAGGCCAACTACAATTTGGCCAACGTCCTTGAGGAGAAGGGGGATCTGGAGAACGCCCTCCTCTTTTACAAGAAGGCGGTCCATGCGGACCCTTCCTTCGCCGATGCCCACTTCAACCTGGCGAGATTGCTGGAGAGGATGGGGGAGGTCGAGGAGGCGAAGGGCCACTGGAGGGCCTATCTGGAGCTTGACCCTGAGAGCGAGTGGGCTTCCTATGCCCGAGGGAGGATAGAGGAGGAGTAGGGATGTTCAGGAAGGAGATAGAGATAAGGTCGGAGAGCCGCTCTCAGATGCTCGATATCACCCCTCAGGTCGAGGGGGTGCTGAGGGAGGCGGGTGTAGAGGAAGGGACGTGCTTCGTTTACGTCCCCCACACCACCGCAGGGGTGACCATCAACGAGAACGCCGATCCCACGGTGAGGGAGGATATCCTGGAGAAGCTCGAGGAGCTGGTGCCCAGGGGCAGGGGCTATCGTCACCTTGAGGGGAACGCCGATTCCCACATCAAGGCGACCTTAGTGGGGTCCTCGGTGACGATCCCCGTCTCAGGAGGAAGGCTCCTCCTCGGCACCTGGCAGGGGATCTTCTTCTGCGAGTTCGACGGCCCCCGCCGAAGGAGGGCGATCGTGCAGGTGTTCTGAGGAGGGGTTAAAAGGGGATGTGGCGCAAGGTACTGAACGGGATCGATCTTGACGGGTTCTTTGAGCGGATAGGGCGCACTAAGATCCTGGTCATCGGGGACGTGATGCTCGATGAGTTCATCTGGGGGAAGGTGGAGAGGATATCCCCTGAGGCCCCGGTGCCGGTGGTGGCGGTGACCCACGAGACCCGTCTGCTGGGAGGGGCGGCCAATGTGGTTAATAACATCCGTTCCTTAGGGGGAGAGGTGGCCCTCTGCGGGGTGGTGGGCCCCGACCCGATGGGGAAAAGGATAAGGGAGATGCTCGAGGCGATCGGGGTCGATGGCCGGGGAGTGATGGTGGATCGTGGTAGGCCCACCACGGTGAAGACCCGGATCATCGCCCACAGCCAGCAGGTAGTCCGTTTCGACAGGGAGAGCACAGAACCCATATCCCCTTCGGTACAGAAGGAGATCATGGAGTTTCTCGAGGAGAAGTGGGGGTGGGCCCAGGGGGTGATCGTCTCCGATTACGGCAAGGGGGTGGTGACCCGGGAGCTGATGGACTATCTGCTCGGGAAGGTGGCCGAGGACAGAAAACCCCTCATTGTGGACCCTAAAATGGACAACTTTCGCCTCTATCGGGGGGTGACCGCCATTACCCCCAACACCGCCGAGGCAGAAGCCGCCTCCCGGAGGAAGATCCAGGATGAGGCGACCTTGCGGACCGTGGGCAGATTGCTTCTGCGGCGCTTCCGGGCCGAGGCGGTGCTCATCACCAGGGGCGAGGAGGGGATGGCCCTCTTCCAGAGGGGAGGGAAGATGGACCTGATCCCCACCGTGGCCAAGGAGGTCTACGACGTTACCGGGGCCGGCGACACGGTGGCGGCGGTCTTCACCCTGGGGGTGGCCTCAGGGCTCAGTTATTTAGAGGCGGCCGTTGTGGCCAACTGCGCTGCCGGAATAGTCGTGGGAAAGGTAGGGACGGCCTCTGTCAGTCCCGGGGAACTGAGGGAAGCCCTTCTTGAGGGGAGGAACGAAGGGCCCCGATGAGGTAGTTTAACTCCCTGCAGCCGAGCAGCCGGGCCGCCAAGAGATAGATCAAGGCCCCTCCCCCTACCATGGCCCCCATGAGGGGGATCTTTATAAGATACCCTCCGCCCTCCCTCCATGGATACCATCCCTTGAGCCAGAGCACCCAGAGGAGTAAGGGGAAAAGGGCCAGAGAGATCTTCACCGTAGCCCCAAGGATTTCCCTCCCCCTCAAGCCCCTCTCCTTCCTGTGGAAGAATATTCCGAGCAGCGACACGTTGAGGGTGGCCGAGAGGGCGTTGGCCAGGGCGAGCCCTGCGTGCCGCAAAGGACCCATCAGCATCACCCCTGCCGCAGCGTTAAGGAGCAGGGCGGCCACAGCGGCCTTCACCGGGGTCCGGGCGTCTCCCGTGGCGTAAAAGGCCCGGGAGAGCACGGTTATCCCTCCATAGGCCCATAGTCCCAGGGCATAACAGAGAAGGGCCTGGGCCGTGAGGAGGGTCTCCCGCTCCCCGAAGGCCCCTCGCTGAAAGAGGAGGTTGAGGATGGGGACCCTGAGGACGATCATCCCCACCATCGCCGGCAGGGTGATGAAGAGGAGAAGCCTTAAGGCGAGGCCGACCTCCCGGTGAAACTCATCCCTCCGCCCCTCAGCCACGAGACGGGAGAAGCTGGGGAGGACCGCTACTCCCAGGGCGATGACGAAGACCCCCAAGGGGAGCTCAAAGACCCTGTCGGCGTAATAGAGGTAGGAGATGCTTCCCTTGGGAAGGAAGGAGGCGAGGAAACGGTTCACCACCTGATTTATCTGGAAGACGGCGATCCCCATCACCATGGGGGCCATGAGGGCGAAGATCCTCTTTAAGGCCGGGTGATGGAGGTCGAGCCTGGGCCTGAAGGTTATCCCCTGGGCCCGGAGGAAGGGAAGCTGAAGGAGGAGCTGGCTTATCCCTCCGAGGAACACGCCCACCGCAAGGCTCACCACAGGCGGATTCACATAAGGGGAGAGGAAGAGGGCGCAGGTGATGATGGAGATGTTGAGCAGGCAGGGGGCCAGGGCAGGAGCGGCGAAGTGGCCGTGGGAGTTGAGGATCCCCATGGAAAGGGCGACGAGGGAGATGAAGAAGAGGTACGGAAAGCAGATCCTGGTGAGCTTGGCTGCCAGGGAGATCACCTCAGGGTCCTTCCAGCCGAAGGCCTGGAGTCGGACTATCCAGGGGGCAAAGATCACCCCGGCCACCGTAAGGAAGGCCAGCGCCGAGGCAGTGAGGGTCGCCACGGTGTTCACCACTTGGGGCGCCTCATCGGGGCGGTGGGTGAGGTACTCGGTGTACACGGGGATGAAGGATACTGTGAGGGAGCCCTCTCCGAAGAGGCGCCTCAGGAGGTTGGGGATGGTGAAGGCCACGAAGAAGGCGTCGGTCTGCACCGAGGCCCCGAAGGCCCAGGAGATCACGATGTCCCTTATCAGGCCGAAAATACGGCTCAGGAAGGTGGCCCCTGAGACCACCCCCGTGGCCCGGATTATCCTCCGCGATTCCTCCATCTGCAGCAAGAAGCTCTACCACACTCGCCTTACGGGTGCAAGGAGTCGAAGTTGTAAAAGCAGGGCTCCGATGTTATCATGCCTTCTGGATCCGAAACTTTACGGGAGGTTGAGGATGGGTGAAGGCGCCCTCCTGGAGGTGAAGGACCTTCACGTGGAGGTGGAGGGAAGGGAGATCCTTTCGGGGGTCAACATGAGGATAGACCCGGGGGAGACTCACGTCCTCTTCGGCCCCAACGGTTCGGGGAAGACCACCCTGATGTCCGCCATCATGGGGTTTGAAGGGTTTTGTGTGACGAAGGGAAAGATCCTCTTTCAGGGGGAGGAGATCACCGGGCTCTCCGTAAACGAGAGGGCGAAGCGGGGTTTGGGGATAGCCTTCCAGAGGCCTCCGGCGGTAAAGGGGGTGAAGCTGAGACAGCTTGCCGAACTATGCGCCAAGAGGGACGGCGAACTCATCGAGGAGTACGCGAAGAAACTGAACCTCTCCGAGCACCTCGATCGGGATATCAACGTCGGGTTCTCCGGAGGAGAGATAAAGCGGGCAGAGCTCCTGCAGCTGATCCTCCAGGACCCGGTGATGGTCTTCCTCGACGAGCCCGAGTCCGGTGTGGACCTGGAGAACGTGGTCCTTGTGGGCAGGGCGATAAATCACCTGCTGGGCAGAAAGAGGGAACCGGAGGAGGGCAAATCCTTAAAGGAGCTTCACCGCGAGAGGAAATCGGGGCTTATCATCACCCATACGGGCCATATCCTGGAGTACGTGGACGCCGATGTGGGCCATGTCCTGGTGGAAGGGAGGATCGTCTGTAGGGCCAATCCCCGGGAGATCCTTCATACTATCAGGGAATACGGGTACGAGGAGTGTTACCGCTGTATGGGAGGGATGAGGTAATGGAAGAGGGGCGCTTCAAGGAGGAGACCGAAGAGCACCACCCGATAGATGACCTCTTAGAGCTGTCTCCAGAGGACAGGGAGACGATCCTGAAGGCGGGGATAGATCCGGAGGAGAGGGAGAGGACGGGGAGTTTCCTGCAGATGGACCACTCGGTGGTCCACTGTCGGACAGAGGCTGAAGGGGTGGAGATCCTCCCCATCACCGAGGCATTAAAGAGGTATGATGGGCTTAAGGATTACTGGTGGAGGGCCATCTCTCCCGACAAAGACGAGTATACCCAGAGGGCGTCCCTTCACCAGGAAGGGGGGTATTTCATCCGGGCCCTGCCGGGCGCCAAGGTCACCTATCCTCTGCAGGCCTGCCTTTACATCACCGTGGATCAGCTCGCCCAGGATGTCCACAACGTGGTGATAGCCGAGGAGGAATCGGCCCTTCACATAATTACCGGCTGTGCCACCTCCCCTCATGTGCGCTCAGGCCTCCATGTGGGGGTCTCCGAGTTTTACGTGAAGAGGGGGGCGAGGCTCACCTTCACCATGATTCACAACTGGCCTGAGGAGATGTCCGTGAGGCCGCGGACGGTCATCTGGGTGGAGGAAGGGGCGACCTTCATCTCCAATTACATATGTCTTATGCCCGCCAGGGACCTTCAGACCTACCCCACGGCCCTGCTCCGGGGGGAAGGGGCGGTGGTGACCTTCAACTCGGTCCTTCTGGCCAAGCCCGGCTCCCTGATGGATGTGGGTTCCCGGGTGATCCTCCGGGAGAGGGGTTCAAGGGCCGAGATCATCTCCCGGAACGTTTCCCTCGGGGGAGAGATAATCGCCCGGGGACACCTGGTGGGGGAGGCCCCTGATGTGAGGGGCCATCTGGAGTGCAGGGGTCTCCTCCTATCCTCAGATGGCGTGATAAGGGCGATCCCGGAACTGGAGGGGAAGGTGGCAGGGGTGGAAATGTCCCATGAGGCAGCGGTGGGCAAGATCGCCCGCGAGGAGATAGAGTACCTGATGTCCAGGGGCCTCTCGGTCGAGGAGGCTACCTCCCTCATCGTCAAGGGGTTCCTTTCCCTGGAGATAGAGGGGTTGCCCCCGGTCCTCAGGGAGGAGCTCGATCGAATCGTCGCTGAGACGGAGAAGGAAGCCTTCTGATTCCCTGGTTCTTCCTCCTCTAAGTGTTAGAAGATCTTGATCTTTTTTGGGAAAGTGCGTTAAAGTTGATAGGGAAGAAATATGTCTTATTTTTTGAACATGTGGAAGGAAGCCCTGGGGCTGTGGCTGGAGATGTCCCCTTTTCTCCTCTTAGGGATGTTGATGGGGGGGGTCCTTCACGTATTCCTGAGGGAGGAGTTCATATTTCGTCACTTTGGAAGCCCTTCTTTTTCTTCAGTCCTGAAGGCAACCCTTCTGGGAATTCCCCTGCCCCTCTGTTCCTGTGGGGTCATCCCCGTGGCCACCTCTTTGAGAAGAGAGGGGGCTTCCCGCGGCTCCACCCTGGCCTTTCTCCTCTCCACCCCCACCACCGGGGTTGACTCCATCCTGGCCACCTTTTCCCTGCTCGGTCCGCTCTTCGCCGTTTTCCGTCCCATCGCCTCCTTTTTCGCCGGGTTGACGGTGGGGGGGCT
>CAYRAR010000015.1:0-4421 GCA_964422255.1 uncultured Thermodesulfobacteriota bacterium | reverse complement strand
GGCCTGTGGACCCAAGCCGGTCCTCATAGGAGGAGGGCTCTATTCCGACCCGGAAGGGTTCTTCTCCTTCCGTTTGCCCGGGGGGTGGGAACTGGTGCGCACGAAGGAGGTGAAGGTGGCCCTAATCAAACCCCATGAGGCCACAGGGATCGCCCTCAACGCCACCCCGAGGAAGAAGGATCTGCCTCTTCCTATATTGGTCCGCCATTTGCTAATAGGTTTTGAGAAAAAGGAGCTCCTGGAAGAGGTTCCCTTCCCCTTCCAGGAAAGGGAAGGGATGAAGGCCATCGCGGTGGGGGAGATGGAAGGGGAGAGGGTGAAGATGGTGGCGCTGGTGCTCAAGGGGAAGGGCGTCGTCTATGACATCCTCTTCTGGGCTCCCCCCGAGCTTTTCTCCAAGAGGGAGGGGGAATTTGAGGCCTTCCTGAAGCACCTGAAGATAACGGGGCCTTGAGAGATGGGGGCAGTGGCCAATATCTTCGAGTATGCAGGGGGTATAACCCTCCTCTTCTTTCAGACCATACGCCATACCTTCAAGAGGCCCTTTCCCCTCGCCCTAACGGTCCAACAGATCGAGGCGATCGGGGTGCGCTCCCTCACGGTGGTGAACGTGATCGCCCTCTTTACGGGGATGGTCCTGGCGCTGCAGACGGCCGAGGCGATGACCCGCTTCGGGGCCAAGGGATACATAGGGGTGGTGGTCGCCCTATCGATGTTGAGGGAGATAGGGCCGGTATTTACCGCCATAATGGTCGGGGGAAGGGTCGGGTCCGGTATAGCCGCGGAGCTCGGTTCCATGCAGGTCACCGAGCAGATAGACGCCATGAGGGTGATGGGGGCCCATCCCGTGAGGAAGCTTGTGGTCCCCAGGGTGATCGCCACCACCCTGGTTCTGCCGATGCTCACGGTGATCGCCGACATCCTGGGCATATTCGGGGGCCTGCTCATAAGCATCGTGGAGCTGAAGGTGAACGCCTAGTACTACTTTCACGCCATCCTTGAGAACATCACCTTCTCCGACATCTTCAGCGGCCTGGGGAAGACCTTCTTCTTCGGCTTTCTTATAGCGATTATTGGGTGCTACCAGGGATTGACCACCAGTGGGGGGACTCAAGGGGTAGGTTCATCGACTACAAGGACGGTGGTCCTGATCTCCATCGCCGTGCTCATAGCCGATTTCTTGCTGACCAAACTCTTTATGCTCCTTTGAGAGATGGGAGAGATCATAAGGATAGAGGGTATCCATAAGTCCTTTAACGGGCTCGAGGTCCTGAAGGGTGTGGACCTGAGCATAAAGGAAGGGGAGGTCATAACCATCCTCGGGGGGAGCGGTGTTGGCAAGAGCGTCCTGCTGAAGCTCATAACGGGGCTGGAGAAGCCCGATAGGGGCAAGATCCTGGTGTACGGAAAGGACATCGTCGGCATGGACGAGGACGGTTTGACCCCTATTCGGAGGAAGATGGGGATGCTCTTTCAGGGAGCTGCCCTCTTCGATTCCCTCACCGCCGGGGAGAACGTGGCCTATCCCATAAGGGAACACTTCAATCTGCCCGAGCAAGAGATCCAGAGGAGGGTGAGGGAGAAGTTGAGGCTTGTGGGGCTCGAGGGGGTGGAGGATAAGATGCCGGCGGAGCTGAGCGGAGGGATGAAGAAGAGGGTTGCCCTGGCCCGGGCCATTGCCATAGACCCTGAGATTATCCTTTACGATGAGCCCACAACGGGTCTTGACCCGGCCAATGCCAAGAGGATCGTTCAGCTCATCGCTAAGCTCCAGAAGGCGTTGAGGACCACCTCCATAGTCGTCACTCACGATCTGCAGAGCGCCTTTGCCATAAGTGACCGTCTCGCCCTCCTTCATAAGGGGAGGATCGTGGCCGTGGAGGAGAAGGAGACCTTCAGCTCAAGCCCCCATGAGGCGGTAAGGGCCTTTATCGCCGGGGAGCTGATGGAGGAGGAGTGATATGGCCGTAATAAAAAGGGGTACCCAGTTGAAGGTGGGTATCTTTCTGCTGGCGGTGCTTGCCCTCTTCGGCATCGGGCTTTTTACTGTGGGGAGCCATAAGAAATACTTTCAGCGCCAGTACACCCTCTGGGTCAGGTTCTCAGATGTAGGGGGTCTTATCATCGGTGCCCCGGTGAGGCTGGCAGGGGTGACGGTGGGGCGGGTAAGTGCCATCCGCTTTCCCCCTGTTATCGACCAGAAGAAGGTGATCGTGGAGCTGAAGATAAACGCCGGGGTAAAGGAGCGGATCAGGGAGGATTCCTCGGCCATGGTGCGCACCATGGGTCTACTGGGGGACAAGTACGTGGAGATCACCATGGGGTCTCCTGGGGCCCGGGTCCTTCAGGACGGGGAGGAACTGAAGGGGGTTGAGGCCATCGATCTCTATCAATACGTGGCCAAGACTGAGAAGGCCATAGATTCCATCAACACCATCTTGGAGGACGTGAAGGCGATAAGCCAGCAGATAAGGAAGGGTAAAGGGTTTATCCACTCGCTCCTCTACAATCCCGAAGGAGAGCAGCTGATAAGCAACCTCAATGAGAGCGCATCCTCCCTCCGGGAGCTGATAGATAACCTCAATGAGGCCTCCTCATCCCTTAGCGAGCTGATATCGGGATTCGAGGATCTGGTAAGAGATCTAAAGTCCACATCCAGTTCTCTAAGGCGCCTGGTGGAGGGGAAGGGCACGCGGTTCATGGACGAGCTCACCGAGGACCTCGCTCGAACCTCCTCCTCTCTGGACGAACTGATCGCGGAGCTGACTGAGACCTCCCGTTCCATGAAGAGGATCGTTCAGAAGATAGAGCGGGGGGAGGGGAGCCTCGGGGCCCTGATCAATGACCCCACCGTATATGAGGACCTCAAGACCGTGCTGGGCGGGGTCAAGAGGAGCAAGGCCATCCAGCGTCTCATACGCTATTCCATAAAGAAGCAGAGGGAGGAAGAAGCTGCAGGAGAAGGGAAGGAATGAATTCCGCTCGGGGTTTGTCCCCATAGTGGGCAGACCCAATGTGGGGAAATCCACGTTGCTTAACCGGCTTCTCGGCCAGAAGGTGGCCATCATCTCTCCAAAGCCTCAGACCACATGGTGGAGGATACTGGGGATAAAGACCCTGCCCAATGCCCAGATCATCTTCGTGGATACCCCGGGCATACACAGGGCGAGGGAGAACTTCAACATCCACATGGTCAGGGCGGCAAGGGATTCGGTTCGGGATGCCGATGTCCTGATCCATATCACGGACGTCACCTCCCCTGATTCTCCGGAGGAGGAAGGGATAAGGGAAGACCTCTGGAAGCAGGATGCTCCCGTGCTTCTTGCCCTTAATAAGATTGATCTCCTTCCCAGAAGGGAGGAGCTGCAGAAGGCGATCGAGATCCTCTCCCGGTTTCCTTACGAGAAGATCATCCCCATCTCCGCCCTGCTGGGCGATGGGATAGAGGAGCTCGAGGAGGAGGTGATCCGGCGCCTTCCTCCAGGGCCTGCCTATTATCCCGAGGACACGGTTACTGACCAGACGGAGAGGCTTATCGCTGCGGAGATAATCCGGGAGAAGATCTTTCACCTCACCCGTCAGGAGATCCCTTACTCCTGTGCGGTCATAACGGAGGAATTCAAAGAGGATGAGGAGAAGGGGCTGATATATATCAGGGCCTGTATCAACGTGGAGAGGGAGTCGCAGAAGGGGATCGTGATCGGGAAAGGGGGGAGGATGCTGAAGGAGATAGGGACACTGGCCCGCAAGGAGCTGGAAGAGATCTTTGGAAAGAAGGTCTTCTTGGAGCTTTGGGTGCGAGTACAGGAAGGGTGGAGGAAAAAGGACCCCATCCTGAGGGACTTCGGGTTTATAAGATGACCGAAAGTCTTGGCGCTTGGCTAAAAGGGGAGAGGGAGAGACAGGGCAAATCTGTGAAGGATGTCTCTGATGCCATCAAGATAAGGCCTCAGTTCATCGAGGCGATGGAGGAGGATCGTTTTGACCTTCTCCCCCCTGGCGTCATCGCCAAGGGCTTCGTCGAGGGCTATGCCCGCTTCCTCGGCCTTGACCCGGGCAAGGCTGTCGCCTTGTACCGTCAATTCACCGCGAGAAAAGAGCCTCCGAAGAGGCCTCCCCTTGCGGGAATGAGGTTTCTGCCACTGTTGATCCCTTTGGTGATGGCCTTTGTCCTTTCCCTGGGCTTCCTGGTAAAGAAGACCATCGAGGAGCAGGCCCTTAATGCCAGGGCGCTTCCGGTAAGGGAGGAGAAGTCCTCTTCCCCTGCGCCCCGTAAGGCAACCCCCCGGCCCCATACTCTGCTAATAGAGGCGATACAGTTGACCTGGATAGAGATAAAGAAGGGGGATTCCCCTCCTTATGACATCACCCTCTACCCCGGACAGAGGTATTTTTTAAAAGATAGGAAAGGGTTCATACTC
>CAYRAR010000014.1:0-20834 GCA_964422255.1 uncultured Thermodesulfobacteriota bacterium | reverse complement strand
TTTTGGTGCCAATCGGGGATAGAGCCTGCGGGGACTACCTCCACCTCCCCTTTTATCGTCAGGGTCTCCTTTATCGCCCGCTCGATCCTCCTCCTGAGCTTTTCCTTGTCTACGGTCTCGTCCCTCACCTCGGCCACGAAGGTCATCCTGTCGGTGTAGCCCACCCTGGTTATAATCACCTGATACTTGAAGACTTCGGGGAACTGGGAGGCCACCTCATCGGTCTGCCAGGGGTGGATAAAGGTCCCCTTGACCTTCGTCGCCTGATCGACCCGCCCCAGGATCTTCTTGAGCCTCCAGGAGGTCCGTCCACAGGGGCAGGGCTCCTTCAGGAGCAGGGAGAGGTCCCCTGTGGCAAACCTGATCATGGGGAAGGAGGGATCGAAGGAGGTGGCCACTATCTCCCCCACCGCACCAGGGGGGACGGCCTTTCCCGTCTGGGGGTCCACCACTTCCACGATCACCCCCTCGGGGATATGGAGGCCTGACCTCTCAGGACATTCGTAACCGAGGCACCCCGTGAATACCGTCCCGTATCCCTGGGAAATCCTCATCCCCCATTTCTCCTCGAGCCGCTCCCTCAGCCCCTCAGGCAGCATCTCCGCGGTGACGAATCCCACCTCCAGACCGATCTCCTTGGGGGCGGCCCTCATCGCCTCCGCCCTCTCGGCCAGGGTCATGAGAAAACTGGGAGTGCCGACAAAGGCCTTGACCCCGAGGGTCCTCATTATGTTTATCTGCATAGCGGTATTCCCCACCCCTGCCGGAACCACGGTGGCGCCCAGGAGCCGAAGGGCCCGATCCAGGGTGAAGGCGAAGGGCCAGAGGTGATAATTGAAGGTATTCTGTACGATGTCTCCTTGCCGGACCCCTGCGGCGAAGAGGGCCTCGGCCCACCCCTTCACCACCTCCTCCCCCTCCAGCGGCTGAAATATCAGCCCCGGGTTTATGTAGATGCGGCCCGCCTCCTTAGCCGGCACCGTCTCAAAACCGCCGAAGGGTTTCTCCCCCCTCTGTTCCTCGGTCAGGTCCTCCTTCCTGATCAGGGGAAGCTTCTCCAGATCCTCAAGTCCCCTGATCTCCTCAGGGGACATCCCTTTCTGCTCGAGGCGCCTGCGGAAGGTACGGGAGCGCTCGTAAGCGTACCTCACGAACTCCCTCAGCCTCTCCGAAAGCAGCTCCTTCCTCTCCTCCGGGGAAAGACGCTCTTCCTTCTGCCAGAACCCCTCGTCTCTCCGATTCATGGCCCACCTTTTGCTTTTGATCATGAGTTTTCTAAAACAATGAATAAAGGATGTCAACGATAAAGATCGAAAAATTCATCTTTTGAATAAAATGTGATTGAAAAATGATCCCTTTTTGGCCTATTATTTTTTGAAACGATCAAAGTCGAGAGGAGAGATCGATGAGGAAATTCTTTCTGGGTCTAATAGTGGGGATCATCCTTTCGTTTCTCTTCATCTACTTCGGAGGAGGGGAAATACTGAAGGTCGTGGGACAGAAGGCGATCGACGCGGGCGAAAGGATAAAGGTTTACGAGAAGGCCTTCAAGGAGACGGTGGGAAAGATAAAGAAGACCCCTCCCTTTCAGTAACGGATCTCAAATCCCTTCAGATCTCCCCGATACTCCTCCCACTGCACCCTCACCCGCTCCACCCTCGCCCCAGGAGGACCGTGATGACACCACTGAACGAGCTCCTTCACCCTTTCCTCTTCCCCCTCAGCCACACACTCCACACTCCCATCGGGGAGATTCCGCACCCACCCCTTCAACCCGAGGCGGTGGGCCTCCCTCTGGGTGTTGTAACGGAAGAAGACCCCCTGTACCAGACCCTCCACCCTTATCCTTGCCCTAACCTTCATCGCCTGCGGGACTGAAGGAGGTAGACGAGGTTGTCCAGAATGGTGGTGAAGTAGACGTTCTTCACCAGATAGCCCTTGGGAACCTTTAGTTGCGTAGGGGTAAAGTTGAGGATCCCCCGGATGTTGGCCTCCACCACCTGGTCTGCCACCTTCTGGGCCTCCGAGGCCGGGGTGGTGATGATGGCGATGTCTATCTTCCGCTCCTTCGCCACCTCCTTGAGACGGTCCACATGGAGGATCTCCACGGGTTTGCCCATCTTTTCCGAAACCCTCCCCACCACCTCGGCCGGCTTGATGTCGAAGGCAGCCACTATCTTGTAGTTCTCCTTGAGGAAGTCCTTGAAACTCAGCAGAGAGGTTCCCAGGTTCCCTATCCCGATGATCGCCAGGCGCCACTCCCTGTTAAGCCCCAAGATGCTCTTGATGTCCTCATATAGGTCCTTCACGTAATAACCTACGCCCCTTATCCCGAACTCCCCGAAGTAGGCGAGGTCCTTCCGCACCTGGGCCGCATTGACCCCACAGGCAGCGGCCAGCTGAGCCGAGGAGACCACCGTATCCCCCCTTTCCTCCAGTTCTTTAAGATATCGGGCATAAGTGGATAACCTTCTAATAGTCGCCTCAGGAACCTTGGCAAACTTCAATTCAAACCTCCTGATGTGAAAAATTTCTCTTTCTATATACCTCCTGCTTTAGGAAAATGCAAGGGAAAATATCAAAAAGGGTTTGATAAAAGCCATCCTGTAAGGGTGAAGTGGACTAAGGAAAGGGAATGGGATAAGATCCCGGGAGATGAAGTCCTTGGTGGCCATAGTGGGGAGACCTAATGTGGGGAAATCCACCCTCTTCAACCGGATCGTCGGCTACAGGAAGGCAATCGTGGAGGATACCCCTGGGGTGACCCGGGATCTGAACTTTGCCGAGGTAGGGATGGGGGGAAAGGCCTTCACGCTGGTGGACACAGGGGGGTTTGAGCCCGGAGAGGAACCGGTAGCTGCCCAGGTGATAAAGGGGTGTCAGTGGGCCATCGAGGAGGCCGATCTCGTCCTCTTCGTGCTCGATGGCAGGGAAGGCTTGACCCCCTTGGATGAGGAGATTTGCAGACTCCTGAGGGAGAAAGGGAAACAGGTTCTCTACGTGGTCAACAAGATAGACGGTCCCCGGCATGAGAAGGAGGTCTACGATTTCTACCGGCTCGGGGTAGAAAGGCTTTATCCCGTATCGGCCCAGCACGGTTACCGGTTCGGGGAGCTGATGGAGGAGCTCCTGCAGGCCCTTCCCTCTCCTCCTGAAGAGGAGGAAAAGGGGGAGGAGGGGGTGAGGGTGGCCGTTGTGGGCAGACCCAATGTGGGGAAGTCCTCCCTGGTCAATGCCATCCTGGGCTATGAGAGGGTGATCGTGGACGAGAGGCCTGGGACCACCAGGGACGCGATAGACACCCCTTTTCAGTGGAGGGGCAAATCCTATCTGCTCATCGACACTGCGGGTATCAGGCGAAGGAGCAGGATCAGCTTGAGGCTGGAGAGGTACAGCGTGATTGAGGCTATAAGGAGCATAGAGCGCTCCGACGTCTCCCTCCTGATGATAGACGCCCAGGAGGGGGTCACGGAGCAGGATATGAGGATAGGGGGGCTCATAGAGAGGCGGGGTAAGGGATGTGTGCTTCTGGTGAACAAGTGGGACCTCCTTCAGGGTAAGGCCAAAGAAGGGGAATACGCTGAGATGGTGCGCCGTCGCCTCTGGTTTCTCGATTATGCGCCCCTGCTTTTCACCTCCGCCCTCAAGGGTGAGGGGGTGGGGATGGTCCTTGAGGCGGTGGATCGGGTGGCGGAGGAGGGGAAAAAGAGGATAAGCACTTCAAAGCTTAACCGCTGGATGGAAGGGGTCCTCTCCTCCCACTCACCTCCCCACTGGAGGGGCCGTCCCGTCAAGTTTTACTACCTCACCCAGGTGGGGGTTCGCCCTCCTACCTTTGTCTTCTTCGTGAACCGTCCCCAGGGAGTCACCGCCAATTACCAGAGGTATCTGGCCCGAAGACTTAGGGAGGCCTTTCGCTTCGAGGGAAACCCCATCAGGTTGATCTTCAGGCAAAGGGGGTAGAACCCTAAGGGAGGGAGAGGATATCGGGTCCGTCCTCGGTTATAGCGATGGTATGCTCGAAGTGGGCCGAGAGGCTCCCGTCAGCGGTCACCACCGTCCATCCATCCTCCCTGACCCTCACCTGCCACCCCCCGGCGTTCACCATCGGCTCTATCGCCAGGACCATCCCCACCATGAGCCTCGGGCCCTGATTGGGAGGGCCGAAGTTGGGGACTTGGGGCTCCTCATGGAGTTGCCGGCCTATGCCATGTCCCACGAAATCCCTCACCACCGAGAAGCCGAAGGACTCGACCCAGCTCTGGATGGCATGGGAGATGTCATAGAGGCGGTTTCCCACCCGGGCCTTCTCTATCCCCTTGTGGAGGGCCTCCTCCGTCACCTCTATGAGCTTCTTTGCCTCCTCCGATACCTCGCCCACCGGGACGGTGATGGCGGCATCCCCGTAGTAGCCGTCCATGAGGACCCCCAGGTCGAGACTGACGATATCCCCCTCCTCAAGCCTCCTCGGACCCGGGATCCCGTGAACGACCTCCTCGTTTACCGACACACAGAGGTTCGCCGGATAGCCCCGATACCCCTTGAAAGCAGGCCTCCCTCCTCCCCTCCTGATGGTCTCCTCAGCGATCCTGTCGAGTTCAGCGGTCCTGACCCCTGGCCTTATTGCCTCCCTGACCTTGAGAAGGGCCTGAGCCACGAGGCGGTTACTGCGGCGAAGCTTCTCTATTTCCTCCTTCGTCCTGAGGTTTATCATGGGGGAAAGGTCACCTCAGCGGTATCAGACACAGGAATTGAAGGGATGACTTCCCTCTGTTCCTTATCTGGTGGAGCACGTCAGGGGGTATGAAGACGGCAGCCCCCTCCTCCACCTCTCTCCTCTCACCGCCACAGAACACCTCCCCTTTTCCCTCCAGGATGTATATCTCATGCTCCCAGGGGTGGGAATGAAGGGGGGTCATCCCCCCTGGGGAGACCGTGAAGTGCCTCATCACGAAGTTTGGCACTCCCTCTTCAGGTCCAAGGAGGACCCTCTTCCACACCTCCTTTGCCCCCTCCTCCGTTATCTCCTCTTCCGGGACTTCCGTTACCCGCTTGACGATCATCCTTTCCTCAGAAATTGATGGGCCCCAGACGATGTTTTATATTAACTCACCGGTGAGAAAATTCCAACGATAGAGACACTCCCGTGCAGAAGGTCGACCTGCAAAACTTCACCCGTGAGGAGCTTGAGGCCTTCGTCCGCTTTTTGGGGGAGAGGAGCTTCAGGGGCCGCCAGATCATGCGCTGGATCTACCAGCAGGGCGTGGAGGACTTCGAGGAGATGACCGATATTGGGAAAGCCTTCAGGCGCAGGCTCAAGGAGGTGGCCCACATCTCCTCCCTCAAGCCCCTTGCCATCGAGACCTCCCCTGATGGGACGAGCAAGTTCCTCTTCCCCCTCGGGGATGGAAACTCGGTTGAGAGCGTCCTCATCCCCCATGAGGGGCGCCTTACCCTCTGCGTCTCCACCCAGGTGGGATGCAGGATGGGATGCAGGTTCTGCCTCACGGGCCTACAGGGGTTTGCGAGGAACCTGACCGCCGGTGAGATCGTCAACCAGATCCTGGCCGTGAGGAAGGCCACAGGGAGGAAGAGGATAACCAACGTGGTCCTTATGGGGATGGGGGAACCCTTGGACAACTACGAGCAGGTGGTCAAGGCGATAAGGGTGATGGAGGACGAGTTCGGGCTGGGCCTTTCGGGCAGGAGGATCACCCTTTCGACGGTGGGGCTTCTCCCGGAACTGGAGCGGATCTTCTCGGAGGGGATAAGGTTTCGCCTGGCCATATCCCTCAACGCCGCTGATCAGGGGACCCGCTCCCGCCTGATGCCCATAAGCAGGAGGTATCCCCTGGAAGAGCTCCTTGAGCTCTGTCGCCGTCTCCCCCTCCCACCGAGAGAGAGGATAACCTTCGAGTACGTGCTCATAGCCGGGGTGAACGACTCGGTGAAGGACGCGGAGAGGCTCTCACAGATCCTCAAAGGAATAAGGTGCAAGGTGAACCTGATCCCCTACAATGAGGTCCCCGAGCTCCCTTTCAGGAGGCCTGATCCAGAAAGGGTTCTCGCCTTCCAGAGGGTGCTCCTTGAAGCCGGTTACACCGCTCCCCTGAGGGAGAGCCGCGGTCAGGAGATCTCGGCCGCCTGTGGGCAGCTAAGGGGAAAGGTCCTCAAGCGGAGGGGATCTCCTCAGGGGACCCCTCCTTCTGCTCATCCTTCAGGGCCAGGTTGAAGACCTCGTCCACCGTCTCGACGAAGTGGAACTGCAGTCCCTCTTTAAGCTCTTCCCCTATCTCCTGGACATCGCCCCGGTTCCTGGAGGGGAGGATAACCCGCTTTATCCCCGCGGCCTTGGCCGCCAGCACCTTCTCCTTTATCCCCCCCACGGGAAGGACCGTGCCGCTTAGGGTGATCTCCCCGGTCATCGCCAGGTCGTTCCTCACCGGGCGACCGGAAAGGACCGAAGCCAGGGCGCAGGCGATGGCTATCCCGGCCGAGGGACCGTCCTTGGGGGTGGCGCCGGCAGGGACGTGGACGTGGAGGTCGTAGCGACTGTAAAAATCCTCCTCTATCCCCAGCTCCCGAGCCTTGGTCCGCACATAGCTCAGGGCCGCCTTGGCCGACTCCTGCATCACCTCCCCGAGCTGTCCGGTGAGCAACAGGTTCCCCTTCCCCGGCATCTTGGTGGCCTCGATGAAGAGGATGTCCCCTCCCGCTTCCGTCCAGGCCAGGCCCGTGGCCACCCCTGGACGAGCCGTCCTCAGGGCCACCTCGGGGAAGAACCGCTCAGGCCCGAGATAATCGGGGAGGGACTCCGGCGTGATCGTCCCAGCCACCGCCTCCCCCTGGGCCTTCCTGTAGGCGATCTTGCGGCAGATCCTGGCTATCTCCCGCTCCAGCCCCCTCACCCCTGCCTCCCGGGTGTAAGAGGAGATGATCTTGCGAATCGCCTCGTCCGTGAAGGCCACCTCCCCGCCCTCAAGCCCGTTCTCCTTCATCTGCCGGGGTATCAGGTAGTGGCGGGCAATGGCGAGCTTCTCCTCTTCGGTGTAGCCGGGAAGGCGCAGTATCTCCATCCTGTCCCTCAAGGCGGGGTGGATCGTGTCCAGGATATTGGCCGTGGCGATGAAGAAGACCTGCGAGAGGTCAAAGGGGAGGTCCAGGTAGTGGTCTCGGAAGGTGGAGTTCTGCTCCGGATCCAGCACCTCGAGGAGGGCCGAGGCCGGATCACCACGGAAGTCGGCCCCTATCTTGTCTATCTCGTCGAGCATGAAGAGGGGATTCTTTGTTCCTGCCCGGCGGATCGCCTGAATGATGCTCCCGGGCATGGCACCGATATAGGTCCGGCGATGGCCCCGGATCTCCGCCTCATCCCTCATCCCCCCGAGGGACATGCGGACGAACTTCCTCTCCAAGGCCCGGGCTATCGACTGCCCGAGGGAGGTCTTCCCCACCCCTGGGGGACCGACGAAGCAGAGGATCGGCCCGTGGGGCTCTTCCCCCCGCTCGTCCTTGAGCTTCCTTACCGCCAGGTACTCGAGGATCCTCTCCTTCACCTCTTTGAGATCGTAATGATCCTCGTCCAGTATCCTCCTGGCCCGCTCCAGGTCGAGGTTATCCTTGGTGGCCTTCGTCCAGGGGAGCTCCACCAGCCACTCCAAGTAAGTCCTTATAACCCCGTACTCGGCCGACGCAGGGGGGGTCCTCTCCAGGCGGGCGAGCTCTTTCTCCGCCTCTTTTCTCACGTAATCGGGGAGCCCTGCTGCTTCTATCTTCTGGCGGAACTCCCTCACCTCCGCCTCGACCTCGTCCTCCTCGCCCAGTTCTCGCTTTATCGCCTTGAGCTGCTCCCTGAGAAAGTACTCCCTCTGGCTCTTGCTGAGGCGATCCTGGACCTCGGACTGGATCTTGGCCCCCAGCTCCAGGAGCTCAAGTTCCCTCTGCAGGATGGCCGATATCCTCTTCAGCTTCTCCTCCGCCCCCTCAAGCTCCAGGATCTCCTGCTTCTCCTCGGGTTTCATCCTCACCATGGTGGCGACGAAGTACACGAGCCGAATCGGCTCCTCTATGCTCATGGCCGCTGCCTGGAGCTCATCGGGGATGTAAGGGACGAGGCTCGTCATCCTCTGGTACTGAGTAGCGACCGCCCTCATCAGGGCCTCTACCCTCTCGTCCTTCTCCTCTTTCTCCTGGATGACTTCAATCTCCCCCCGCAGATAGGGGTCCTTATGGAGGAGCTCCCTCAGTCGGATCTTGCTCAGTCCCTGAACCAGCAGCCTCATGCTCCCGTCGGGGAACTTGAGCATCTTATGGATGAGCACTGCAGAGCCCACCTGGTGAAACTCATCCCCCTCTCCCTTTTTCATAAAGGCCCCAACTATGCGGCTTTCGCCCAGGGCGGCATCCACCGCCCCCATCGCCTTGGGGTCCCTGAGGGCCAAGGGGACCAAGGTGAAGGGATAAACGACCATCCCTTCAAGGAGCATTATGGGGAGGGGAGAGGGGATCTGGGGAAGGGGTACCTCCGGAGAGAGGGAAGGGGCCTCCTTTTCTTTTTTTTCCTCTGCCATCTCACCTATCCCCCTTCACCTCGACCTTCACCTTCCTGCCCTCCGGGGAAGGCTTGTGGATGGTGAGGGTGAGGAAACCATTCCGGTACACGGCCCTGATATCCTCCTCTGTGGCCTCCCAGGGGAGGGTGAAGCGGCGCTCAAACCTCCCGTAGGCTATCTCGGCCTGATGGTAGAGGCGTTCTCCGCCCTCAAACTCATCCCTTCTCGTCCCAGATACGGTCAGAAGCCTCCCGTCCAGGGTCACCGTTATATCCTCCTTAGGGACCCCTGCCAGATCGAGCCTTATCACCACCGCCCGCTCCGTCTCAAAGACATCGGCCAGGGGACGCCACGCCGTCTCCCCAGGGGCGGAACGATGCCACGAGGCCACAAGATCGTAGAAGTGGCGCTCGGCCTCTATCTGGACCCTCCTTATCACCTGCAAGATGTCCTCTGTCTCCCTCCACATCGACTCCTCCTGCCTACGTTTTCTTCCATGATATCCCACATGGAGGGAGATTAGCAAGGGAAGGTGGATCGTGGGGGGAAACGACAAGGGTCGTTTGCTTGACACCATCAGGGGTTTGGCTCATAATAAGATTGGAAATTGGGCCCATAGCTCAGTTGGCAGAGCCACCGGCTCATAACCGGAAGGTCCCTGGTTCGATTCCAGGTGGGCCCACTGGGGGAGATGATAAAAGCGGGCGAGAGGGAAAGAGAGTGCGCGGGAGGGGGTGCACTCGTAGGGGGTGCACCCCCTTTCTTTAGGAGGAGAGATGAAGGAGCAGCTTCAGAGACTCTGGCGTCTGCAGCGGATTGAGCTATCCTTGATAGAGGCGGAGAGGGAGAAGAAGGAACAGCCAGGAAAGATCAAGCTCCTTGAGGAACAGTTGAAGATGGAGGAGAAGAAGGTAGAGGAGGCGAGGAAAAGGCTCCAGGAGATGGAAAGGCGGCGTCGTTCTCTGGAGCGGGACCTGGAGGAGGAGAAGGAGAAGATTAGGCGGTCGAAGCTGAGGCTCCTCGAGGTCAAGACCAACAAGGAATACGAGGCGATCCTCAGGGAGATTGAATGGTCCGAGCAGGCCAACAGCTCCCGCGAGGAGGAGATCCTCCAGATCCTGGAGGAGATGGATACGTTGGAGGCGGAGCTCCCCTCGCTGGAGCGATCGGTCGAGGAGGAGAAGGGCAGGATTTCCCGGCAGATCGAGGAGCTCAAGGAAAAAGGAGAAGAGCTGGAGAGGAACATCGAGGCATGGCTCAGGGAGAAAGATGAGATAATGGGGACTCTGCCCGAGGACCTTCTCTCCCTCTATGAGAGGCTCAAGGAACGGAGGGGAGGACTGGCGGTGGTCCTGGTGAAGAACGAGGCCTGTCAGGGGTGTTATGTCCATATCCCTCCTCAGCTCTACAATGAGGTGCTGAAGAACAATCGGCTCATCACCTGCCCCAATTGCCAGCGGATCCTTTACTGGGAGGAGGAAAAAACCGAGGGGAGTGATTAAATTTTAATCGTGAAGAGGGGATCGCTTTTCATTGACGGGGCTTCTTTGGGCAACCCCGGGGCAGGGGGGGCGGGCGTGGTCCTGAAGGAAGGAGAGGAGGTGGTATTCAAGGGGGGGAAGCCCCTGGGGGTTGTGACCAACAACGTGGCCGAGTACCAGGCCCTGATCATGGGCCTGGAGGAGGCGAAGAGGAAAAAGTGGGAGGAGGTGGCCGTATACAGCGATTCAGAGCTTCTGGTGCGCCAGCTCACCGGGGCCTATAAGGTGAGGGATGAAAAACTCAGGGAGCTCTACGAGAGGGTGAAGGAGCTTCTCAGTTCCTTCCGAAGCTGGAGGATCGGCCACATCCCCCGCGAGGAGAACCGAGAGGCTGACCGTTTGGCCAAGAGGGCGGCGAAGGATGGGGCAGGCCAGGTGGTCGCTGGCCCAGCGGGGCCAGAGGAAAGTCCGAGCTCCAGAGGGCAGGATGGTCGCTAACGGCGACTGCCCCGACAGGGGTCAGGAAAGTGCCACAGAAACCAGACCGCCTCGGGTTCGGGCCCGGGGTAAGGGTGAAAGGGTGAGGTAAGAGCTCACCAGCGCCCCGAGCGATCGGGGCGGCTTGGCAAACCCCATCCGGAGCAAGACCGAATAGGAGGGCGAAGGGGTGGCCCGCCCTATGCCCTCGGGTAGGTCGCATGAGGTATGCGGTAACGCATGCCCCAGATAAATGACCACCACTCCCTTCTGGGAGGACAGAACTCGGCTTATGGCCTGTCGGTCCTTCGCCTGCCCCTGGCCGCCACGAAGAGATGAACCACAGGTGGATCAACTTAGAAGAGAGGAAGGAGGCGGAGAGGCGCAAGAGGCGCCGTGAGTTCTACCTGATCCTCCTGATCGCCCTCTTCATCGTGGGGATCACCTACCTGGAGGTCCACCTTCCCGCCCTCAAGGACCAGGTCCCCATCGGCGGAAACGTCCTCTTCTTCACCATCATCAACGTAAACCTGATCCTGCTCCTTTTGCTGATCTTCCTGGTGATCAGGAACCTGGTCAAGTTGATGCTCGAGAGGAAAAGGCGCCTTTTGGGCTCCCAGCTCAAGACGAAGCTCTCCTTGGCCTTTATCCTCCTCAGCCTCGTCCCCACCCTGCTCCTCTTCTTCACCTCGGCCCTCTTCATCACCCGAAGCGTGGAGAGCTGGTTCAGCTCCCAGGTGGAGAGGTCCCTGCAGGGATCCTTAGAGGTCGCCCAGCTCTACTATCGTGACTTTGCCAAGTATGCGGTGCATCACAGCAAGAGGATCGGGGTGGCCCTCCCGAGGAAGGGGAAACTCAAGGCGGTGCTCGAAAGGAAGCGGAGGGAGTACGGCCTGGATTGGGTCGGGGTCTTTGACCCGAAGGGGAAACTGCTGACTCACGTATCCTCTGAGGACCTCCCCTATGTCACCTCCCCGCCCGAGGACTTCCTCGCCGAGGTCTTCAAGGGGAAGGAGGCCTCCTGGGTATCCCCCTTTTACACCTCGGAGATGATCTGGGGAGGAGCTGTGGCGGGGAGGGGGCGGGCGGTCGTGGTCGGCTACTACATACCCCAGAACCTGGTGGGGAAGATGAAGGAGATCTCTGAGGCCTTCGTCAACTATCGCCAATCCCAGGCCCTGAAACGCCCCCTCATCACCAACTACCTGCTGGTGCTCCTGCTCATCACCCTGCTCATCATCTTCTCTGCCACCTGGTTCGGCTTTCGACTCGCCAAGGAGATAACCATCCCGATAGAGCGGCTGGCCGAGGGGACCAAGCGGATAGCCAGCGGCGACCTTGCCTTCCGCCTGGAGACCGATTCCAGGGACGAGATAGGGGCGCTGGTTGAAGCCTTCAACCGGATGACCGAGCAACTGAGCGCCAGCCACACCGCCCTTCAGAAGACCAACCTGGAGCTGGAGGCAAGGAGGCGCTATATCGAGATCGTGCTCGAGAACGTCTCCGCAGGGGTGATCTCCTTCGATAAGGAGGGGAGGATCACCACCGTGAACAAGGCCGCCGAGGAGATGCTGGAGGTGCGAGCCTCGGAGGTGGTGGGTAAGTATTACCGGGATGTCCTGCGGCCGGAATACCGGAAGATCGCCAGGGAGATAATTCGTGAGATAAACACCACCGGGAGCGAGAGCGTGCAGAAACAGATGGAGCTGAACCTGAACGGGAAGGTGATAACCGTGCGGGTGAGCGTGAACCTGATGCGGGATGAAAAGGGAGAGTACATGGGGATGGTGGCGGTGTTCGATGACCTGACCCACTTGGTGAAGATGGAGCGGCTTGCGGCCTGGAGGGAGGTGGCCAAGAGGATCGCCCACGAGATAAAGAACCCCCTCACCCCTATCCAGCTTTCTGCCCAGAGGATTTACAAGAGGTACAAGGACAGGATCAAGGGAGACACGGCGGTATTCCAGGAGTGCACCAACACCATCATCCAGCAGGTGAACGAGCTAAAGAACCTGGTCAACGAGTTCACCCAGTTCGCCAGGATGCCCAACATCAACCCTACTCCCAACGACCTGAACGAAGTGATAAGCGAAAGCCTCATCCTGTACAAGGAAGCCCATAAGGATATCTCCTTCCGCTTTACCCCGGAGCCCTCCCTTCCGATCTTCAAGTTTGACAGGGAACAGATAAAGAGGGTGATGATAAACCTCTTGGATAACGCCGTGGCCGCGGTGGACGGGGAGGGGGAGGTAGATGTGGAGGTGAGGTATAACCCTTCTCTGCGGATGGCCACCATCGAGGTCAGGGATAACGGCTGCGGGATCCCCGACGAGGACAAGGTGAGGCTCTTTGAGCCCTACTTCTCCACCAAGAAGACGGGCACAGGGCTCGGCCTGGCTATCGTGAACACCATCATCGCCGATCACAACGGCTTCATCCGGGTGAGGGATAATGAGCCCAGGGGGACCCGCTTCATCATCGAACTCCCTGTAAGGACGTGAAGGGAGGGAAAGATGCAGAAGAAGATAGATTGGGAAACCTTCTCGAAGCTCAGGGGGAGCCAGAAAAAGGAGTTCTTCCTGCGGGACGGCAACATATACCATGTGATCATGGCCCAGCAGTTCGACCGGGCCTTCCTCGACGAGATATGCAACCTGGCCACTAAGATCCGCCAGATCTCCAAAAGCAATGAGGGAACCCGCTTCCTCCTCTCCCTGCTTCAGGGAAGGAGGGCGATGCTCTACTTTGTGCAGCCCTCGACCCGGACCTTCCTCTCTTTCATGTCCGCCTGCCAGATCCTGGGGATGCAGTGTTCAGAGGTCCGGGACACCTCCACCTCCTCGGAGGTGAAGGGGGAAACACCCGAGGATACGGTGCGGACCTTCTCCAGTTACGTGGACCTCATCATCATGCGCTACCCGGAGCCGGGCTTTGCCGAGAGGATCGCCTTTCTGCTCAACCAGAGCGGTAGGCCCGTACCGGTGATCAACGCCGGTTCAGGCCCTGACCAGCACCCGACCCAGGCCCTCCTTGATATCTACACCCTTCACCGCTCCTTCGAGGACTACGGGGGGATAGACGGAAAGAGGATCGCTCTGGTGGGCGACCTCAAGCGGGGCAGGACGGTCCGTTCCCTCGCCTACTTGATGAAGAACTACGAGGGGGTAAAGCTCTACTTCGTCTCACCGCCGGAGCTGAGGATGGGGGAGGATTTGAAGGCCTACCTCCGGGAGAACCGAGTGGAGTTCGAGGAGGTGGAGGATCTGGCCGAGGTGATCCCGTTGGTGGACGCCGTCTACATGACCCGAATCCAGGACGAGTACGATGTGGCCGGGGAATCGAAGAAGATAGATTACTCCCGCTATCACTTCAAAAAAGAGTACCTGAGGCTGCTCAAGCCCAACGCCATCATCATGCATCCTTTGCCGCGCCGCAAGGAGCTTCCCCCAGAGATAGACGAAGACCGCAGGGCGGTGTACTGGCGGCAGGTACGGAACGGGATGTGGGTGCGGGTGGCCCTTATCGCCAAAATCTTCCGAAAGGATAAAGAGATCTGGGGCTACTGAATCCCCGAAGAAGCCGAAACGGCAAATCCCCCCTTCCCGCATGAGGGGTTGCAATATAAATCTTTTTTAGGTAAAAATAGAAACCTCTTCTTTCTGTCAAACAAATAGACTCAAAGGGGGAGAAACTTTGATAAAGATAGATCAGACTTTACTAATTCAGTTTGTTCTTTTTGTCACATTTATGTTGGTGTTGAACCGCGTCCTCTTCCGCCCTTTCCTGAAATTTCTTGAGGAACGCCATACGAGGATCTATGGTACCCAGGAGGAGGCTGAAAGGCTTAAAGGGGAAACCGAAGGCATGATCTCTCGTTATGAAGAGGAGTTGAAGGAAGGGCGGCTTCGGGCCCTGGAGGAGAAGCTGAAGATAAGGGAGGAGGCGAAACGAAGGGCGCGGGAGATGATAGAGGAGGTTCAGGAGAAGATACAGAAGGAGATACCGGCTGCCAGAGAGCAGATAAAAAAGGAGACGGAGAAGGCCTTGGAGGAATTGAAAGGGAGGTCAGAGGAGATGGCCAGGGAGGTGGCCGAGAAGATCCTGGGCAGGAGCCTCGCGTAAGAGCAAGGGGGAGGGGAGGATGGCCTTGGATTTCTTCTGGAAGGTCATAAATTTTGGAGTCTTTTTCTTTCTCCTCTACAAATTTATCAAAAGGCCCTTAAGCAACGCCGTTAGGGATCGCCATGAGGTCCTGAAGCGGACCCTGGAGGAGGCCGAAAGGGCGAAGGAGGAGTGGCAGAGGCGGTACAGGGAATACGAGGAAAAGTTCAAGAAGATGGACGAGGAACTGGAACGGATAAAGAGACAGCTCCTCGCTGAGGGGGAGAGGGAGAAAGAGAGGATCATCAAGGAGGCGGAGGTTGCCGCGGAGAGGATGAAGCAGCAAGCGCAGATGGCCATTGAGCAGGAGATGAAGGCGGCGAGGAGGCAACTTCAGGAAGAGATCACGAATCTGACCGTCCAGCTGGCGGAGAAGATGCTGGTCGGTTCCATCAAGCCCTCCGATCAGGAGAAGCTCGTCCAGGAGTATATCGAGAGATTGAGGAGGATGAGTTGATATCCTCACGGGCTGTAAGGAGGTATGCGAAGGCCCTCCTGAAGGTCGGGCTCGAGGAGGGGAAGGCGGAGCAATATGGGGAGGAGCTTTCCCTCTTTAACAACTTCCTCCAGGCCGAGGAGAAGCTGCGGCTCGTCCTGATCAATCCAGCCATACATCCCAAGCAGCGGACCTCCATAGTGGAGGAGATAGCCAAAAGACTGGGGCTGAGTGAGGTGATCATCAACTTCCTGAGGATCCTGGTGGAGAAGAACCGGGTCAAGGCCCTGCCCGATCTCCTCCAGATATACCGAGACCTCCTGGACGAAGCCATGGGAAGGGCGAGGGCCGTCCTTTATACCCCCTTCGATCTGTCTGAAGAACGGATAAAGGAGATCACGAGGAGCTTGGAGGAGAAGGTGGAGAAGAAGATCATCATGCGGGTGGAGAAGGACCCCACGCTGATAGGGGGGGTGGTGGTAAAAATAGGGGGGATGATATATGATGGGAGCATAAGGACCCAGCTAAGGAGGGTTAGAGAAAATATGTTAGAGGGGTGAGGCGATGCAGATAAGGGCAGAGGAGATAAGCGAAATCATAGAAAGGCAGATAAGGGGTTTTGAGAAGGACATAGACGTGAGCGAGACCGGGGTGGTAATCTCGGTGGGGGATGGGATCGCCCGGATTTACGGCCTGGAGAGGGTGATGGCCAGTGAGCTGGTGGAGTTCCCCAACGGGATCATGGGTCTGGTCCTCAACTTAGAGGAGGACAACGTGGGGGCGGCCATCCTGGGGGAGGACGAGCACATAAAGGAAGGGGACATCGTCAAGCGGACGGGAAGGATCATCCAGGTGCCGGTGGGAGAGGCCCTGGTGGGAAGGGTGGTGAACCCCTTGGGGCAACCCCTCGATGGGAAGGGGCCTATAGAGGCCAAGGAGTTCCGCCCCATAGAGGAAAAGGCCCCGGGGGTGGTGGTCCGGCAGCCAGTGAAGGAACCCCTTCAGACGGGGATAAAGGCGATAGATTCGATGATCCCCATAGGGAGGGGACAGCGAGAACTGATCATCGGCGACCGTCAGACCGGAAAGACCGCCCTGGCAATAGATACCATCATAAACCAGAAGGAGACAGACGTATTCTGCATCTATGTGGCAATAGGCCAGAAGCAGTCCACCGTCGCCCAGGTGGTGGACAAGCTCCGCCAGCACGGGGCCATGGACTACACCATCGTGGTCTCGGCCACGGCCAGCGATCCGGCCCCCCTCCAGTATATCGCTCCCTATGCCGGCTGCACCATGGGCGAATACTTCCGCGATACCGGAAGGCACGCCCTGATAATCTACGATGACCTCTCAAAACACGCCGTGGCCTACCGGGAGATGTCCCTGCTCTTGCGCCGTCCCCCTGGCCGCGAAGCCTATCCCGGGGACATCTTTTACCTTCACTCACGGCTCCTGGAGAGGGCGGCCAAATTGAGCGACGAGCTGGGGGGTGGGTCCCTCACTGCCCTTCCCATCATCGAGACCCAGGCAGGGGACATCTCGGCCTATATCCCCACCAACGTCATCTCCATCACCGACGGTCAGATATACCTGGAGACGGACCTCTTCTATGCGGGGATCAGGCCAGCAGTGAACGTGGGGCTTTCGGTCTCCCGGGTGGGAGGAAACGCCCAGATAAGGGCGATGAGGCAGGTGGCGGGATCCCTCAGGCTTGACCTCGCCCAGTACCGCGAGCTTGCCGCCTTCGCCCAGTTCGGAAGCGAGCTTGACAAGGCCACTCAGGCCCAGCTCGCCCGGGGCGAGAGGCTGGTGGAGATACTGAAACAGGGGCAGTACCAGCCCCTCCCCGTAGCGAAACAGATCGTGATCATCTACGCAGGGGTAAACGGGTTCCTCGACGAGTTCCCCGTAAGCGCCCTGCAGAAGTATGAGGCCCAACTCTATCAGTTCATCGAGGATCGATATCCGGAGATCTTCCGGGAGATAGAGGAGAAGAAGGAACTGGATGACGCCCTGCGATCCAAGATCGATCGGGCCCTCGAGGAGTTCAAAGAGGTCTTCACCCCCTAAGGAGCCCTCTCAGAGATGCTGAGCCTCAAGGTTCTGCGCCGGAGGATAAGCAGCGTCAAGAGCACCCAGCAGATCACCCGGGCCATGCACATGGTGGCAGCGGCCAGGCTCCGTCGGGCCCAGGAAAGGATCATCAGCTTTAGGCCCTATGCCGATAAGATGAAGGAGGTGATCGAGAGCGTCAGTTCCAGGGTGGAGGCCCCCTACCACCCCCTGCTGGAACGCCGGGAGCCCAAAAGGGTCGAGATCCTGGTGATATCCACCGAGAGGGGGCTTTGCGGCAGTTACAACCAGAACCTCTTCAGGAGGGTGGATCGGTTCCTGAAGGAGAACAAGGGGAGGTGGGAGGAGGTCTCCCTCAGCATCCTCGGGCGTAAGGGGATAGAATACTACCGCAGGAGGGAGATCCCCATACGGAGGGACTATCTCGATCGGTTCCGGGTCCTTGACTACGGGGCAGCCAAGGAGATCGCCAAGGATCTGATGGAGGACTTCTTGGGGGGAGAGGTGGATCTGGTCTACTTGGCATATAGCTTTTTCCGTTCCCCCTTAGTGCAGAGGCCGACCGTGGAGGTGCTCCTTCCGCTGGAGCCCTTCGAACCCGGGGAACACCTCCCGGTGGAGCACCTCTATGAGCCGCCGGCCACAGAGATCCTCGCCGATCTTCTTCCCCGATATGTGGAGGTACGGGTCTGGAGGGCACTCCTTGAGCACGTGGCCGGAGAGCACGGTGCAAGGATGACGGCCATGGACGCCGCCACCCAGAACGCCCAGGAGCTCATCGACAAGCTCACCCTCATGTACAATAAGGCCCGTCAGAGCGCCATCACCAAGGAGATGATAGAGATAGCCACGGGCGCTGAGGCCTTAAAACAATAGAGGAGGGAGCAAGCGATGGAGATCAAGAACGAGGGAAGGATCGTTCAGGTGATAGGACCGGTCATCGACATCGAGTTCCCCGAGGGGGAGCTCCCCGCCATCTACAATGCTGTGAAGATTACCAATCCGAGGATAAGCGATAAGGAGTGGAACCTCACGGCTGAGGTGGCCCAGCACATTGGGGAGAGGACGGTCCGCTGTATCGCCATGGACACCACCGATGGCCTCGTTCGGGGTATGAAGGCGGTGGACACCGGGGCCCCCATTACCATGCCGGTGGGGAGGGAGGTCCTGGGGAGACTCCTCAACGTGATAGGGGAACCGATAGACGAGGTAGGACCCGTCGAGGCGAAGAAGTATTACCCCATCCATCGTCCTGCCCCTTCCTTCCTCGATCAGAACGTGAAGATTGAGATCTTCGAGACGGGGATAAAGGTGATAGACCTCCTCGAGCCCTATCCCAAAGGCGGGAAGGTGGGGCTCTTTGGAGGGGCCGGAGTGGGTAAGACGGTGATCATCATGGAACTGATCCACAACATAGCCAAGGAACACGGAGGGGTCTCGGTATTTGGAGGGGTGGGAGAACGGACCCGTGAGGGAAACGACCTCTGGCTCGAGATGAAGAGGTCGGGAGTCTTAGAGAAGACGGCCCTGGTCTTCGGCCAGATGACCGAGACCCCAGGGGCCAGGGCCCGGGTGGGGCTTTCGGCCCTGACGGCTGCTGAGTACTTCCGGGACGAGGAGGGGATGGACGTACTCCTCTTCATAGACAACATCTTCCGCTTCACCCAGGCGAACCAGGAGGTATCGGCCCTGCTCGGAAGGATGCCCTCGGCGGTGGGATATCAGCCGACATTGGCCACCGACCTGGGGGAACTGGAGGAGAGGATTACCTCCACCACCAAGGGGTCCATCACCTCGGTCCAGGCCATCTATGTGCCCGCCGATGACCTGACGGACCCTGCCCCTGCAACCACCTTCACCCATCTGGACGCCACCACCGTCCTCTCCCGTCAGATAGCCGAACTCGGGATCTATCCGGCAGTCGATCCCCTCGATTCCACCTCCAAGATCCTCGATCCCGCCATCGTGGGCGAGGAACACTACTGGGTCGCCAGGGAAGTCCAGAGGATCCTGCAGAAGTACAAAGACCTTCAGGACATCATCGCCATCCTCGGCATGGACGAGCTCTCCGAGGAGGACAAGCTGATCGTCTCCCGGGCAAGGAAGATCCAGCGCTTCCTCTCCCAGCCCTTCCACGTGGCCGAGGAGTTCACCGGCACCAAGGGCCGCTACGTGAAGCTGGAGGACACGATAAGGGGATTCAAGGGGCTGGTGGAGGGGAAGTACGACGACCTGCCAGAGCAGGCCTTCTACATGGTGGGCACCATCGAGGAGGCCCTGGAGAAGGCCGAGCGAATGAGGAGGGAGTAATGGCCGTACTCCTTGAGGTGGTGACCCCGGAGCGGCTCGTCCTCTCGGAGGAGGTGGAGGAGGTGACCGCCCCTGGATATGAGGGAGAGTTCGGGGTCCTCCCGGGCCACACCCCCTTCCTGGTCCTCCTCAGGACCGGGGAGGTGATGTACAGGATTAACGGTCAGGAGAACTGGATGGCGATAAGTGGTGGGGTCGCCGAGGTGCTCCCCGAGCGAGTGATCATCCTGGCCGAGGCCGCTGAGCTCGCCCAAGAGATAGACGTGGAGCGGGCCAAGAGGGCAAAGAGCGAGGCCGAAGAGAGGCTGAAGGAGCTCTCTCCCCTTGATCCCGAATATGCCACCGCTCAGGCTGCCCTGGAGCGGGCCCTCACGCGCCTGCGGGTGGCGGAGAAGGCGGGCTAAGTCACTTGATCACCTTCAGGTGTCCCTTCCCCCTCTCCTTATCCTTGGGGGAAAGTTCTTTCCCTTTGGCTTGAGCGAGGAGGTTCTGGTTGAAGAGGAAGTTCTTGGTGATCACCCCGTTTATTATGAAGTAGATGATCACCGCCTTCTCCCACTCCCTCGTGGGCTCAAAATGGGAGACCCTCTCCATGTACTTCTGACGAAGCTGCGTAAGGGACGCCTCATCCAAGGCGATCACCTGTTCGGCTATCTTCTCCAGCGCCTTCTCCAGCATGACCCTCCCTCACTTTCCCTTCTCATGAGCTAATTTTGCCCCTTTCTCCGCCCGATGGCAACAGATGTACGGGACTTCTCTCTCCGCCTCCCTCCGATGGACAAATGGGGGCTTTTGGAGTATCGTCTTAAGGGATGAGCGACGAGAGGCCTGACCTCGCCCCCTATGCGGCCCGAAGCTCGAACTCCCGGGGGAGGCGTTACTCCGAGGAGTTCAAGGATGATCGGCCCGCCTTTGAAAGGGACAGAGATCGCATCATCCATTCGGCTGCCTTCAGGCGCCTCGAGTACAAGACCCAGGTCTTCGTCAATCACGAGGGCGATTACTACCGGACCCGGCTGACCCACTCCTTGGAGGTGGCCCAGATCGCCAGGGGGATCGCCAGGAAGCTGAAGCTGAACGAGGAGCTGACCGAGGCGATCGCCCTGGCCCATGACTTGGGGCATACCCCCTTCGGCCATGCAGGGGAGACGGCCTTGGATCGCCTCATGGCCCCCTACGGGGGGTTCGAGCATAACCTGCAGAGCCTGAGGGTGGTGGAGAGGCTGGAGGAGAAGTACCCTGACTTCCCCGGCTTGAACCTCACCTTCGAGACCAGGGAAGGGCTGGCAAAGCACTCCCCCTACCACGCCCGCCCCCGTCCCAAGGAGCTCCTGGAATATG
>CAYRAR010000013.1:0-20993 GCA_964422255.1 uncultured Thermodesulfobacteriota bacterium | reverse complement strand
CCTATCTTGACAAAAGGGTAAGGAGATTGGTGGGGAAGGCGATCCACGAGTATCGCCTCCTGGAGGATGGGGATCGGGTACTGGTGGCCCTCTCGGGGGGGAAGGACAGCGTGGTTTTGCTCAAGGTCCTCTGCGACCGCCTCAGGTACGTGCCGATAGATTATGAGATCAAGGTCCTCACCGTCGATCTCGGGTTTGGGGGGCTCGATACAGAGAGATTAAGGGAGTTCGTCGAGGCCCAGGGGTGCGAGTTCATCCTGAAGAGGACCCAGATCGGTCCCAAGGCCCATCGAGCAAGCGGGTCAGAGACCCCCTGTTTTCTCTGCTCCCGCTGGAGGCGGAAGGTCTTCTTCGAGACGGCTGCAGAGCTGGGCTGCAACAAGTTGGCCCTGGGACACAACAGGGACGATATCATCGAGACCTTCCTCATGAACGTGCTGTACTGTGGTGAGATCAGCACCATGATCCCCCGCCAGGAACTGTTCGGCGGGAGGCTCACCGTCATAAGACCCCTGGCCCTCTTAGACGAGGAGAAGATCAGGGCTTATCTCAAGCTTCACCGACTGCCTGAATTTCAGGATGGCTGTCCCACCCGGGCGGGTACAAAGAGAAGGGAGATCAAGCACCTGATAGGCCAGCTCCACAAGATGGACAAGAGGATAAAGGGGAACATCTTTCATGCCCTGAGCAACGTCCGGCTGGAGTATCTCCTGGATGGGAGGCGCCATGGTTAAGGTCATAATGCTTTTGAGTGCTGCCCTCCTCATCATCTCTCATTGCAGGGCCGCCGAAAAGGGTGAGGAGGTCTTCCAGAAGGAGCGCGAAAGGATGGTGAAAGAGCAGATAAAGGCGAGGGGGATCGACGATCCCAGGCTCCTTTCCGCCATGGGGAAGGTGCCCCGGCATCTCTTTGTTCCCCCTGAGTACCGGGACAGCGCCTATGAGGATCGTCCCCTCCCCATCGGGTACGGCCAGACCATCTCCCAGCCGTACATCGTCGCCCTCATGACCTATCACCTCCAGTTGAAGCCGACCGACAGGGTCCTGGAGATAGGGACGGGCTCAGGCTATCAGGCGGCGGTGCTCGCTGAGTTGGCGAAGGAGGTGTACACGATAGAGATCATCCCCGAGCTGGCCAAAAAGGCCTCCGAGCGCCTGAGGGAGCTCGGATATGATAACGTCCACGTGAAGTGCGGCGATGGGTTCTTCGGCTGGCCAGAGCACGCCCCCTTTGACGCCATCATCATCACCTGCGCTGCCCCTGAGATCCCCCCGAGGCTCGTGGATCAGCTGAAGGAGGGGGGAAGGATGATACTGCCCCTGGGGGCAGATCCCTTCTACCAGACCCTCACCCTTGTCACAAAGCAGGACGGGGAGCTTCTGAAGAAGAGGATCACGGGGGTGGTCTTCGTTCCCATGACCGGCGAGATAGAGAAGAGGAGGCGGTAGTGGGGGAGAGAAAGGTAAGGATATGCGTCATCGATGGGCAGGGAGGAGGTATAGGTAGTGCGGTGGTCAAGCGGATAAAGGAGGCCTTTGAGGAGAGGGTGGAGATCATCGCCCTGGGGACCAATGCCATCGCCACCTCCGCCATGATGAAGGCGAAGGCGAACAGGGGGGCAAGCGGTGAGAGCGCTATCGTCTGGATGGCCCCTAAGGTGGACGTGATCATAGGGCCGATAAGCATCATCATGCCCAATGCGATGATGGGAGAGGTGACAGCGAGGATGGTCGAGGCGATATCCTCAAGCCCTGCCCTGAAGATATTTTTACCCCTCACCCAGGAGCGGGTCCATATCGTGGGGGTCTCTCGTCAGCCCCTGCCTCATTACCTGGAGGAGCTCGTCACCAAGGTGCTCAAGGAGGCGATAGATGTGTGAGGCCAACGTCTATCTGGAGAGAGACGGGGAGGAAGAGCTGGTTCTGGAATCGGTCTATCTGATAAGACCCGAAGGGGAGAAACTCTTTCTGGTGAACATCTTCGGGGAGCAAAAGCTCTTGAGGGCCACCTTCAAGCTCCTCGACTTTACGGAGGATAAGATCGTCCTGCGGGAAGAGAAGGGGTGATGAGGCCTCTGTGGGCCTCAAGGTAGTGAGAGGGGGTGGAGAGCCTCTTGGCGGAACGTAACATCCTGAGGAGGGCCCCTAAGGGGAATCCCTTGAGCCAGGCCAGGAAACCCTCCCATATCAGCCGATACTTGGAGTAGGGGAGGCAGTAGAGGGAGCAGAACTCCTGGTAAAATCTCTCCAAGGATAGCTTTGTCGGAAGGACTGCATGGGCTATGTCGAAGAGGCGATAATCCCTTGTGATCAGCCGGGATTCCATTTCACGGAAGAGTTCTGTGCCTGGAAGGGGTGTCAGCACCGAGAAGGTGGGGGTCTTTATCCGCCGGGAGATCACGTACTCCCTCAGGAGGCGGAAGTCCTCGTGGTCAAACTCCGGGTCCACGATGAAGGAGGCCCATACGTCGATCCCCAGCCCCTGAAGGAAGGAGAGGGCCTGGTCGTTGTTCCTCACCGTGTTCCCCTTCCTCAAGCCCCTCAAATCCTCATCCCTCACCTTCTCAAAGCCGATGAAGACTCCCTTTAGGCCCACCTCCTTCCAGAGCCTGATCAGCTCCGGATGGCGGACGATCGAGTCGCTCCTCGCCTGAAAGGTGTACCTCTTCCTCACCTTGCGCTCTTTCAGGAGGAGGGCGATCCTCTCGGCCCGATCCGGATCCAGCAGGAAATTGTCGTCCACGAAGAGGACGAAGGGCTCCCTGAGAGTGAGGATCTCCTCCAGGACCCTCTCCGGGCTCTTCGTCCGGTACTTCCCGTGAAAGAATTCCCAAACGCTGCAGAAAGAGCAGCGGAAGGGACAGCCCCTTGAGGTCTCAAGCAGAGCCAGGGGGCGCTGAAAGCCCATATAGTATCCCGCCCCCTTGGGCCTGACCCTTTTGGGGAAGGGGAGTTGGTCGAGGTCATCGAGGAGAGGCCTTGGGGCGGTAAGGACCTTCCCGTCTCTGCCGTTTATGGCCAGCCCCTTCACCCCTTGAAGATCCCCCCCTTGCTCCAGGGCATCGAGCAGTTCCCTGCTGGTCTCCTCCCCCTCTCCTACTACTACCGCGTCTATCTCCCTTGGAAAATCAGTCCATGCCATGGAGGCATGGTTCCCCCCCACGAAGACGAAGACCCCTTCCTTCTGGGACTTTACCCCTTTGGCGATCTCCAGTGTCCAAAAGTGATCAACGGAATAGGAACAGCTTATCCCGCATGCATCAGGGGAGAAGGAGTCGAGCTCTTTAAGGAGCCCCCCTCTTCCCTTTATCCTCAGGTCGAGGATCTTGACCTCATGCCCCCTCTCCTCCAGCGCCCCGGCGACCATCTCCAGGCCCAGGGGTTCACCCCTCACCATCTCCCCGAACCCCAGGGCCTCTCCCGGGGGCTGGACGAGCAGGACCCGCATCGGCAGTCCTACATCCGGCCACAGACCCTCACATTCGTCCTCTCCTCGGGAGGCACGTAGTCGACGATGGGCCGGTTATTCACGTACTCCTCTCTCCAGACCTTGTCGGCAAGCTCCGCATAGCGACGGGCGTACTCATCCATCTGATCCTTCTTCACGGTGTAGATCTCATCTGCCCCTGGGTGGGTGAAGTAGGGCTTCACCTCGGCGATGATCTCCCTCATCACGTGAGGGTTGTCGATGATCATGCAGGGACGGAGGTGGTTGGGGTTATGGGGCTGCCGGGCGCGGATGGCGCGGAAGAGGGGACTGTTGAGGGCCTCGGCGATGGTGGTGTTGTGGATGTTGTCCATGGCGATATGGGTGTAAACGCAGGGCTCGATGTCGCCGTTGGCATTAATGTGCATGTAGCGTCTGCCCGCCGCGATGCAACCCTCCACATATGGCCCGTCGTTCCAGAAGTCGAGGATGAAGATCGGCCTGGAGTTCCTTATCGCTATCACCTGCTTGCGCAGGTGGTTTCTCTGTTCGGGGGTCACCATCAGGGAGAAGTCCGCCATCCCGTTCACCGGGATGTAGAGGAAGTACATCTGGGCGAAGGAGCCGAGCTCGATCATCTTGTCGATGAACTCATAGGAGGAGACTACCTCCACGTTCTGGCGCGTCACCGTGGCGGAGGTCCCGATGATCACCCTTTCCTCCCGCAGATAATCGAAGGCCTTCATGATCTTCTTATAGACCCCCTTGCCCCTCCACTCGTCCGTCTCCTTCTCGTCTCCCTCTATGCTTATGATTATCGCCGCATTGCCGAGCTCAGAGAAGCGCCTCGCCTTCTCCCTGGTCATAAGGGTGCCGTTGGTGTAAATCTGGAAGAAGATATCGGGGTGCCTCTCCAGCATGGTGAAGAGGTGGGGGTAAAGCAGAGGCTCTCCTCCCAGGATGGTCACGAAATAGATCCCCAACTCCTCACACTCCTTCAGGATCCTGTCCACCACCTCGAACTCCAGCTCCGGCTTCAGGCCATAACCAAGGGTGTAACAGCCCTTGCACCGCAGGTTGCACCTCATGGTAGGACTGAGGATGAGGATGAAGGGAGGACGATAGCCGTGCTCCTGCTCAAAGGCGTCCCTCTTCTTCCCCCCCTGAAACCAGGCGTTGTTGAAAAGCGTTTGAAACAGCCGGACCTGGTTCTTGTAAGGAAGGTAGTTGATGACACGATAAAAAAGTTCCTTTGCCGGATGATCCGTCTGGATGAACTCCCTTATCCTGGCGATGGACCCCTTAACCTCGGGGTCAGAGGTGAGCCTTTCAGCGAGGTGGGTCATCTGGATGAGGCGGGCATCGTCTACTTTCTTCAGTAAGGAAACGATCTGCTCGATTATCTTTTTGGTAGCATACTCTTTTGCCCTTTCAACCCATTCCATCCTTTCCCCCTCCTTTCGGAAGAATAAATTATTTCATCGGGGTTTAAAAAATTTAAAAAATGTTTTATTCTATCCCTACACCTCTTCTTAAATAATAGTTGATGATCCTTCTACTTGCAAGGAGAAAAATTTTGAGCTTGATTTTTAGGGGAAAGGAACTAATCTTATCAAAAACCGGGAGGTGGTAATGGCACGCAGGGAAAAGTCAAGTTACATGATCAAGTCGGTGGTCAACGCCCTTGATCTTCTCGAGGAGCTGAGCAGCGAGGGGCGGGAGCTTGGGGTAACGGAGTTGAGCAGGCGCCTGAACCTCCACAAGAACAACGTCTTCAGGCTCCTGGCGACCCTGGAGTCGAGGGGCTATGTGGAGCAGAACAAAGAGACGGAGAACTATCGTCTTGGACTGAAGAGCCTTGAGCTCGGCCAGAGCTATATTCGACAGATGAGCCTCATAAAGCAGGCTCGTCCGGTACTGGAAGAACTGGTAAATCGATGTAACGAGAACGCGGGCCTGGGCATAATCCGACAGGACTCGGTGGTTTATCTCGATGTGGTGGAAGCCAAGAGGATGGTAAGGGTAGCTTGCAGGGTGGGCTGGAGGCTCCCTCCCTACTGTTCTGCCATAGGGAAGGTCCAGCTCGCCTTCAAATCGGAGACGGAGCTGGAGCGAAGCATAAACTGGGATGAGATGAAGGCCTTCACCAAGAACACGATCACCGATAAGGAGACCTTTCTGAAGCACCTCGCCGAGATAAGGGAAAAAGGGTACGCCATCGACAATGAGGAGTATGAGGAGGGTGTGAGGTGCGTGGCGGCCCCGGTCTGGGACTACACGGGGAACGTGGTCGCGGGGATATCGGTCTCTGGTCCCGTCTTCAGGATGACGGACAAGAGGATAGAGGAGGAGATCATCCCTGCCGTCAAGGAGGCAGGGATCACCCTCTCTAAGCGCCTCGGTTATGGAGGCTGAGGCCTCAAATCCCCTGATCTTCGCCCTTGATATCTCTCCCCGGGAGCTCCACAAGTGGCTGTCCCTGCTTAAGGCTTGGGTCTGGGGGTTTAAGGTGGGGAAGGAGCTCTTCACCGAGGGGGGACCTCAGGTGGTTAAGAGAATAGGGGAAGAGGGGGGAAGGGTCTTCCTTGACCTCAAGTATCACGACATCCCCAACACGGTGGCCGGGGCGGCCAGGGCGGCCACAAGACTCGGGGTGGAGATGTTCAACCTCCATGCCCTCGGGGGCCGGGAGATGATGAGGAGGGCGGTGGAGGCCTCGCGGGAGGAGGCCGAGCGCCTGGGAGTGGCCCCCCCGAAAGTCCTGGCGGTAACGATCCTTACCAGCCTGAGAGATCGGGATCTGGGAGAGATAGGGATTGAGGGGGAGGTCAAAAAGGCAGTGGTCCGCCTCGCCCTTTTAGCAAGGGAGGCAGGGGTTGACGGGGTGGTGGCTTCCCCTCAGGAGATAGAGGTCATAAGGGCCGAATGTGGTGAGGGCTTTCTCATCGTCACCCCCGGGGTGAGGCCGAAGGGGATGGCCCGTCATGATCAGTCAAGGGTCCTTACCCCTGGGGAGGCGGTGAAGGCCGGGGCGGATTTTCTCGTGGTGGGGCGCCCTATTCGAGAGGCGGAGGACCCGGTGAGGATGGCCCAGGCGATCCTCACCGAAGTCAGGGAAGCAAGGGCTCGATCCTCCTGAGGTCTTCCCAGGTATCCACCCCCCCGGGGTGCCCAGGAACGGGCACCGCCTTTATCCGATACCCGTTCTCCAGTACCCTCAGTTGCTCAAGTTTCTCCTCCTCCTCTAGGGGGGAGGGAGGAAGGCGGGTTATCATCAGGAGGAAGTCCCTCCGGTAGGCGTAAAGGCCTATGTGTTTCCAGTAAATTCCCTCCCTTATCCTGCCCGGACTCTCGCGGCAGAAGGGGATCGGGGCACGGGAGAAGTAAAGGGCATAGCCCTCATGGTCCAGGACCACCTTGACTACGTTGGGATCTTCCAGTTCTCCCCCCTTAAGGGGTGTCACCAGGGTGGTCATCTGAAGCCCCTCTATTTGCGAGAAGGGGTCCACTGCCTGATCGATGTATGCTGGCTCTATCAGGGGTTCATCTCCCTGGAGGTTCACGATCACATCCGCATCTATCCGTGCCGCCACCTCGGCCACCCGGTCCGTCCCTGAGGGATGGGCGGGGGAGGTGAGAACGGCCTTTCCCCCGAATTCCTTCACCCGTTCCAGTATCCTGGAGTCGTCGGTGGCGACGATCACATCGTCGACGGAGGAGGCACGGGCCCTCTCATAAGTGTACTGGATAAGGGATTTTCCCCTTATCTCAATAAGGGGTTTTCCGGGCAAGCGCTCCGAGGAGTATCGGGCCGGAATGATGAGGACGGCTCGAAGGGGCAAAACCTACTCTACCTCAATCTTGGAGAGCTCCTCCCCCTTTTCCTCACGCAGATGTTCTATCCTCTCCTCTAAGAGGGATTTGAAGGCCTCAAGCACCTCGATCCGGGCATTGGTCAGGTGTCGCCAGAAAGGGGTATCCTTCGTCCTCGCCTCCATTAGCTTCTGGTAGGCGAAGGCAAAGGGACAGATGATCGGGATCGTCTTGGGCTTAGCCCGCCTCTTCCGCGCCTCTTTGGCCATCTTCCTTCCCTCCTCCAAACTTTATTATAAGCCTCTTGCCCTCTATCTTTGCCCCCTTGGAGGGCAGCCGGGCGATGTTCCTCGGAAGGAGGACATGGCGCCTGAAGGCGCCCATCTCGATTATCAGCTCTTCCCCCCTCCTTCTCAACTCCACCTCCCCCTTGGTGATGAAGGGGAGCTTTACCTCCAACTGATAGTATCCGTCCCTTTTGGAGAACTCGTAGGGCCTCTCGGCATAGAAGACCTGAGCGGGGTCCTCATCCCCGTAAAGCTCCTTTCCCATCTTCTCCAGGGCCTTCTTCCCCACCACCTCTTCGCGGAAGAGCCCGATGGAGAAGACCGGGATGGGGGAGAAGTACCCCCTGATGGTGGAGAGGTGCCCCTGATGGAGCTTCTCCCACCGGCTGAGGAAACCCTCACCACCGGAAGGGAAGAGCTTGTTCACTATCACCCCGTCCACTGAGAGGCCGTAGAGGGAGAAATAGAGAAAGGCCCTCTGGGTCTCCTTTATCACTATCTTCTCCGGGTTGGTCACCAGCCTCACCGAGGTGATCTGGGGGTCGGTCAGCAGCTCCTGTACTCCCTCGAGCTGGTCGAAGAGGGCCTCGATGGAATCGAAGTAGCTTTCTCCGGGCATGGGCACGTTGTAGACCCTCTCCACCACCGGACGGACCAGCTTGGTGATCCTCTTCTCCAGCCTGAAGAACTTCTTCATGTACCATTCGAAGATGGTGGGCAGGCTCACGAAACGTATCGATTCCCCTGTGGGAGCGCAGTCGAGGATGATCAGGTCATACTTCCCCTTTCTGGCGTAGCTGTTCACGTAAAGCAGACCGCTTACCTCCTCCGTCCCCGGGAGGATGGCCAGCTCTTCGGCCAGTACCTCCTGCATCCCGGCTGAGCGGAAGAGGGAGGCCACATAATGGTGGACCTCATGCCAGTGGCGCTCGATCTCCTCCTGGACGTCTATCTCCTGGATCCACAGGTTGGGGGCCACGTTGAAGGGGAGGCCCTTCTTCAGGTCCATCAGGTCCTTGTCCACATCGAAGGCATCGGCCAGGCTGTGGGCACTGTCCAGGGAGAGGACGATGGTCCTGTACCCTCGTTGGGAGGCGAGCAGACCAGTGGCGGCAGCCGTAGAAGTTTTCCCCACCCCTCCCTTCCCGGCGAAGAGGATGATCCGCATCTTCCCCCCTTATTCCTTGACCAGGGCGATGTCCACCACCTCGTCCATCCGCTGGACGAACTTGAACTCGAGCCCCTCCTTAACGTGATCGGAGAGCTCCTCTAAGTCCTTCTCGTTCTTCTTGGGGAGGATGATCGTCTTGATCCCGGCCCGCTTCCCCGCCAGGACCTTCTCCTTTATTCCCCCGACGGGAAGTACCTGCCCCCTCAGGGTGATTTCACCGGTCATCGCCACATCACCCCTCACCGGGCGATTGGTCAGGAGGGAGGTGAGGGCGATGAACATCGCTATTCCCGCCGAGGGGCCGTCCTTGGGGATCGCCCCTGCGGGGACGTGGATGTGGATGTCTGACTTGAGGTAGAAGTCCTCATCTATCCCCAGCTCCTTCGCCTTGGAGCGGACATAACTCAAGGCGGCCTGAGCCGATTCCTTCATCACCTCTCCCAGCTGACCGGTGAGGGTGAGGCCCTTCTCCCCCTTCATCCTGGTGGCTTCAACGAAGATGATATCGCCTCCCGTAGGGGTCCAGGCCAACCCCGTGGCCACTCCCGGGTAGCAGGTTCTTTCTGCCACCTCAGGGTAGAACTTCTCCGGGCCGAGGAACTTGTGGAGGTCCTCCGCCTTTATGATTCTCTTCCCCTCCTTCCCCTCGGCCACCTCCTTGGCCACCGCCCGACAGATGGCGGCGATGTTCCTCTCCAGGTTCCTGACCCCGGCCTCCCGGGTGTAGGAGTTTATGATCCCGAGGATCGCCTCGTCCTCGAACTCTATGTGATCGGAGGTGAGGCCGTGCTCCTCGAGCTGTTTGGGGATGAGGTGCCTCTTGGCGATCATCAGCTTCTCATCGTCGGAGTATCCGGGGAGCTCCAACACCTCCATTCTGTCCTTCAAGGCAGGGGGGACGGTGTCCAGAATGTTGGCGGTAGTGATGAACATCACTTTGGAGAGGTCGAAGGGGACGTCGATGTAGTGATCGGAGAAGGCATGGTTCTGCTCGGGGTCAAGGACCTCAAGGAGCGCCGATGAGGGGTCTCCGCGGAAGTCGGTACCGATCTTGTCCACCTCATCGAGCATGAAGACCGGGTTGTTACTCCCGGCCCGCTTTATCCCCTGGATGATCCTGCCCGGCAAGGCCCCCACATAGGTGCGGCGATGCCCCCGGATCTCTGCCTCGTCCCTTACCCCTCCTAAGGAGATGCGCACGAACTTGCGCCCCATGGCCCGGGCTATCGACTTCCCCAGGGAGGTCTTCCCCACGCCAGGGGGGCCGACGAAGCAGAGGATGGGGCCCTTCATGTCCTTCTTCAGCTTCCTTACCGCCAGGTACTCGAGGATCCTCTTTTTGACCTTCTCCAGATTGTAGTGATCCTCATCGAGGATCCTCTCGGCGTTGGCGATATCGAGGTTATCCTCGGTGCTCTTGGACCAGGGGAGCTCTATGAGCCAGTCAAGATAAGTCCTCGCCACCGTGTACTCAGCAGAGGCAGGGGGCATCTTGGAGAGCCGATCAAGCTCCTTCTCCGCGGCCTTCTTCGCCTCAGGGGGCATTCCCGCCTTCTCTATCTTCTCCTTGAGCTCCCGGAGTTCGGCGGTATGGTCGTCGGTTTCCCCGAGTTCCCTCTTTATCGCCTTAAGCTGCTCCCTCAGGTAGTACTCCCGCTGGGCCTTGTCTATGTCCTCCTTCACCTGGGACTGGATCTTGTTGCCCAGCTCCATTATCTGGACTTCCCGGGTGAGGATGAAGTGGGTCTTGTTCAGCCGTTCCTTGACGTTCAGCAGCTCCAGCACCTCCTGCTTCTCGGAGGTATTGATGTTCAGGTTGGCGATGATCAGGTCCGCTAGCACCCCGGGCTCCTTCACGTTTATCACGATGTTTTTGAGCTCGTTGTTCAGGTAGGGGGCAAGCTCCACCGCCTTCTGGAAGAGGCCCTTGAGGTTACGGACCAGGGCCTCCACTTCCACGTCGTAGACCTCCTCAACGGGCAGGACCTCCACCTCGGCCAGGTAGTAGGGGTCCGACTGCAGGTAACGGACGATCCTGATCCTCTCCAGCCCCTGAACGATCACCCGCTGGGTGCCATCCAGCTCCCTGACAACCCTCACCAGGTGGGCCGCCACCCCTACTCGGTAGATCTCGTTGGGCTTCGGGTCCTCGACCTCGGAGCTGTGCTGGGTGACGACGCCGATGATCCTGTTCCCCTCCATGGCGTCGTCTATCAGCTTGACCGACTTCTTCCTCCCGACCATGATGGGGAGGATGAGCTCCGGGAAGAGGACCGTCCCCCGAAGGGGCAATATGGGGAGCTGCTTAGGAATCGGCTTCTTCTCCTTCTTCTCTCGAGGGATGAATATCATCCTTCCGCTTCTCCCTTTTTATCTTCGGCAACTTCGATCCCACACTAAAATAATCATACCCTTTTTACCTGTCAACTTGACCTGTAGATCGCTCAAAAGGAAGAGGCCCAATATTCCCTGATCTTTCCCAGGACTATCTTGGGGATGTCCTCTTTGTTTTTCACGCTGTAAAGGGAAATGTTCTTCCGCTTCTTCGTCCCCTCCATGAAACGGGCCGTGTGGACGTTATGGCCGAGGTGGACGGCGGTCACCCGGTTATCTATCCTGTTGAAGAGTTCGATCAGTTTCTCCAGGTTGGTGATCTGCATGTCAGTGATGATGAAGATGTCCGAGCGTTCCGCCTGTCCCAGCAGGAAGAGGATGTCATCGAGGTCAAGGGCCGTCCCACCGCCGAAATAGCGGCATATGGCCCGATATATCCGTTCCTTCTCGGTGCAGTAATCGAGCAGGAGCTTGTTCCCGCGGAAGGCGTCGCTGAAGTTGTAGACCGCCACCCGGGCATCGTTCTTGAGATAGGCGTTGCAGGCACAGGCGGCCCCGAGGACCGCATAAGAGAGCCTCTCCCGGGGATTGGTCATGCTCCCCGAGGAGTCTATGATGATGAGACAGTCGGGCGTGCTCTCCAGCTCCCCGTAAACCTCCCCCTCCCTCCTGACCCAGGTCTGGGTCACCCCCGGCATGATCTTCCCGAAGCTGGTCCAGACGTCTATGTCGGCGAAAGGCTTTCCTATCTCCCAGGGGGCATGGGAGTGGGGATGGAGGTCTCCGCTCCGCTCCATGGGGAGCTTCCGTATGGGGAGGGTGTAGTTTTCGGCGAGCTTCATGTAAAAGAGGAGATCGGCATCTATGGGATTTCCTGCCCCCCGGCCCATCCCCCCGGAGGTGTAGCCCTTCTCCGCCAACTCATCCTTCAGGTCCTCCACCGCCTCCTTGAACTCCTGGATGTCCTCGACTGTGGAGGCGAACTCCCTCAACCCCTTGTCTATCTCCTCCAGGGAGTAGTTGCTGAAGGAATGATCGCCCAGGGGGTTCTGGGCCCTCCTTTCCGATGTGCGCTCCTGCTCTATTTCCTTCTCGAGGATGTCCTCTATGGCCTTAGTGAACTTCTTTATGCTCTCCCTCCACCTCTTTTTCTCCAGATAGGGGATCCTCACCAGCCGCCTCACCTTATCCTCATGCCCCGAGATCCCCAGGTCCACCCCCCATATCTCCTGATAGAGGGAGGCGATGACCTCCTGGACCCCCTCCTTCGGCAGATGGCGGTAGAGCTCGGGGATCTTGGTCTCCCTCTCCTTCACACAGTAGGTGTTGGCCACCACATCGATGAAGTATTCGGTGGCCCGCTGGGCCATCTCCTTGTCCTTCACTACCTTCTTCGCCTCGTTGTAGAGGAGCAGGTGGGTGTGAAAGTCCCAGGGACAGTACATGTAGTGGGTTATGCCGTGATCGAGGAGGGCCTCTATCACCTCCTCCTCGGCCATTCGTCCCTCAAACTGCTCGATGAAGGAGGCGCTGATGGAGATCTGCTTGCTCTTGATCTCCAGGGCCACATCCCCTTCTCCCTCCACGAGCTGAGGCACTGGTAGCTGAGGAAAGAGGTGTTTCCTCTTCACCTCAGGCCATTTCCTCTCGAGGATCTCCTTGAGCTCCATCGCAGTCTCAGAAATAGAAGGGCTTTATCCCCTCGCTGGGGAAGACCAGGTGGTCCCTCTCGTACACCTTGCCCCCGACTATCTTCCCCAGTCCCTTGATCCTCCCCCCCACGATTATCTCCCCACCGGTCATCCCGTGGCCGGTGTTGAACCCCACGTTGTGGCGGACGATGATCTTCCCCCGTTTCATCCCGGCCCCTGTGTAGTTCTTGGTGCTCCCCTCGATCACCAGCTCCCCTCCGTCAAGCCCTATCCCGGTGAAGTCCCCCACGTTCCCCTCCACTATCACCCTCTTTCCAGGAGGGAGGCGGTACCCGAGGAGGTTTATCTTGACGTTCAGGTCCTGGAGCCTCAGCACTATCTCGTCCTCCTTGGCATGATTGCAGAGGGCGGAGATGTAGACCCCTGCCGGGCCGGTGATGAGGTAGGGGATCTGATCGGTCCGGTCCAGGGCATAGCAGAACTCCTCTATGTCCTCGGCCGTGTAATCTATCCCTTCGATCCCCTTCTCGGCGATGGTGTAAGCCTTTATCACTGTGCTATACTGCATCAACCATACCAGATCCTTCGCCTCGTTCTTCAGGAGGTCCTCGTAGCCCCGGAGGATCCGGCTCAGGGTTTCTTCTTTGGACTGGAGGATCTTGTCGAGGGGGATCTCCCTGCTCTGGCGGGCCGCGTTCTGAAACTCCTCAAAGGGATTTTTCATTCCTCACTCCTATATCCTTCTTTATCTCCTCGTAGATGGGGTGATCCCCCTCCAGGGGGGTTACCTCTTCGCCCTCGAAGGCCCTGTAGGCCACCGAGAGGGCCTCAAGGAGGTAGTCCCTCTGTTCGTTGTAGCGCTGGAAGACCTCCTCGGTCGCCTCCTTGGCGAGGTATATCTGCAGGGGATCGCTCCTCCCCTCCGTCTCCTTCTTCGAGATATAGGAGTCCTTCCACTGGACCCGGTGAGCCAGGGCGTAGGGGAGGACCGTTCTGATATGCTCTATGTCCACCTCATCGTCCTCCAGGAACCAGGCCAGGGCCTGGGAGTAGCCGAGCACTGACATAGGGAGGCGGTTGGAGGCACAGTTTTTGACATGGTAACAGAGATATCCCGTGTAATGACACCCCTCCTCGCAGCTCTCCACACTCCTCTTCTGCCCATAGCGGTGACAGAAGGAGAGCTCAGCGAGCATCATCCTCAGGAAGGCGTTGGCGTCGAGGTCTATCCTCACCTCGTTTATCTGCTGCCTTATCTCCTTTCGCTCTTCCCTCTTCAGCCCCTCCACCCCTAAGTGCTCCTTCAGGTACTCGCTGAAGGCCCCGCAGGCCTCCTCGATCTTCTGGAGCTTCTCCTCGTAGGGGAGGGAGGCCTGCAGGATCTCGTGGAAGGTCCTCTCGTGCTCCGGGTGGCGAAGGGGATGATCCTGGCGGGCCTTCCTCCCTATGAGGAAGGCGATGTTGGGTCCTGGGTGCCTCGACTCCACCATCACGTCAAACCGGTCCACAAGGGGAGCGATGATCGTGTTGGTGCCCCGGTCCTGGTAGTTGGCCGTGGCGAAGAGGGCATACTCATCGTTTATCAGGATCTCGTTCAGGTACTCCCAGTTACCCCTGTCCACCCCGTCGAGGATCATGCTCTGCTTGGTTTCGGGCAGACGGTTTATCTCGTCCACGATCTTCACCGGGATCTGGACGAAGTTGGTCCATACCACCACCTCGTTCCCCCTGTTCAGTTCCCCCAGGTGGGGCCTCCCTATGATCTTCTCCTCGGTCTGCTCCGGGTGACCTGAGACCTCGCTCCCCCAGATGATCCCCAGGGGATAGGAGTAGACGAGGCAGCCCACATACTCCGCTGAGGTGGTCTTTCCAAGTCCCGGCTCACCGATGATCAGTTCTTTTCCCCCGTAGATGCTGGTGAGGAGGCTGAAGAGGAGGGTGGAGTTGTACCTTTCCCCCTTCACCTCCAGGTCTGGCCGGTTCAGGTAAAGGTTATCGCTGATGAACTCATAAATGGACCTCACCTTCCGCTGATGACCGTTTTTCATCTTCTTCTCCTTCACTTTTGCCATAGCTTATCATCAAGGGAAGGGGAAATCAAGGAAGGTGGCGCCTGCTCCTCGGGCGAGGCAGGCCATGAGGGAAGGCCGGTGATGGCTACTCCCCATCAGGACCAACGGCAGGGAGTTCGAGATAACGCTGAAGGAGCTTGAGCCTCATGGTGCTAAGGAGCCCTGGCATGCCGAACTGCTTCTGCAGGTACCTTATTCCGCAGACGATGCAGACGGTTATGGGATCCAGATCTTCCGTTCCCTTGGCCTTCTTCATGGAGGGCTCGTTGGCCAGCTTTATCCTCTCCTGGATTATGAAGCGGTAAAGGTCCAGATAGGTCTCATATATGGCCTCTGCCCGGGCCGTTTTACTCCTCATGACTCCGCGGATCCCCTCCTTCAAGGCCTCAGACCAGGCAGGGAGCCTCTCATCGGAGATATCCCCCCTCAGGATCTGGATGATCTCGGTGTTCTCCACGTTCCATCGGGTTACCTCATCCATCACCTCATCGTAGGTCTTGAAGGAGGATCGATCCCCAGGGGTGGCCCTTCTGGTCATGGGGACCACCTTCCCTCGGCAGTATTGAAAGACCCTCTTCCATGACATGGCCATCCCACTATATCACATCTCTTCCCTTTCCCCAAGACAATTTCGATTTTTCATCAAAGAGACTTGACCTATGACACAATTTTAGGCACAATCCCTTAAAAGGAGTTTTATGTGAAGGTCGGAATTTTTTTAGGCCATAGGATTTTGGCCCTTGCCTTGGAAAGGTATCTGATCTTTCTCACCTCTCATCTGCACGAAGTGGGCGAAGGGGAGAAAGCACCGAGAGGTCTCGATGTCATCGTGACGGATAACTTCACACTGCTGTCGGGCGGGCTGGGATCAAGAGTCCCAGGTGCCAAGATCTTGTTGCTGGATACCGGCTTAAGCATCGTGAAGAAACGAATAGCCCTCCTCCTCTTCAGGGTGAGGGGCATCCTCCAATCTGACGCTTCACCCCATCTCTTCCTCAAGGCCCTGGATCGGATCCAGAAAGGAGATCTGTGGCTCGATCATGCTACCGCTGAGGAGCTGCTGAGCCTCTCTCGAGATGGTCACACCACCAGCGACATAAAGGGGCTGACCGGACGCGAAAGGGAGGTCATTCCTCTCGTTTGCAGGGGGTACAAAAACGGAGAGATCGCCCTTCAGTTGGGCATCAGCGTCTCCACGGTGAAGGCGCTCCTCAGCAGGGTCTTTCGGAAATTCGGGGTCTCCAGTCGATCACAACTTCAGGCCGCAGTGATGGGCAACGATATCCTGGATCGCCTCTAAGGTGATCTTCCCTTTTCGGGCGGGGGCACTTTTACGGTAAGGGCTTGGAAGTCCCTGAAGATGCCCAGGGTGTATTTGCCCATCGGGTAGAGGAAGACCTTTATTCCCGAGTTCCCCGCGCCGACCAAGCAGATCCTCTGGGGTGTCTCCTCCAGCACCTCCACCTCTAACCCCTTCTGCCGGAAGGTCCTGTACCATCCCTTCGCCTCAGTTACGAAATCCCTTTCTATTACGTAGACGGCCGCGTGGTAGATATTGCAGCGATCCTCCCCCATGGAAGCGAACAGGAAGGAATGGTGTACCTTATCGGGGGTTTGAAGGTCCACCGTGAGAGTGCGGGTATTCCTGTCAAAAGTGGCGTACCAGAGGGCCCCTTCGGGTACCCTCTGGTCGAGAGAGCGAAGGCAGAGGGAATTCATTCCCTCGAGGGTCTCCTCGGAGAACCCCTTCTCGAGGAGGTTCGCCCTCGCATCCTCAGCGTGAGCTCCTGGGGTTATAAGCAGCATCACTGAGGCCGCTACTACGATCGCCGCCAACCTCAGCATCTTTTCCTTCCTGAAGTCACCAGGGCAACAGATTTGAGATATCCGCCAGGCTCTGCCCCATAATCTGTATGACGCTTATGTTCACGATCATATTCGTGCTTACCACGTTGTTGGACCCCGGAACCTGTACGATCTGGAAGATCCCCCGGGCCCCGTAAAGACCTCCAATGCCGGCCTGGATCTGGACCTGCTCTGGAAGGACGGGCAAGGAGCCCGGATCATCAGGCATGTCGGTATTGAGGATGTGATTCCCGAGGTTGTCCCAGTATCCCTCGAGGAGGACGGAGAAGCTTATGCCCATATACCCCCCTCGCATTTCTTCGAGCTCCTCCTCATCGACCGCGCGGGCTATGACCAGCCCCTCTTCTTCGATCCGGTCGGGGAAGACCTCGGCTGTGCCCGCAACAACGGTGAGACCCAGAAGGATCACACCCATCAGCGGAAAAAACCATAACCGTCGCACATTATCCATAGATCACCTCCAATGATCAAAAGGCCCCGGGCGGCCTCAACGGTCCCCATACCCCTATCCCGACGGGCAGGTCAGCGAGGGGGATGACCTTCTGCACCGGGGCCTTTGGCCCTGTTTGCAGGGCGAAGGGCCTGCCCTTTGCCCTCTTGTAGAGGACAAAGATGATGCCGTTCCACCCCTTCACAAAGTCCTCGAGGCGAAAGCTCCTGTTGCCGACGGCGGGATCGGCGATATACACCCGCTCCCCCCTTACCCCCTTCAGCACTACAAAATGGCTGTAGCCCCTGATCTCGAGCAGGACGATCGCCGGGATCTTCAGCCTGGGAAGGTTCTCGGCCCTGATCTTGTATCCATTGGCTATAAATCCCCTCTTGGTGGCGTAACGCTTGAGGTCAAGGAGCGAAAACCCGTCCTTTCTGATCTTCTCTTCGTCTCCCAGCCTTACCATCCCCTTGATCACTTCCTCCTCGGAGACATCGAGGCCATAATAGAACTTCATGATGGTCGCCAGAGATGCTGCTCCACAGCTGAAGTCGTACCGCTGGGGGACCATCCCCCTGTATCTCGCTTCCCGGAGGGAGATGACCTCCTTCCTGAGGTAACCGCCGAAGGGACCCTTCACCGTAAGGGCGGCCCCCCATCCTGCCGGAGCCAGGACCAGAAGGAAAAATGACGTGATGGCCAGCTTTGCCCTCACCTGATCACCTGATGGCTGAAGGAGATCCCCAGGGCATTATGGATCGTGTTCATGTTTCCGGCCGACTGACTTATCAACCCCACCCCCAATGCCCCATTGAAGGAGTTCAGCAGCAGGTCCTCCCTCTTCCCCTGGGCCTCCTCCAGCAGCCTCATATCTCCCTCTGGTCTCTGGGCCCCCAGCTCCAGATCCTCCAGGGCCAGGGCTGGTGTCCCTATGGAGAGGAGGAGTGCGTTTCCCTGTATATTGAGGTTTCCTGCCGATTGGTTCAGCAGGAATACCCCCCGTGAGTTCCAGAAGGAATCCACGATCAGGTCCCTGCTCTCGGCGTTCTTCACGGCTGCGAAGCCTCCCTCCCTTTCGGAGGCGATATATCCGCCCATCTCCGCGAAATCCGCCTCGCCGAAGACGAGGGAGAAACAGTTGAACTGGTCATTTAAAGATCCAGAGGCTTGATTTAGGGCGTAAAGGCCCATTGAGTGCTGGAAAGAGGAGATGATGTGCGTATTACTGGCCGTATCAGTGACGAAGAGGAGGTTCCCGGAGTCAGCTGAGGGGGGGAGAGGATCTGTCCCTTCGGGAAGGAGGTTGAGGGGGTCAGCGTGAAGCATGCCCCAAGGAATGAAAATCAAGATCGCTAAAAGCGAAAGGACCTTCACTTTAACCTCCAGCAGATAAGGGGCAGGGAGAAGGACCTTCTCCCTGCCCGGATTTTCTCCGCAAGCTAAAAGGGCACGCTCGCCGATATGCTTATCACGTTGGCCTGATTGTTCATGTTCCCAGCGGACTGGTTCACGTTCACTATGCCCCTGTTGCCGTTGATGGAGTCATCGATCATATCGATCCTCACCGTTCCTATCTCCCGCACGGTGTTACTGGCGTTGGTCTGGCCGAGGTCGGCCTCGGCCAGGGCCACCAGGGCCTCGCTGGCCACGGCAAACACGATCTGGTTTGCCTGGTTGTTCATGTTGCCCACCGATTGGTTGACGTTCACGATGCCGGTGTTCCCGCGGATCGATCCTCCGATCACGTCCGCCTTTTGAGGCCCTGCAGTGGAATCCTCGACTGCCACCACGGTGTTATCCGTGTTTATCTGTTCCAGCGATGCTTGGGAATTGGCAAAGCCCGTGATCCCCTCCGCCTCGGTCCAGGAAATGGCCGCCTCCACCAAGTTGGCCTGGTTTATGGAGTTTCCCGTCTCCTGGTTCAGGTTGACGATGCCGGTATTCCCGTTGACGGATCCCGAGATCACGGCTTGACGGTAGATCATGTCGAACCTTCCGGCCTCTTCATGTCTGGTGACGGAGTTCTCGACGTTCGTCTGGTTCAGGAGGCTGTCGGCCTCTGCTCCCTGGTTCACATCGGCGGTCACCGACACGCTGATGTCCACATCCTTCGTGATGACCACGTCCTCGGTGACCGTTATGTCCTTGGTCTTGTCTACGTCTCCCGTGACCGTCACATCGGCCAGGGCCGAGGTGACTCCCACCAGGAGAATCGCCACGATCAATAAGGTCTTTTTCATCGTTCACTCCTCCTTTTTGCTTAGTAGACCGTCGATGCGGAGATGTTGACGGCGTTAAGCTGATTGCCCAATGTCCCTGCGCTCTGGTTGACCTCCACGACGCCTCTGTTCCCGTTGATTGAGCCACCCTCACCGCCAATTACCGAGCTTTTATAGGTATTGGTCTCGTTGAACACATTGCCCACGTTCTCCTGTCCCAGATCGGCCTCCGCCAGGGCCATAAGCCCGCTGAGACTAATCCCCACCGTAAGCATGTTCGCCTGGTTGAAGATGTTCCCCACCGCCTGGTTTACCATGACTATTCCGGTATTGTCGTTGATCGAATCGGTGATGAGGGCGTCCCTGTAGGCGACGTTCACGGTGTCGATCCGGTTCTCCACCACCCTCTGGTCGGCCTCTGTCTGGGCATGGGCGAATCCATAACCCGGGATGGGCTCCTCTGGAGGAGGCGGCTCCTCAGGGGGAGGTTCCGTGTCCACGGCGAAGGAGACCACGTTGGTCTGGTTCAACATGTTTCCCGTGGCCTGGTTCAGGTTGACGAGCCCGCTGTTCTCCAGGATCGACCCCATCAGAACACTTCTCTTCTCCGCACAGTTCTCACAGGCGAAGTTTCCCGTCTGCTCCTGGTTGAGGACGCTCTCTGCTTCGGCCGCCTTTGTCCCCTCCACGTTCATGTTCACCTCTACACCGATGTCCTTATCGATGTCCACCTCCTCACTCACGGTGATGTCCTTGTCCTTATTCACTTGACCTGTGACGGTCACATCTGCTGCAGCCATGCTCGCTGCCACGAGCAGAAAGAAGATTGCCAAAATCGCTATTTTTTTCATGTGACCCCTCCTTTAATCTTTACGTTGCCTACCATTTCTCCCGATCACCTCTTTCCTCCATCGATTGACGAAGTCCTCACCCCCTTTCCTCTCAGTTTTACCAGCCGGGGATCATCAAGACGTTGGCCTGGACGTTCCCTTCACCCGTCGAGATGTTCGAGCCCTTAATGCTCCTTTCCACCTCATCCCATAATATGACCCTTTGACTGGTAGCATCCTGGATGACGATCCCCTCCTCACCCTGACCCCTGAGGGAGGAGAGCTCCTCATCAGAGAGCCTTTGAAGATCTGCCCATGGATTGATCCCTTCCCCTCTCGCAGGAGATATACTCCCTGCCCCCAGGAGGAAGACGGTCAATATCAGCGCCACGACGATCTTCATGTCCTTTACAGACGCAATCACCATACCAGTTCAAAAGATGGCGTCATTGCTACAAAAGAAAGGATCGTGAAAAAGGAGTGTAAAAATTTTTACACTTTTTTTCAGATTAAGCTTGACAGATTCGGCAAAACATGCCATTTTATTTTGACGTTGAATTGTAAAAATTTTTTACAGGAGGGGAAGATGAAGGCTATGTTCTTAGGGGGAGTGGTTTTTTTCTTTCTCTTTTGTTCTTCTGTCACCCGGGCAGAGGAGGGGCAAAAGGAGGGGAAGCCTGCTGAGGCGATCCTGGTGAAGGAAGGGGGGGTGCTCCTTCCCAAAGGAGCCTTGGTCATCGAGCCGGCCTTAAAGTACAGCCATTTCTCCAGACATCGAATGTCCATAAGTGGCTTCACCATCCTTGAGGCCATCGTGATAGGGGAGATAGCGGTCTCGGACGTGAAGCGAGATATCTTGGAGTTTTCCCTCACGGGTCGGTACGGGGTG
>CAYRAR010000012.1:0-21989 GCA_964422255.1 uncultured Thermodesulfobacteriota bacterium | reverse complement strand
TGATCGGCGAGCCAGGCGTGGGCAAGACCGCCATCGTGGAAGGGCTTGCTCAAAGGATAGTGCGTAAGGACGTGCCCGAAGGACTCAAGGACAAGAGGATCGTCGCCCTCGATATGGGTGCCCTTGTGGCCGGGGCCAAGTACCGGGGCGAGTTCGAGGAGCGGCTTAAGGCGGTACTGAAGGAGATCCAAGAGGCCGAGGGGCAGATCATCCTCTTCATCGACGAACTCCATACGGTGGTAGGGGCCGGTGCAGCAGAGGGCGCGGTGGATGCCTCCAATCTGCTTAAGCCGATGCTCGCCCGGGGGGAACTCCACTGCATCGGAGCGACCACCCTGGACGAATACAGGAAATACATCGAGAAGGACGCCGCCCTGGAGCGCCGCTTCCAGCCTGTGCTTGTAGATGAGCCTACCGTGGAGGAGACGATCTCCATCCTGCGGGGATTGAAGGAGCGCTATGAGGTCCATCACGGGGTGAGGATAAAGGACGCGGCCCTGGTCGCGGCGGCTACCCTGAGCCACCGCTACATCTCGGACCGATTTCTACCCGATAAGGCGATAGACCTGGTGGATGAGGCGGCAGCCCGCCTCAGGACCGAGATAGACAGCATGCCTGCGGAGCTTGACGAACTGAACCGCCGGATGATGCAACTGGAGATAGAGCGGGAGGCCTTGAAGAAGGAGAAGGATGTGGCAAGCAGAAAGCGCTTAGGGCGCCTGGAAAAGGAACTCGCTGATATTCGCTCGCGGGTGGATGCCCTTCGTGCCCAGTGGGAGATGGAGAAACAGGCTATCTCCCGGATCCGCTCTCTCAGAAAGGAGATCGAGGAGGTGAAGCGCGAGATAGAGATCGCCGAGCGGAATTACGACCTGAACCGGGCCGCTGAGCTCAAGTACGGCAAACTGACCGATCTGGAGAGGAGGCTCAAGGCCGAGGAGGAGCGCTTAGTGGAGAAGGGCTCCCGCCTCCTGAAAGAGGAGGTGGACGAGGAGGACATCGCCAAGGTGGTGAGTCAGTGGACCGGTATCCCCGTGGCCAAGCTCCTTGAGGGCGAGCGGGAGAAGCTTCTGCGCTTGGAGGATGAGCTCCACAAGAGGGTCGTGGGGCAGGACGAGGCGGTTCAGGCCGTGGCCGATGCGGTCATCAGGGCCAGGGCAGGGATCAAGGATCCCAATCGTCCTATCGGGAGCTTCATCTTCCTCGGCCCTACGGGTGTGGGAAAGACGGAGCTCGCCCGGGCCCTCGCCGAGGCCCTCTTCGACGACGAAAACAACATGGTTCGAATAGATATGTCCGAATATATGGAGAAGCATACGGTCTCCCGTCTTATCGGTGCTCCGCCTGGCTATGTGGGCTATGAGGAAGGTGGGCAGTTGACCGAGGCGGTAAGGCGCAGGCCCTACTCGGTCGTGCTCTTTGACGAGATCGAGAAGGCCCATCAGGATGTCTTCAACATCCTTCTGCAGATCCTGGATGACGGGCGCCTCACCGACTCCCACGGCCACACCGTGGACTTCAAGAACACCGTGATCATCATGACCTCAAACATCGGCAGTCATTACATCCTCGAGACCCAGGGAACCGATGAGGAGAGTTACCAGAGGATGAAGGAGAGGGTCTTGGAAGCCTTAAGGTTGCAGTTTCGCCCCGAGTTCTTGAACCGGATCGACGAGATAGTGGTCTTCCGCTCCCTCACCAAGGAGCAACTCGTCCAGATCGTCGATTTGCAGGTGGCGCGGCTTGCGGCCCGCCTGAGGGACAAGGGGATCCTGCTCGAACTTACGGACAAGGCGCGGGAACACTTGGCCACTGTCGGCTACGATCCCAACTTCGGTGCCCGTCCACTGAGGAGGGCGATCCAGCGAGAGCTGGAGACTCCCCTGGCGAAGAAGATCGTGGCCGGCGAGATCCCGGAAGGGGTAAAGGTGATAGCCGACTTCGACGGCAGGGAGATCAGGTTCAGGACCGAGGAGGTAGGGGAGGAGCTTATCGCCGCCGAGGCGGCGGGATAAGCCCCCTCCCCTTTCCCTTGACTCCTTCTCCCTTCACGCTATCCTTTTATTACAGGGAAGGAGGTGGGAGGTTGAAGACGGGGATTTTTTTTCACCCCCTCATGAAGAAGGGGTTGTGGCCTATCATAGGAAACAAATTTGAAAACTTTCCCGAGGCGTTGGAGGACGTCCTCAAGCTGCCCAATGTGAAGCTCTTCACCTCTGAGCCCGTCCCTGAGGAGCTCCTGAGAAAGGTCCACACCGAGGACCATATAGAGCGGGTGAAGAGGGCCTGGTACTGGCAGGGGGCGATAAGGTCTGTGGGCGGATGTGTGCAGGCAGCGGAGATGATCGCCAAGGGAGAGCTTAAGAATGCCCTTGTATTCGCCGTTGCTGCCGGGCACCATGCCTCCCCCTCCAGCGCTTGGGGCGGCACCTACCTTTCCTGTATCGGCCCCACGGTCATCCACCTGCGGGAAAACACCCCTTTTCGCTCCTTCGCCATCATAGATACCGATTGCCATCATGGCGACGGTACGAGGAAGGTCTTCGAAAACGACAGGGAGGTCCTTCACGTCTGCTTCTGTAGCGAGAACTCGACCTCTGAAGACGGAACCAAGGTAGATGTGGACGTAGGCTTCCGAACCGACGATGAAAAATACCTCCAGACAGTCGAAAAAGAGTTTGTTCCTCGGGTTAAGGAGTTCCGTCCAGAGTTGATCTTCCACAACTTCGGCCATGATACCTGCGATGGAGATTATGGCGACAGGGGCTTATCCCCCGAGTTCTTCCCGCGCCTCGCCCGGCTCCTGAAGGAGCTGGCCGATGAGGTCTGTGGGGGGAGGTATATCGTCATCACCCACGGGGGCTCTCGCAAGGATGTGGCCGAGCAGATCTTCCCTGAGATCGCCCGCATCCTCGCCTCATGAGGATCGTAGCGACTATCCTGGCCGGGGGGAAAGGGGAAAGGGTAGGAGGAGAGGTACCTAAACAGTTCCTCCTGGTCGGAGGAAAACCCCTCCTGCTGCATTCAGCCGAGGTCTTCGATGGATGCCCTGAGGTCTCCTCCCTGCTCGTCGTCGTTCCCGATGGATGGGTAAAGGAGGCAGAGGAGCTCCTAAAGCCCTTCAGAAAACTTATGGCGGTGATCCCTGGAGGGGAAACCCGTCAGGCTTCTTCCTTTTGCGCCCTCCGGCATCTCTCTCTCTCCCCCCCTGATTACCTGATCATCCATGACGCTGCCCGCCCCCTGATCACCTTCCAGATGGTGAGGAGAATTGCCGCCTGCGCCCCCTATCCGGCCACCTTCGCCCTGAGGGCGACCGACACGGTGGCAGAGGGCGTGAAGGGGAAGGTCATGAAGGTCCTCGATCGCGAAAAGGTCTACCTCATTCAGACCCCCCAGGGGGCTCCCTTTTCGCTACTATACGAGGCTCACGTTGCGGCACAAAGGGAAGGGATAAGAGACGCCTCAGACGATATGGGGTTGCTCCTCAGAAGAGGGGTGCAGGTGACGCTGCTTGAGGGAGACCGGACCAATATCAAGGTCACCACCCCTGAAGACCTGCTCCTTGCCGAGGCCCTTCTCAAGGAAAGGGGGTAGGAGTAACCTCTCGGCCGAGAGGTCAGAGAGAAGGTCAAAGAGGCTTCCAGGGGAGGGGAGCATATGGCGCCACCCCCCGATATAGACGATCCTCCTTCTGGGATAGCGCCCCAGGAGCCGACGCAACCTCCAAGCTATGGCCCTCTCCCTCCGCTGATCCCACTTCTCCCTCTCAAAGAACCAGAGGGGATTCAGCCCACCATCCCAGAGTTTCCGGGCCAACTTATATTCCCTTTCGACCTGCTCTTCCCAGGAGGGATTGGAGGATTCGGAGATCTTCTTCAGGTTGGTGACGAAAAGCATCTCCCCTGTCCTCTTCAGGAAGCGGCGAGAAAGGGAGGAAGAATCGAGGAGAAGAACAGGAACTCCCTTCTCCCTCGCGTAGTCCCGTGAAGCCCTGTACTCATAGGGAAGCTCCAAGAAGGCCCTCACCGAGAGGGGCAACTCCCTCTTCAGCAGCTCCCTCCCCCGCTTCATCCGGAAGCGGAGCCCATAGAGGCTGAATTCCACCGCGATGATCTCCGGTGAGACCCTCTCGAGCAACGACCTGAGAACCCAATACCCTTCAGGGGCTCGATGTATCGTCCCTATGAGGATGAAGGCCATCTCAAAAATTTTATCCGAATTCCCCTTTCGAAAGGAAGTGCTTGACCTGTGGGATGATTTTGATATAAAATCAAGTTTTAGAAGAAAATTGCATACTGTATACAATTTTCTGAAAGGGGGGTGAGAGTGCTTCAAATGAGGATTCAGAAGGGGGGAAGGACAAACAAAATCAAAAAGGAGGGGAGATGATGAAAAAGGCGATTTTGGCAGTAGGGTTGGCGGTCTTCATGGTTGGGCTCTTACTCAGTGGAGGGGTAAGGGCAGAGCAGATAAAACTCAGTTATGCAAATTTCCCGCCTGCTCCGACTTTCCCCTGTGTGCAGATGGAGAGATGGGCCAAGGAGGTGGAGAAGCGCACAGGGGGTAAGGTAAAGGTCAAGACCTATCCCGGTGGCACCCTCTTGGGGGCCAAGAACATGCTGGATGGCGTGATCTCGGGGATGGCCGATATCGGTTGCCTCTGCCTCCCCTATCAGCCAGGGAGATTTCCCCTGCTGGCGGGGGTGGACCTGCCCCACGAGTTTCCCAACGCCACGGTGGCGAGCCTTGTCCTCTGGGAGCTTTACAACAAGTACAAACCGAAGTCCTTCGCCAAGGTGAAGGTCCTGACCATGTTCACCTGTGCCCCTGGTCACATCATGTCCAAGATCCCGGTGCGTTCCCTGAAGGACCTCAAGGGGGTTGAGCTCCGTACCACCGGCGCAGTGGCCAAGGTGATGGAGCTCCTGGGGGCAACCCCCGTGGCGATGCCCATGTCTGAGGTCCCCGAAGCCCTGCAAAAGGGAGTGGTCAAGGGGCTGGTCTCTTCCCTCGAGGTCCTTAAGGACTTCAAGTTCGCCGAGACCTGCCGCTACGTCACCCTTATGTATCTGCCCACCGCCTCCTTCGCCGTGGTGATGAACAAGCAGAAGTGGAACTCTCTCCCTGACGACGTGAAGAAGGTAATGGATGATCTGGGCAGGGAGCAGGCGATCTGGACCGGCAGGTACATGGACGACCACGTGAAGGAAGCTATTGACTGGTCCAAGAAGACCTACAATGTGGAGTTCATCACCCTCTCGAAGGCGGAGATGGAGAAGGTGAGGGAGCTCCTCAAGCCGGTCATAGACAACTACCTGGCCAAGACGAAGGCCGCAGGGCTTCCCGGCGAGGCCTTCCTGAAGGATCTCAAGATCCTGAAGGAAAAATACGCCAAACAGTACAAGTAGTTGACCTTTAAGAGGGGGCCCTTCTGGGCCCCCTGCCTTGTGGAAGGGCTGCAACATGAACTTGGGGAGATTAAGTGAAGGGATAAACCGTGTCCTGATCCTTGTGGGTGGTATATCGCTGATGGGGATGATGTTCTTGGCCTGTGCGAACATGTTCTTTCGGGCCGTCTGGGTACCGGTCAAGGGCACCTTCGAGATCATGGGATTCCTGGGAGCCATCGTCGCCTCCTTTGCCTTGGGTTACACGCAGATGAAAAAGGGGCATATCGCCGTAGATATCCTGGTGAACCGCTTCCCCAAGAAGGTTCAGATGATCCTCGACTCCATAAATTACCTCCTTAACAGCGCCTTTTTCGGCCTCATTGCCTGGCGCATCGCCCTTTGGGCCACCACCATATGGAAGTCAGGGGAGGTATCCGAGACCCTGAAGATGCCTTATCACCCCTTCATCTATGGGGTGGCCGTGGGGTGTGGCTTCCTCGCCCTCGTCCTCTTCATAGATTTCTTGAGATCGTTGATCCTGCCCTTCCAGTATGTGCCCCCAGGACCGTATCGGCTTTTTCTGGACTTCCTCAAATCATTAACCGAGGAGAAGAGATGAGCATGGCATTGGTGGGAGTGCTGGGTATAGTGGTGCTCATGGCGGTGCTGTTCCTCATGCACATGCCCGTGGGCTTTGCCATGGCCATGGTAGGGTTCTGCGGGGTGCTCCTGGTCATCTCCCCCCAGGCAGCCCTCGGGATGCTGGGGACGGAGGTGTGGAGGATATTCTCCTCTTATGGGCTCACGGTGATTCCCCTGTTCATCCTGATGGGAGAGATATGCTTTTACGCCGGAGTGAGCGAGAGGCTTTACAATGCGGCCTACAAATGGATGGGAAGCATCAGGGGAGGGATCGCCATGGCCACGGTGATGGCGAGTGCCGGTTTTGCCGCCATCTGCGGCTCGAACACCGCCACCGCAGCTACCATGAGCACGGTGGCCCTCCCCGAGATGAAGAGATATAACTACGATAAGGTGCTCAGCACCGGGGCGGTGGCCAGCGGCTCGACCCTCGGGGTGGTCATCCCTCCGAGCGTGATCCTCATAATCATCGGCCTCTACACGGGCCAATCCATAACCAAGCTCTTCTTCGGGGGAATCGGCCCCGGGGTCTTCCTCGCCATCCTCTTCATCCTCACCATCTACATCCTCTGCCACCGTCATCCCGACTGGGGTCCCACGGGCCCCAGGACGAGCTGGGTGGAGAAGGTGAAGGCCCTGCCAGGGGCGATAGAGATGTTCGTCCTCTTCTCCTTGGTCATGGGAGGGCTTTACCTCGGGTGGTTCACCCCCAGCGAGGCCGGGGCCGCCGGGGCCTTCGGGGCCCTGGTGATAAGCCTTCTGGGGCGCAAGCTCACCTGGGAGAAGTTCGTAGCCGCGGTGGTGGACACCCTGCGGATCTCCTGCATGATCATGGTGATTGTGACCGGGGCGGTGATCTTCGGGAGGTTCCTTACCGTGACCCGCCTCCCCTACGACGCTGCTTCATGGGTGGCCTCCCTCCCCATCCCCCACACGGTGATCCTTTCTATCGTCCTTCTGATCTACATCATCGGTGGAGCGGTGATGGACGCCCTGGCCTTCCTGCTGATTACCCTCCCCATCTTCTTCCCCATGGCCACCAAGATGGGCTATGACCCCATCTGGTTCGGGGTGCTCATCACCGTGGTGACCACCATGGGGGCGGTCACCCCCCCTGTAGGGGTGAACACCTACGTGGTAGCAGGGATAGCAAAGGACGTCCCCCTGGGGAGCGTCTTTAAGGGGGTGACCTATTTCCTCCCGGCTTACGTCGTTTGTATGATCCTGATGATGGCCTTCCCCAGCCTGGTCCTCTTCCTTCCTAACGCGCTACGTTAGATCGCCTTGACAAGGGGGGCGAAAGAAAGGAAAATGAGAATTGTATACAGTATGCAATAAAGGAGGAAGGAAGTGGAGGCTAAGGACCTATTTAAAGAGATAACTGTCCTGAGTCTGGAGCAGGCGACGGTCCTGCCCTATCTGACATATCGCCTGGCTCAGGATGGGGCTACGGTGATAAGGATAGAGCATCCTGTTTATGGGGATCCGAACCGAAAGGTGGGGGAGGATCGGCTCGGGGATCCGATGCTAAGGACCTACTTTCTTCCCATAAATGCGGGGAAGAAGGCGATAACTCTCAACCTGGGCGTCCCCGAGGGGAGGGAGCTTCTTTATAAGCTCATTGAGAAGCTCGATGCGGACATCTTCTGCACCAATCAGCTCCCGAGGAACTATCAGAAGCTGGGGATAGATTACGAGACCCTTCGGGGGGTGAAGGAGGACATCATCTGGTTCGGGGTGACGGGGTTCGGTCCCGAGAGCAACGAGGCGGCCTACGATCCGATCCTTCAGGCGAGGGGAGGCCTCATGGAGCTTACAGGGGAGCCCGATGGACCTCCCATGGCCCTGGGGATACCCCTTCCCGATATGGGGAGCAGCGAGCATGGCTACGGCCTCATCATGAAGGCCCTCTTCGTGAGGGAGAGGACGGGTAAGGGGTCAAGGATAGACCTCGCCATGTTCGAGAGCACCGTTTCCTGGCTCACCGTCCCCATCACCTTGACGGAGTCCTTCGGCAGGAAGATAACCCGCCGGGGGAACACCCACGAGTTCTTCGCCCCGGTCTCGGTCTATGAAACCAAGGACGGATATGTCTACATCGCGGTGGGAAACGACAGGCAATGGGAGGACATGACCACGATCCCGGGGTTTGAGCATCTCAGGAAGGAGGAGTACAAGACCAATGCTGGAAGGATCGCTGATGTGAAGAACCTGAACAGAATGATAAACGAAGTCACAAAGACCTACACCACCGAGGAGCTTATTAAGCATTTCAACGAGCGGACCATCCCCATCTCCAAGATCAACACCATAGAGGAGGTGATAAAGGACCCCCTGGTCAAGAGGAGGCTGCTCTTCTCAAAGGACCCGGTAACCGGAACGGAGATCACCTTAGCTCCGCCCCCCTATATGACCCCTTACCTTGAGGAGAGGGGACGCACCCTCCCCTTCCCTCCCCGTTTCGGGGAGCACAACGAGGAGATCTACGGAGGGGTGCTGGGGCTGAGTTCTTCAAAGATAGAAGAGCTTAAGGAAAAAGGCATAATCTAAGGAGGGTGAGGATGGACTTCCGGCTCACTGAAGAACAGGAGTTCTTCCGCAAGACGATCGCCGAGGTAGTGGATCGGTTGATCGTCCCCAGGGCAGAGGAGATAGATCAGAAGGACGAGTTCCCCTGGGATCTCTGGCGGGAGTTCACGAAGCTCGGGTACTTGGGGCTGCGCTATCCCGAGGAGTACGGCGGGATGAACATGGACAAGGTCACCACCATGATCTTCTATGAGGAGATCACCAGAGGATCGGTGGGGTTCGCCCAGAGCGTGATCATGAACATGTTGATGGGGACCCATTTCATTTACCGGTTCGGGACCGAGGAGATAAAGAAGAGGTGCCTCATCCCGGCCATAAAGGGGGAGAAGATCTGCACCATCTGTTTCACCGAGGATCAGTCGGGTTCGGACCTCGCCTCCATACGCACCACCGCGGTCCGGGACGGGGATTACTGGATCATCAATGGGACGAAGCAGTGGATCACCAACGGGCCCATCTGCGATTTCTGCACCGTGGTGGCGACCACCGATCCGAGCAAGGGACTCAAGGGAATCAACTTTTTCCTGGTGGAGAAGGGAACCCCGGGGTTCTCCCACGGACAGGTGATCAACAAGCTGGGCTGCAGGGGGGTGGTCACAGGGGAGCTGGTATTCGACAACTGCCGGATCCCTGCGGAGAACTGGCTGGGCGATGACCTGGAGAAGGGTGTGGAGTACCTCGGGGAGATCCTCGACGAGATCAGGATAATGACGGGAGCGATGGCCCTGGGGATCGCACGGGCGGCCTACCAGGAGGCCCTGGAGTTCGCCCGAAAGAGGGTCGCCTTCGGCAAGCCCATAGGGAAGTATCAGCTCATAAGGGCCAAGTTCGCTGATATGGCTACGGAGATGGAAGCGGCAAGGCTGCTTATTTACCGCGCCGCCTGGATGCTCGATCAGGGGATGGACTGCCGTAAGGAGGCGATCATGGCCAAAGTCTTCGCCACCGAGGTCTGCCAGAAGGTGGTGGATGAGGCCACCAGGATCTATGGGGCCAACGGCTTCGCGTTGGAATACGCCCCCCAGAGGCACTTCCGGGACGCCCGCTTCCTCCTTTATGGTGGCGGTACCCACGAGGTGCTGAGGGACTATCTGGGGAGGCTGCTTATCGGGAGGTTGTAAGATGGACATCATCTGCTTCATCAAACAGGTGCCTGATAGCGAGGCCCAGGTGGAGGTGAGGGGGGATGGGGGAGGAGTGAACGTGGAGGAACGTTACGGGCTTAACTTCTTCGACTCCCTGGCAGTGGAGGAGGCCTTAAGGATCAAGGAGAAAGTAGGGGGAAAGGTAACGGCCATAACCCTCGGGCCTGAGCGGTCGGTTGAGGTCTTAAGGACCGCCATAGCGATGGGCGCTGACGAGGCGATCCTGATCCACGACCCGCTCCTTGAAGGAGGGGATGAGGCATCTACTGCACAGGTGCTGGCTGAGGCGGCCAAGAAGGTAGGCTATGACCTCATCCTCTGTGGCCGGGAGGCCTTCGATGATTCCTCAGGGGCGGTGGGGCCCATGGTAGCGGAGTTCCTGGGGATACCGGTGGTAAGCGTGGTGACCAAGGTGGAGGTCCACCCGGAGGAGAGAAAAGTAGTGGTGGAGAGGGAAACGGAAGGGGGAAGGGAAGAGATAGAGGTGCCCCTTCCTGCCCTGCTCACTGCCCAGAAGGGGCTCAACGAGCCCCGGGTCCCCCCGGTTATGGGGGTGATGAAGGCGATGAAGGCCTCCATAAATAGGTGGAGTACTGGGGACCTGGGACTTGATGCCCAGGCCGTGGCCCCCAAGGGAAAGATCATCAGATACACCCCTCCGCCCAAGAGACCCCCGGTCAGGTACATCAAGGGGGAGCCTCAGGAGATGGTGAAGGAGCTGGTGGAGCTCCTCCGGGATGAGGCGAAGGTGATCTGAGGAGGTGTCCGATGGCAGGAATATGGGTATTCGCTGAACATAAAGGAGGCGCCTTCAGGAAGGTGGTCTTTGAGCTCCTGGGGAAGGCGAAGGAGCTCTCGGAGAGGGTGGAGGGAGGGGTGAGGGCCCTGCTCCTGGGGGGAGATGAGGGGGCAGCGGAGGAGCTGGCCCAGTATGCGGACGAGGTCTATTATCTTCCCTCTCCCCTCCTTGACCTTTACAACGGTGACGCCTACCGGGAGGCCCTCCTCGGCCTCCTTGAGCAGGAGCGCCCTTCGGTCCTTTTGGCCGGGGCAACCTTCCAGGCCAAGGAGCTCTTCCCGATGGTCGCCGCACGGCTCGGGGTGGGGATCGCGGTTGATGCTGTGGCCTTGGAGCCCCAGGAGGGGGACAGGGTCATGGTAAGAAGGCCCATCTATGGGGGGAAGGCCCTCGTAGAGATGGTCCTTGAGGGAACCCCCCAGATCATCCTGGTGCGACCTCACACTTTCCCCCCTGCTTCAAGAAGGGAGACCCCTGCCCCTGTGGTGCGCAAGGAGGTGGATATCCCCCCTGAGAAGGTGAGGGTGAAGGTGAAGGAGGTGGGGAGGGCAAAGGAGAAGGTAGATCTGACCGAGGCCGATGTGATCGTCTGCGGGGGAAGGGGATTGAAGGGACCCGAGAACTTTTCCCTCCTTGAAGAGCTGGCCCAGGTGCTGGGAGGGGTGGTCGGTGCCACCAGGGCGGTGGTGGATGCGGGATGGCGCCCCTATGAGGATCAGGTGGGAAAGAGCGGAAAGACCGTCTCCCCCAACCTTTACTTCGCCGTGGGGCTTTCCGGGGCGATCCATCATGTGATGGGGATGGATACCTCGAAGGTAGTGGTGGCGATAAACAAGGACCCGATGGCGCCGATCTTCCAGTATGCGGACTACGGCCTCGTGGCCGATCTCTTTGAAGTAATGCCGCTTCTCAAGGAGGAGCTGAAGAAGGAGCTGGGGAAGTGACCGAGGCTTTAGAGGCGGTAGTTGTCGGCGGAGGGCTTGGGGGCCTTGCCGCCGCTTATACCCTGGCCAAGGAAGGGGTACAGGTCCTGATCCTGGAGCGGGGGGATCATCCCGGAAGCAAGAACGTGACCGGAGGGAGGCTCTATCTCAATCCGGTCCGCCCCTTCCTCCCCGACCTCTGGGAGGAGGCCCCGTTAGAGAGGCCGGTAACCAGGGAAGTCATCACCGTGATGGGAGATGAGGGGTCAGCAAGCCTCAGCTTCACCTCCAATCTCTTTCGCCAGAGGCCCTATCACAGCTGGACCGTCCTCCGCTCCCGCTTTGATCGCTGGCTCGGGGATAAAGTAGGGGAAGCAGGGGGATTCGTGGTCCCCCAGAAGAGGGTCACCGATCTGCTCATGGAGGACGGAAGGGTGGTGGGGGTTGTGGCCGACGGGGAGGAGATCCCTGCCCGGGTGGTGATAGCAGCCGATGGGGTGCTTTCCTTCATGGCCCAGCGGGCAGGACTCAGAGATCCCCTCTCTCCCCGGTATGCCGCCGTGGGGGTAAAGGAGGTGATAAGGCTCGGGGAAGAGGAAATAGAGAGGAGGTTCTCCCTCCCCAAGGGAGAGGGTTCAGCCCATCTCTTTTTCGGCTCCATAACCAAGGGGATCTTCGGAGGGGGGTTCCTCTACACCAATAGGGATACGGTCTCCTTAGGGATGGTGGTGGGGATAGAGGCCTTCCGCCGCAGCCCCTCCTTTCAGGTCCCTGAGCTCCTTGAGGAGTTCAAGGGGAGGCCTGAAGTGGCCCCCTACATCGAGGGAGGGGAGGTGGTCGAGTACTCTGCCCATCTGATCCCCGAAGGGGGGGCAAGGCCCCTTAAGAGGCCCTTTGGTGATGGGATCCTGGTGGTGGGGGATGCGGCAGGATTTGCCCTGAACATGGGGATCACGGTGAGGGGGATGGAGTTCGCCCTGGTCTCCGGGGTGCTCGCTGCCCGGGCTGTCCTCAGGGCAAAGGAGAAAGGGGATTTTTCCTCGGTGACCCTCTCCCATTATCAAGAGTTGCTCTCCAAGAGCTTCATCGCCAAGGACATGAGGACCTTCCAGGGAACCCTGGAGGCCCTGGAGAACCCTCGGCTTTACGATCACTATCCGGGGCTTTTATGTTCCCTGCTCGAGAGGCTCTTTTACATCGGGGAGGGACCCAAGGAGCGGCTATCCACGACCCTCCTTCAAGCTATGATGGACGTGGCCCTCTCCCCTGAGGGCTGGAAGGATCTCTGGGGTCTGAGGAGGCTCTAATGAAATTAGAGGAGAAACTTGCCCTCGATTTCTTCAGGAACGATTCGGAATCCCACATCCTCATAGACCAGGAGAAATGTAAGGGATGCGAGGCGAAGATCTGCATCTCCATCTGTCCTGGAGGGCTTTACTCCATAAATGAGGATACAGGGGAGTTGACCGTGGAGTATGCCGGCTGTCTCGAGTGCGGGAGTTGCCTTGTGGCCTGTCCGGAGGGGGCCCTCTCCTGGAGTTACCCTCGCGGAGGGTTCGGTGTCCAGTACCGTTATGGCTAAAAGGGCAATCGAGAGAAAGCCCCTATGGGAAAGGGTCTATGAACGCCTGAAGAGGGCCATCCACCGGGGGGAACTAAAACCGGGGGAGAGGCTCGTGGAGCAGAGGCTGGCGAAGGAGCTCGGAGTGAGCAGGACGCCCATAAGAGAGGCCCTTTACCGGCTTGAGCAGGACGGCCTGGTGGAGAAGATCCCCCATGGAGGGGCGCTGGTCAAGGACAATACCCGGGACGAAGTGGAGGAAATCCTGGGATTGCGGGCGGTGCTCGAGGGGTATGCGGCGGCCCAGGCCACGAAGAGGAAGGATGAGGGGCTCCTGAGGGAACTGGAGGGCATCCTCAGTAGGGCAGAGGAGGCTTTAAGGAAGGGAAACATCTCCCGGCTCATTCAGCTCAACACCGAGTTTCACGACGTGCTTTATCGAGGGAGCGGCAACCGGAAGCTTTACGAGCTGATAACCCACCTGAGGGACCTCTTCTACAAGTACCGGGTCTTCATCCTGGGCATAGAGGGGATGCCCCAGATCTGCCTCGAGGATCACAGGGAGATGCTCGAGGTGATGCGATCAGGGGATGCGAGGAAGGTGGAGAGGATGGTGAGGGAGCACATAAATCGGGGGAAGGAACAGCTCATGCAGGAGATAGAGAAAGGAAGGATATAGGAGGGAAAAATGGGCAGGAGGACGAAGGTACTGGTAGCCAAACCAGGCCTTGACGGCCATGACAAGGGGGCTAAGATAGTCTCCTATGCCTTAAAGGATGCGGGGATGGAGGTGATATACACCGGCCTGCACCAGACGATAGACCAGATCATCCAGACGGCCATTCAGGAGGATGTGGACGTGATTGGGCTGAGCATCATGTCAGGGGCCCATCTGCCCATATGCGAGAAGCTGATGAAGAAGGTCAGGGAGGAGGGACTGGACGACGTGCTGGTCGTAGTGGGGGGGGTGATCCCCTCCAGGGACATCCCAAAGCTGAAGGAGATGGGGGTAAAGGGGGTCTTTCCCGGAGGGACCCCCTTGGAGGAGATAGTGAACTTCATCCGGGAAAACGCCCCCAAGAGGAGCTGAGAGGATGGGTGTGGCCAAGTACATAAAGGATGAAAAGGACAGGGTCCTGGAGGTGATCCTCCAGTCAGGAATAAGGGTAAAGCCCCATTACGGCCCGAAGGACCTGGAGGAGGTGGGCTTCGATTACGAGAAGGACTTAGGGGAGCCCGGAGAGTATCCCTTCACCCGCTCGATCCACCCCCAGGGTTATAGGACCCGGGAGTGGACGACCCGCCAGTACACAGGGTTCGGGACCCCTGAGGAGACCAACCAGCGGTTCAAACTGATGATCTCGCAGGGGCAGACGGGGCTGAACGTGGCCTTTGACCTCCCCACCCAGATGGGGCTCGATTCCGACGACCCCTTGGCCGGGGGGGAGGTGGGCCGCGTGGGGATGGCCGTAGATAGCCTCAGGGACTTTGAGATCGCCTTCAAGGACATCGCCCTCGACCGGATAGGGACGGGTCTGACGATAAACGCTGTCGCCTCCATCATGCTCGCCATGTATCAGGCGGTGGCAGAGAAATTCGGCTATCCTGCCGACAGGATCAGTGCCACCCCCCAGAACGATATCCTCAAGGAGATGATCGGGAGGGGGATGTGGATCTTCCCCGTCGATCCGGCGGTAAAGCTCATCGGCGACACGATGGAGTACTCCATCACCGCCATGCCCCGGACCAACCCGGTGAGCGTGTGCGGCTACCACATCCGGGAATCAGGGGCAACCCCTGCCCAGGAGATAGCCTATGCCTTTCAGATCGCCAACACCTACATCGAGGAGGTGGTGAAGAGGGGGTACCACATAGACCAGTTCGCCCGGGGGATAACCTTCAACTTCAACATCTATGGGAACCTCTGGGAGCAGGTGGCGAAGTTCCGGGCTGCCCGTAAGATCTGGGCGAGGATGTTGAAGGAGAAGTGGGGGGCGAAGGAGAAGAGGAGCATGTTCCTAAGAGGGCTCTTCGGGGGCGGCGGTTCCGGCCTCACCAAGGAACAGCCGATAATCAACGTGGTCCGGGGGGCCTACTATGCCCTGGCTGCAGCCCTGGGAGGAGCCCAGACCACGGCGCTGTGCTCCTACGATGAGGCCTACACCATCCCCACCCCTTACTCCGCCCTCATATCCCTGAGGACGCTTCAGCTGCTGATGGATGAGGTGGGCCTGAGGGATACGGTGGACCCCCTTGCCGGCTCCTACTTCATCGAGACCCTCACCAAGCAGATGGAGGAAAAGATCCTCGAGGAGATGGAGGAGATAGACAGGGTCGGGGGAATGAAGCAGGCGGTGGCCTCAGGGTATGTCCAGCGGAAGGTGGCGCGGCAGGCCTACGAGTGGCAGAAGGGGCTTGAGAGGGGGGAGTACATAAAGGTGGGGGTCAACAAATACACCGACCCCGGCCCCCTGGGCGAAGAAGGAGAGGTGGAGCTTCATGAATACGACCCCCGCACCGCCGAGGAACAGATAAAGGCGTTGAATGAGGTAAGGAGGGTAAGGAACAACAGGGAGGTGGTGCAGAAGTTGAGGGATCTGGAGGCGGCCGCCCGGGAGGGCAAAAACGTGATGCCCTACCTCCTTGAAGCGGTAAAGGCCTACGCCACCGTGGGGGAGATGACCAAGGTCTTCAAAGAGGTCTTCGGCGAGTTCAAGGAACCCTCGATCTTCTGAAGGAGGAGGTTGAGGATGGGATCGTATCGGCTGGGCTGCGACATCGGAGGGACCTTCACCGATTTCGTGCTCGTGGATGACGAGACAGGGGAGATCAGGATAAACAAGTGCCTCACCACCCCCGCAGACCCCTCGGAGGCGGTGGAGGAGGGGATAAAGCAGTTGCTCGAAAGGGGAGACTTCATGTCCCACCTCAGGGAGGTGATCCACGGGACCACCCTGGTGATCAATGCCATCATCGAGAGGAAGGGGGCAAAGACGGGTCTTATAACCACCAAGGGATTCAAGGACGTACTGGAGCTGGGAAGGGAGCTCCGCTACGACGCCTATGACATCTTCGCCGAGTACCCAGAACCTCTGGTCCCCAGGCCGCTGAGGATGGAGGTGGACGAGAGGGTTTACAGCGACGGGCGGGTGCTCAAGCCCCTCAGGGAAGATGAGGTGAGGGAGGTGCTGGGGAGGTTGCTCGATGAGGGGATAGAGTCTCTGGCCGTCTGTCTTATCAACTCCTTTGAGAACCCCGTGCATGAGCTGAAGATAAAGGAGATCGTCACCCGGGAGGCCCCGGATCTCTTTCTCTCCATCTCCTACGACGTCCTTCCGCAGATAAGGGAATACGAAAGGACCTCCACCACGGTGGCCAACGCCTATGTGAAACCGATAACCGCTCGGTATCTTAAGAAACTTCAGGACCGTCTGAAGAACTTGGGCTTTGGGGGTCGCCTCTTCATCATGCTCTCAAGCGGCGGAATCACTTCAGTCGATACCGCCAGGGAGTTCCCTGTGAGGATAATCGAGTCCGGTCCCACCGCAGCGGTCATCGCCGCCCAGTACTACGGGAAGATGTTCGGCATCCCCGACATCTTCGCCTTCGATATGGGGGGGACGACGGCCAAAAGCTGCCTCATCCAGAAGGGGCAGGCCGGATTGGTCTCCACCTTCGAGGTGGGGCGGGTGCAGAGGTTCAAGAAAGGATCGGGCCTGCCGATCCAGGTCCCCGTGGTGGACCTGATGGAGATCGGTGCGGGGGGCGGAAGCATCGCCAGAATCAGCAAGATGGGCCTTCTCAAGGTGGGACCCGAGAGCGCCGGGGCCGACCCCGGTCCTGTCTGCTACCGCTTGGGTGGCGAGGAACCCACCGTGACCGATGCCGATCTCGTGCTCGGTTACCTTGACCCTGACTACTTCCTGGGAGGGGCGATGAAGCTCGACAAGGAAGCCGCCATGCGGGCGATCGAGGAGCGGATCGCAAAGCCTCTGGGGACGAGCTTGGTGGAGGCGGCCTTCGGGATCCATGACCTGATAAACGAGACGATGGGGGCTGCGGCCAAGACCCACATCGCGGAGAAGGGCGGAAACCCGAGCATCGTCACCATCGCCGCCTTCGGTGGGGCAGGCCCTGTCCATGCCTATGGGCTGGCCAAAAAGATCGGCGCTCCGAGGATCCTGGTCCCGCCCCTGGCCGGGGTGGGATCGGCCCTGGGTTTCTTCACCGCACCGATGTCCTTCGACCTCGCGAGGAGCCATAAGGTGAGCTTGGATGAGGCCGACTTTGCTGCCATCGAGAAGATCTTCCAGGAACTGGAGGCAGAGGGGGCCGCGACCCTGAGGGGGGCGAGGGATAGCGACACGGTGATCTTTGAGCGTTCCCTCGATATGAGGTTCGTGGGGCAAGGGGCAGAGACCAACGTCCCCATCGAGAGGAGACCTTTCACCGAGTGGAAGAAGGAGGAGATAAGGAGGCTCTTCGATGAGCACTACGAGCGCCTCTATGGCCGAACATATCCCGAGACCCCGGTGGAGTTCGTGACCTTCAGGCTGAGGGCCAGGCTCCCGGATCGCCCCTTCAGGATCCCGAAGATCCGGGAGGAGGGATCGCTCCAGGAGGCCCTTAAGGGCTCCCGTCCCGCCTTCTCCCTCATAAAGCGCGACTTTATACCCTTCAAGGTCTACGACCGCTACAAGCTCTTTCCCGGGGCAGAGATAGAGGGGCCGGCGATAGTGGAGGAGAGGGAGTCGACGATCGTCATCGGGGAGGATGCAAGGGCGAGGGTGGATGAATACGGGTTTGTCTGGATAGAGTTCAGGGGGTAGGAAGATGGCGAGGAAGTTCGATCCCATAACCCTGGAGATCCTCTGGAGGAGGCTGATCTCCATCGTGGATGAGGCCGATGCCTCGGTGGCCCGCACCGCCTTCTCAAGCCTTCTGCGGGATGCCCATGACTACACCTGCATGTTCACTGATCGCCATGGTCGGGAACTGGCTCAGGGGACCTTCTGCACCCCGGGGCAGGCTGGGGCGATGTCCTTAGGGGTCAAGAAGATCATCCACCATTTCCCCTTGGAGGAATACCGGCCAGGGGATGTGATCATCGTGAACGATCCCTGGCTCCTGGCAGGGCACCTGAATGATATCTGCGTGCTGAGTCCCATCTTCTACAAAGGGGAGCTCGTGGCCTTTACCGCCTGCGTCTTTCACCACTCCGATATCGGCGGTCGGGTTTCCTCGGACAACCGGGAGGTATACGAGGAAGGGCTTTTCATTCCTCCGATAAAACTTTACGAAGCGGGAAAGCTCAACGAGTCCGTCATGGAAATGATCCGGTGGAACGTGCGGACCCCTGAGCAGGTGGTGGGTGATATTCGCTCCCAGGTGGCAGCCAACCATGTTTGCTCCCAGAAGATCCTGGAGATGATGAAGGAGGAGGGGCTCGATACCCTCGATGACCTGGCTGAAGAGATCATCGAGAGGACCGAGCGGAGCATGAGGGAGGCGATCTCCAGGATCCCTGATGGGGTCTATCCCTACGAAGGGGTGATCGAGGGAGCAGGGGGCAGGGAGGACATCACCGTGCGCCTCAAGGTCGAGGTGAAGGGGAGTGATATCAATGTGGACTTCACCGGCACGTCCCCTCAGGTCAACTGGGGAGGGAATGTAGTCTATAATTTCACTTACGCCTATGTCTTCATGGCCATAAAGAGCGCCATGGACCCCGATATCCCCATAAACGAAGGATCGACCCGGCCTGTGAAGGTTACCGCTCCCGAGGGCTGTGTGGTCAACTGCAAGTTCCCCGCAGCGGTGGCGGCCCGCATGCAGATTGGCCATTTCATGACCGAGATGGTCTTCAGGGCCCTGGCCTCCGCCATCCCCGACAGGATTATGGCCCCCTGTGGTGGCACCCCTGCCCAGACCAACATATTTTACGGGCGCAGACATGATGGCCGCCCCTGGCTCACCATGATCATCCGCGGGGGCGGGATGGGGGCAAACAGCAAGATGGACGGTCACCACTGCGCCATCTTCCCCGCCAATGGGGCGAACACCCCGGTGGAAATATTCGAGAGCGACACCCCGCTGCTGGTAGAGGCCCGGGAGCTTGTGCCCGATAGCGGCGGCCCTGGAAGGATGCGGGGTGGGTTAGGCAGAAAGATGGTGATCAGGGTCCCGGACGACGAGTATGCACCCCAGCCCCCTGTGACCATAGCCATCCAGGCCGGCCGTTTCAAGTATCCGCCAGAGGGGATATTCGGCGGAAAGCCGGGGGCAAAGGCCCAGTTCCTGGTGAACGAAGAGCCGGGGGACCCGAGCGGCCTTACCTTCTGCAAACCCGGGGACGTGGTGGCCTTCTACAGCGCCGGAGGAGGGGGGTATGGAGACCCCTTTGAGAGGGACCCTGAACTGGTGAGGCGGGACGTGATCTACGGGTATGTGAGCGTAGAGCGGGCCCGGGAGGATTACGGGGTGGTGATAGATCCCGAGACCTTCGAGATAGATTATCAGGCCACAGAGAGGATAAGGAGTGGCAGGTAAGGTTAAGAAAGAGGATCTTCTGCGATTTCTTGAGGGCCAGAGGGAGGCCGAAAGGCGGATCAGAGAGGAGAAGCGAAGGAGACTCCTTCAGCTCACCGAGGAGCGGGCTCGCCGAATATACGATGAACTCTGTGAAGCCGGGGAGAGGATCTCAAGAGAGGAGAGGGAAAAGCTCCAGCGAAAGAAGATCTTTTACCTCCTTGAAAGGAGAAGGAGGCTCGATCTTCTCTCAAGGCACCTGAGAGCAAAAGGTGAACCTCCAGTTTGATGCGGCATGGGAGCTCCATCAGTTCTTTTCGGCCAAGGGGATCCCCTATGCGATCATCGGAGGGATAGCGGTGGGGGTCTGGGGGGAGCCGCGTTTCACCCAAGATGTGGATGTGACAGTCCTCGTCCCCCCAGGAGAGGAGTCGGAGATGATCGGTGAGATTTTATCCCATTTTACGCCTCGAATGACCGATGCAAAGGAGTTCGCCCTGAAGCATCGGGTTCTGCTCGTGAAGAGCAAAAAGGGATGTGATGTGGATATCTCCTTTGGACTCCCCGGGTACGAGGAAGAGGTCATCCGACGAGCGGTGGATTACGAGATCGAAGAAGGGAAAAGGGTGAAGGTCTGCAGTGCGGAGGACCTCATCATCCAGGGAGAAAGATTGGATCTGAATTACATTGAGAGATGGCTTGAAGAATTTTCTCAAGCCCTTGCGAGGAAGGACATCCTGGGCGACTTCAGAAAAGTCGTCCAAAGGGCAGGAGAATTTGCGAAGGAGGGGTGAGATGGAAAGAAAGACCTTTTTCCCCGATATCGAATCCGAGGAGGAGCTCAAGGAGATCCAGCTTCGGGGCCTTCAGTGGACGGTAAAACACGCCTATGAAGGCTCCGAGTTCTACCGGAAGAAGCTCGATGAGGCGGGGGTGAAGCCCGAGGACATAAAGACCCTCGAGGACATAAAGCGCCTTCCCTTCACCACCGCCGATGACCTCCGCGCCGGATATCCCTTTCCGCTGAGGGCGGTTCCCTTTGAGCGGATCGTCCGCATCCACGCTTCATCGGGCACCACCGGGAAACGAAAGGTCCTCTGCTACACCCAGAAGGACATAGACGATTGGGCCGATATGTTCGCTCGCTGCTATGAGATGGTGGGCGTGACCCCTGAGGATCGAGTCCAGATCGCGGTGGGTTACGGAGTGTGGACTGCCGGGGTGGGGTTTCAGCTTGCCTGCGAGCGCCTTGGGGCTATGGCCATCCCGGTCGGGCCAGGGAACTTAGATATGCAGTGCCAGTTCCTGGAGGACTTCCAGTCGACGGTCCTCTGCTGCACTGCCTCCATGGCCCTGCTTATGGCCGAGGAGGTGGAAAGGAGGGGGTTGCGGGGGAAGATCAACCTGAAGAAGGTAATCCTTGGTTCCGAGCGCTCCTCTGACGCGATGCGCAGAAAGATCAAGGAGCTTCTGGGCGTTGAGGAGATCTTCGACATCACCGGTCTCACCGAACTCTACGGCCCGGGAGCCGGGATAGATTGTCCCAAACACGAGGGAATCCACTACTGGGCCGACTACTATATCCTGGAGCTCCTTGACCCGGAAACCTTGGAGCCGGTCCCCCCTGGGGAGGTGGGGGAGATGGTGGTGACCACCCTGAAGAAGGAGGCTGTTCCCTTAATCCGCTACCGGACCCGAGACCTCACCCGGCTCATACCTCATCGCTGTTCCTGCAGAAGCATATTCCCCATGCACGACAGGATCCTCGGGCGCTCGGACGACATGTTCATCTTCCGGGCAGTCAATATCTACCCCAGCCAGATAGATGAGATCCTTTCGGGCATCCCTGAGGTGGGAAGTGAATATCAGATAATCCTTGAACGGGGTAAGGACGGAAGGGATTATATGACGATAAAGGTGGAGAGGGAGCGAGGGGGCGATCCCTCCAGGGACAAAGAGGTGGCTTCCAGGATCGAGGGGGAGATAAAGAACAAAATCCTGGTGAGCTGTAAGGTCCAGGTGGTCGATTACGGATCCCTGCCCCGTTCTGAGCGCAAGTCCAAAAGGGTTTTCGATTACAGGGAGTAGGAGGGGAAGAGATGATACGCTACGATTACCTGAAGCCGTCCTCCCTGGAAGAAGCGATAGGACTGCTGAAGCAGTACGGAGGACAGGCCAAGCTTATCGCCGGTGGGACGGACGTGATGGTAGGCATCAGGCAGAAGAAATACGCCCCCCAGGTGCTCATATCCTTACGGGGGATAGAGGGACTGAGCTATATCAGGGAGGAAGACGGTGGTCTGAGGATAGGGGCCCTTACGACCCATAGGGAGCTGGAGAAGTCGCCGTTGGGGAAGGAGCGGTTCGGCGCCCTGGCCGATGCGGTGGAAAACCTCGGTTCTGTCCAGA